>SBBO01000040.1 GCA_005239675.1 Planctomycetales bacterium
GGGTGTATGCTCGCAATTGAAGAAAAGACTAGAAGTGCCGGTTATTCTTTTCTCATTGGCATTGATGAGGTTGGTCGTGGTCCCTTGGCAGGGCCAGTCGTGGCTGCTGCTGTTGCCCTACGCAAACATATATTCCCCATTCCCATCCGTGACTCCAAACAGTTGACGCCACTGCAACGGGAAGCCGCCTTTCATTGTATTCACGAGCAGGGATATGTAGGCGTGGGTATCATAAGCGAGTTAGTTATAGACCGTACCGATATATTGCAAGCGACCTTTTTCGCTATGCATAACGCCGTAAGGAACCTCATCATCCGTCTTCCGAAGTGGTGCGCTGGCCAAGAGAATTTTGATAACAAAGTATGCCTTCTGGTTGATGGCAACCGTTTTGCGACAGACTTACCCTATGATGTCCGAACAGTCATCAATGGCGATGCACAGGTTTTATCCATTGCCTGTGCCTCGATTGTGGCCAAGGTTGTACGCGATAGGATTTTAAACATCTACCATCATATTTTTCCAGACTACGGCTTTGACCAAAATAAAGGTTATCCTACGATCCAACACAAAATCGCTATCCGCCGCTTTGGGCTATCGCCCATTCACCGTCGGACATTTCATTACCGGTAATGACACGTAGACATCTGGACCAGGGACGCTGGGCAGAGGATTTAGCTGTCCAATGGCTCATCAAGAATAGGTACCGCCCGCTCGAACGCAATTACCGTAACCTGTTTGGAGAGATTGATATCATCGCGAAAGATGGTCAAACGCTTTGTTTTATTGAGGTGCGCAGCCGCAGCACAACAGACCACGGACACCCTTTTGAATCGATCTCAATGGCAAAGCAAGAGAAATTGATACGTACAGCGCAGGGATATCTAGCGCGTCAAGATAATCTGGATAACGATTGCCGTTTTGACATTGTGGCCGTCACGCCGCAAGAAAACGGAGAGCCTATAGTTGAAATCATTAAGGATGCTTTTGACATTGAATAAACTGATCATCTTTTCAATTGTGATCGGCTCAGGGATTGGCATGGCGATGCAATCTAGCGCGGTGGTCCTGAAGCCGTTGGGTGACATTTTTATCAATTTGTTGTTCACGATTGTCGTTCCGCTTGTTTTTTTTACAATTTCCTCTGCCGTTGCCCAGATGACGGACATGAAACGACTGGGTAAGATCATGGGCTGGATGATTGTAATCTTTATCGTGACCGGTATCATTGCATCGGTTGTAATGATCATTGGTGTTACCTTTTATCCGCCAGCGCAAGGGCTGCACCTTGCCTTTGACCAGCCGGTCAATGTTGAGAAGATCCCGATTGGCCAACAGTTGGTACGTACACTGACCGTCGCTGATTTCATGCAACTGTTCTCCAAAGAGAGCATGTTTGCCTTAATTGTATTTTCGTTTTTGATCGGCCTTGCCACATCTAGGGTAGGATTAAAGGCCAAGCCGTTTGTACAATTTCTAGTTGCCGGCAATGATGTCATGACTAAGGTCATCGGTTACGTCATGCTCTATGCCCCCATTGGCCTGGGCGCGTATTTTGCCTATCTGGTGGGGGTATTCGGCCCCCAGCTTTTTGGTTCATACCTTAGGGTCGTTGTGCTTTATTATCCTTTGTCCTTGGCGTATTTTTTTATCTTTTTCTCTTTTTACGTGTGGCTGGCATCGGGATGGAGGGGTCTTAAAATATTTTGGCCCCATATCCTGCCGCCGGCCGTAACCGCCTGGGGGACGGGCAGCGGTCTAGCGACTCTTCCGGTAAATTTAGCAGCCGCTCAAAAGATAGGCATCCCTGAGGATGTCAAGGAAGTCGTTGTTAATATCGGTGCGGCAATCCACAGCGATGGCTCATCCCTGGCTGCGGTCGCCAAGATGGCATTATTGTTTGGTATTTTTGGTATACCGTTTTCGGGGGCACAAACACTTGTATCAGTTGTGGCGGTGGCGCTTCTGTGCGGCACGGTCATCAGCGGTATCCCTTCGGGTGGGATGATCGGAGAACTTTTAATCATTACCCTATTCGGTTTTCCCCTGGAGGCCATGCCTATCATTACGATGGTCGGCACCATCGTGGACCCACCGGCAACGATGGTCAATGTGGTTGGAGATAACGCCAGTGGCATGCTCGTCGCCCGTGCAGTCAATGGGCCCCACTGGATGACAGCTCAAAAAAATTAAACGTGCTTTATTTAAAGAAAGGATCACAAAAAATGCGTACTGCTCTATGGATCTGTGTTCCAATTTTGTTGGGTATTGTTTCTACTGTCCTTGCTGGAGACAAGGAGTTAACGCCTGGTCTGTACGCCTTGATGGAAACAACCGAAGGGAATATAACCTTGAGCCTTTTTGAACAAGCGGCGCCTAAGACCGTTGCCAATTTTGTTGGGCTCGCTGAAGGAACTAAGCCGTGGATTGATCCGAATAGTCGTGAGCAAGTGACACGTCCTTTCTTTGATGGACTTATTTTCCATCGCGTGATACCCGGCTTCATGATTCAAGGGGGTGATCCGTTGGGGAGCGGAAGAGGTGGTCCAGGCTATCAATTCGAGGACGAGTTTTCCGAAGGACTTGAATTTGACCAGGCAGGTCGCCTTGCCATGGCCAACGCAGGCCCTAATACCAACGGCAGTCAGTTTTTTATTACCGAGGGCCCCACCCCGCATCTAAACATGCACCATACCATATTCGGTCAAGTGATTGAAGGTCAGAAGATTGTGCATAAAATAGCGACGGTTCCTGTGGATTCAATGGATAAACCGAAAAATCCGGTTGTGATCACAAAAATTACAATTATTCGCAAGTAAGGATATAAAGTTGAATAATGGCGATCTTTGGGCTATGATGGCTGGATATGAAATCGTTTAAGAATTATGGCTTAAAGAAATACACTGAGGTCTTGGCTGCCAGGACTCCTGCCCCTGGAGGAGGGTCAGCTGCGGCACTAACGGCGGCGTTGGGGGCGGCCCTATTGTCCATGGTGGCGAATTATTCTTTAGAAAAGAGCCCCCATGGACAAAAAATAAAAACAACGCTTAAAATAAGTGAGCAATTGCGCAAACGTTTTTTGGAGCTCGTTGACCTTGATGCCCAAGCTTATTTAAGGTTTGTCCAGACGCGCGGGGCTGCTCCAACGAAACGAGCCGCGGCACGGCGCAGGGCGCAGGAGGTCCCATTGGAAGTCTGTGCACTCTGCTATAAGGCGGTGCAATTGGCCCCTACACTAGTTACGTATGGCAACAAAAATTTACTTTGCGATGTTCAGGTGGGTATAGAGTTGCTCTTAGCCGCGTTCAACGCCGCGCGGATCAACGTGGAGATCAATCAGTGATGACGATTGCTCAGATTCTTGATGGTACGGCCTTGGCCAAAAAGTTTAAAGATGCCCTAAGAGAGCAGGTGAGGCACCTCAGGCAGGACGGTGCCGTGCCGCGGCTCGTTAATATCGTGGTTGGAAACGACCCTGGTGCTTGTGCGTACGCAACGGCACAAAAAAAGGTCGCCGAGTATATCGGTATCCAATATGACCTGGAAATCCTGGCTGGCCATACATCCCAACAAGAATTGATCGAGACTATCCAGAGGCTTAATAGTGAGATTAGCATCCATGGGATCATGATCCACAAGCCCATCGCGCCACATATTGATTATCGCGTTGTTGCCAATCACGTTGTGCCGGTCAAAGATTTAGAAGGGATCAACGTGACCAATATTGGCAAGATGATGCTCGCTGATACCCGGATTACTCCCTGTACCCCGGCCGCGGTCATGGAGCTTATTTTATCAACAGGGGTGAATCTGCGTGGAAAAGAGGCCGTTGTTATCGGACAAAGTGAGATTGTGGGGAAACCCTTAAGTTTACTTTTGCTAGCACAGGACGCGACCGTTACGGTGTGTCATCTAGCAACGAGTCAAGCCGGACAATTGGTAGGACACATAGAACGTGCCGACATCTTGGTTGTGGCGGTGGGAAAACCCGCTTTGGTAAAAGGAGAATGGGTTAAGAAAGGGGCTGTAGTCATTGATGTAGGGATCAACAAGGTCGGGACAGAGATCGTTGGTGATGTTGAATTTGAGAAGGCGCTCCAGCGGGCATCGTTTTTAACTCCCGTCCCTGGTGGGGTAGGACCGGTCACGGTGGTTATGCTCATGCGTAACGCGATTGAGGCATTTAAGATTCAAAAGGAGCCCAGGAAATAGTATGAAGAAAATTATTGTCTGGGGCAGTTCAATCGTGGGGGTACGCGCTATTGAGGAGATCCGGAAATTCGAGCCTGATAGTGAAGCCGTTATTTTAACTGATGACCGTTACCCTTATGACCGCACCTTATTTTTCTCTCTGATCACTAAAGAGATAGAATACAAAAGAATATTTTACAGGCCTAACGATTACTACACCACCAATAACATCCAAGTATTAACAGGCCTCAAGATATCCCGCGTCAATTTTAAAAAAAGACGGATCACGATTCAGACCGATCAGCAATTCGATTACGATGTCTTCATTATTGCCGATGCCCCTCACTATGCACTCTCCGAAATCAAGGGAATTCGTTCCGCTAGAGGCGAATACAAAAATGGTGTTTATTTATTTCATTATCTAAAAGAAATAGACCAAATCCTGGATATCTTGCCACTCGTTGATACGGTCGTTATCCAGTCAGATTCCCTGCGCGGACAGGCAATCGCTACGGCGTTTTTAAAGAAAGACAAAGACGTCATCTGTATCGTTTCAACCCAACACATTGCTCAAGAATTATCTGCCTTGCACTCTGGGCAGAAAATTACCTTTTATTCAAATTCTATCACCGAAATCCTCGGGGAAGGCGACGTTAGGGCCGTGCGACTTAACTCTGGCAAGGTCCTGGCAAGCCAGATCGTCATTTTTCCAGAAGCAAGGGGAGATTTCAGGCTTTTTGTTGACTCACCCCTCAAGCTTGAATCCAAGATATGCGTCAATGAGCAATTCCAAACAGGGCTAGAGGGGGTATTTGCCGTGGATGCGGCCTGCCTACCAGACAGGCAGGTCTGTCTATCTCAGGAATGCTCACTAGCAATCGCTCAAACCGCTGCTGGAGATTTTCCGCTACCAGCCCTAGAACAGCAGGGAGTTATGATTGGTGAAGCGTTCAAAAGAGCTCATGTCATTACCAGATAAAAAGGGATATTTTGGGGAATTCGGGGGTCAATATGTACCCGAAACCTTGATGGCCGTGCTTGAAGAGCTTGAGAAGGTGTTTCGTGGTGCGCGCAAGGACAAATCTTTCCAAAGAGAGCTGACCTACTATTTGTGTGAATACGCGGGACGACCAACGAGCCTTTATTATGCAAAACGGTTAAGCGAACATTTAAAGACCCTTAAGGTTTATCTTAAAAGAGAAGACCTATTGCACACCGGCGCCCACAAAATCAATAATACCCTCGCCCAGGTCTTGCTTGCCAAGCGCATGAAAAAGACCCGCATCATTGCCGAGACTGGCGCTGGCCAGCATGGGGTTGCAACCGCAACGGCCGCGGCATTGATGGGACTACATTGTGAAGTCTATATGGGCACAGAAGACATCTCCCGCCAGGCCCTGAACGTACAACGAATGAAACTTCTGGGGGCAAAAGTCAACAGTGTCACCAGCGGCTCACGGACCCTCAAGGATGCTATGAATGAAGCAATCCGCGACTGGGTGACGAATGTCCATAATACATTTTATATTATTGGCTCAGTTGCTGGCCCGCACCCCTATCCATTCATGGTACGGGAATTTCAAGCAATTATTGGGCGTGAGGCACGTCGTCAGTTTTTACGTAAAGAGACTTGCCTGCCGGATTATCTGGTTGCCTGCGTGGGCGGCGGCAGCAATGCGATGGGACTCTTTCATGCCTTCTTTAATGATAAACGTACAAAAATGATTGGAGTAGAAGCCGCTGGACTGGGACTTGCCAGCACAAGACATGCGGCGACTCTACTCAAAGGCGAGATTGGCGTCCTACATGGGAGCAAAAGTAATCTCCTAGAGACAAAAGATGGTCAAATCAAAGTGGCACATTCCATTGCTGCTGGCTTGGATTATCCAGGCGTTGGGCCCGAACATGCCTATTACCAAAAGATAGGTCGCGCCCGGTATGTCGCCGTAACTGACCAAGAGGCGATGAGTGGCCTTAAGCTATTGGCCCAGACAGAAGGGATTATTCCGGCGCTGGAAACTGCCCATGCCATTAGCTTCCTGAAGCGTCTGGCCAGCCAGGCGACACGCAACAGCTCTGTGGTTGTCTGCCTCTCCGGGCGCGGGGATAAAGATATGGGAACTATCCATGAATCGCATTGATCAAAAATTTAAAGAGTTGCGGGATAGAAAAAAGAAGGCCTTCATTGCTTTTATCACGGCAGGGGATCCTAATTTAAAGACCACAGAAGAACTTGTTTTGGCCTTTGAGGGTGCGGGGGTGGATATTATTGAACTAGGGGTCCCTTTTTCCGATCCCTTAGCCGATGGACCAACCATTCAGGCATCCTCCCAGCGAGCATTAAAAAATCATGTCAACATAGATGACATCTTAAATCTAGTCAGGCGTATCCGTTATCAATCGTCCATCCCTATTGCGCTAATGACCTATTACAATCCAGTCTTTCATTACGGAGAAAAACGTCTTACGCAAAAGGCAAAGACTTGTGGGGTCGATGGACTCATTGTCCCAGACTTACCCCTCGAGGAGGCGCAAGGCTGGATCCGTTTGGCTCGGCAAAATCATTTGGCAACCATTCTTTTTCTGGCGCCAACAACAAAACCGCTTAGGATGCGGCGTATTGTGAATGCCGCGACCGGTTTTGTTTATTATGTCTCTTTAACAGGGGTTACGGGTGCCCGACGACAATTGTCTAATACGATCGAGGAGTGCGTCTTCTTGGCCAAGCGACTTACCAACAAACCTATTTGTGTCGGCTTTGGGGTTTCCACACCGCCCCAGATTAAGGCAGTTAGTCGCTTCGCCGATGGTGTCATCATCGGAAGCGCGATCGTCAACGCCATTGCCCAAAACCAAGGAAAAAAACAACTGGTGAAGAAAGTCACGCGCTTTGTTCGCGGATTATCAAAGAATTTATCATAATGTACACCAAGACAACATTGCCTAATGGTCTACGCATTATTACCAACGACATGCAGGAGCGTGATAGCATTGCGTTGGGATTTTGGATAGGTGTCGGCAGCCGATACGAAGAAGACCGACTCGAAGGCATAGCGCATTTTCTGGAACACATCGTCTTTAAGGGGAGCAAGAAATATTCCTGCGAAGAAATTAAGACCTCCATCGAAGGGGTGGGGGGAAGCCTGAATGCCTTTACCTGCGAAGAACAAACCTGTTTTTACGTTAAAATCCCTATCAAACACCTTAAAAAGGCTTTTGATGTTCTCTGTGACATGGTCGTTTATCCGCGCATCGCTGATGATGATATCACGAAAGAGAAAACCGTTATCATCGAAGAAATCAAAATGTATCGAGATCTGCCGCAACATACGGTCATGCAGTTTTTGTTCGGCCTGCTGTGGCCCAATCATCCCCTAGGTAGAAATTTAGTCGGCACCCCTAAGAGTGTCGCCGCTCTATCCCGCGACGATTTAAAACAATTCCATAAAACTTATTTTTATAATCCCGGTAATATAGTTATCGCTGCTGCTGGAAAAGTAGATCATGCCCGAGTTGTCCATCTGGCCCAAGAGTCTTTGGGTAAAATACCCAAAGGAACACACCAGCATTATCTCAAAGCAAGCAATACCCAGTCCCAAGCACAGATTAAATTATTTTCTAAGCCCATTGAACAAATGCACCTAGCATTAGGGGTTATTGGATACGATGACCATAACCCGGATCGCTATGCCTTGAGCCTGTTGAGCACTATTTTGGGCGGGAATATGTCCAGCCGGTTATTTGTAGAAATTCGCGAAAAACGTGGCCTCGCATATTCTATTGGCGCCGTTGCTAGCACCATGCATGACACAGGGACATTCCTGATCCGCGCTGGTGTAGATCATCAAAAAATCATCGAGACGGTCACACTCATCCTTGAGGAACTTGATAAAATTAAACGTTTCGGTGTCAAGCGCGATGAGTTTATTCGCTCTAGAGATTATGTGCTCGGCCAGATGCTGCTGGCCCTGGAAGACACCATGGAGCACATGCTTTGGATAGGGGAGACCCTTATTAGTCTTAATGGGACTAAGACATTGCCGTCTTTAATCAAAGATTTTAAGAAAATTACGCCAGGGGACATTCAGCGAGTTGCCAACGCGGTCCTTCGTCCTGAACGGTACAATCTAGCGGTCGTTGGACCACTGACACAACAGCAACAAAATCAGCTGTCAGGTTTGTTTCTCGCGCCAAAGGCATGACAAAACAGAAATAATAACATTGAATAACATTTTTTAGTTTGACAAGCCATTTATTATCGGCTAGACTCTACTTAAATTTAATTTTATAAAATACGAGATAAATCAAGGCGTGGGGGTATCCACCGCGACTAGCGCTGGAGAAGGAGGGTGTAAATGGAACAGCTATCATTTTATGATGTCAAGACAAAAGGCAAGTTTAATACGACCGAATACAAAGTTCAAGAAAAGGGTGGCCGCTATTTCGCCGTAGCCAAATCCCCCAAAGGGACCCACGAATGCTGGCGAGTGCTCAGCAAAGACCAGGCAGATAAATTAAAGAAGCAATAACCACTTCCAAGTAATTCTACTATTTTCTAGCTTCGTTGACCCCGAGACAGATAGCCCAATCCATCGCACAGCTTGCCTCTGACAAAAAAGCCGAGGATATCGTTATCCTTGATATGCGTAAAATCGTGAATTACTGCGATTACTTTGTCCTGTGCTCAGGGAATACGGATCGACAAGCCCGTGCCATCGCGGACCATATCCAAGAACAATTATACCAAGAGGGGGTTTCTTTGCGCTCCAGAGAAGGACTGCGGCAGGGCGATTGGATTGTCCTCGACAGGGGGGATGTTGTTTTCCACGTATTTCAAAAACGCATACGAGAATTCTATCAGTTAGAATATCTTTGGCAGAATGCCCCGCTCATCCCGTGGAAGAAGAAGTCGGCCTAAAGACGACTATCATTTTTTTGAGCCAAGGGTCACAAGCAACACGTCGAAAGAGACCTGAGGCTTGTGATTTTTTATGTTAGCCATTTTTAGAAAACAACTTGAAGACTGCCTGACCGAGTCCTTAAAAACCTCGCACAGCGCACATCCAGACCTGCCTGCCGTAAAATTAGATGCCTCTGGTGAGCCGGCCCATGGTGAGTTTGCCTCGAATATTGCCCTTAAATCAGCCAAACTCTTGCGTAAATCTCCCATGGTCGTTGCTGGGGAATTTTGCACAATCTTCCAACAGGCAATTATCCAGACAACATTCTCTCATAAAATCGCCAAGATTGAAGTAAAAGCCCCCGGATTCATTAATTTATTTTTAACACCCATTGCCATTTATGAAACTATCGAAGAGATATCAAGAAAGGGCAATGATTACGGACGCTCTGTTACCGGTAAGGGCACCAAGATTCAAATTGAATTTGTTAGCGCCAATCCTACTGGCCCTTTGAGCGTGGCCCATGCCCGCCAGGCTGCGGTGGGGGATGCCCTGGCGAATATCTGCGACTTTTTGGGGTTTGAGACTAGCCGCGAATATTACATTAATGACGGTGGCAACCAAATTAATCTTTTGGGTGAATCGATCCAATGCCGAGCAATCGAACTATTAGGCGGACAGGCCCAGCTGCCCGAGAATGGGTATCAAGGCGCCTATGTTCGGGATATGGCTAAGGAATTTATCGCCAAGGCCAATATTAAAGATATGGCGGATCTGTCTAGCCAGAAACAAGTGAGCTTTAAAGAGTATGGCGTTGATCATCTCTTGGGAGTCATCCGTAAAGACCTAGAGGATTTTAATGTCCATTTTGATTGCTGGAGCTATGAAACCAAAGTTGCCACCCCCGAACATATAAAAGAGGTCTTAACGCTTTTAAAAGAGAAGGGGTTTATATACGAGCAGGATGGCGCGGTATGGTTTAGATCAACGATCTATGGTGATGACAAAGATAGGGTGGTGCGCAAGAGCGATGGAACCCACACATATCTTTTACCCGATATTGTTTATCATAAAAATAAATACGAACGTGGATTCGATCGGTTAATCAATATCTGGGGACCAGACCATCATGGCTACATCCCGCGCATCAAGGCAGCGGTCCAGGCGCTAGGCTATGGCCCCCAATCGCTGGATGTCCTTATTGTCCAGCTAGCGACCATCTATCGCGACGGTAATCCTGTCTCCATGTCCACCCGTCGAGGAGAATTTATTAGTCTACGGGAGGTGATCAACGAAGTCGGGGTGGATGCCGCCCGGTTCTTTTTTCTTATGCGCCACCTAAGTGCCCACCTGGACTTTGATCTAGCGCTTGCCAAGAAGGAAAGTCCTGAGAATCCGGTCTATTATATTCAGTATGCCCACGCGCGCATTCACAGCATCAATAAAAAAGCCAATGAAATGGGTTTAAAGCCAAAGGTAACTGATTTTTCGTTGTTAACGACCCTTGAGGATTTGGAGCTCATCAAAAAACTAGGAATTTTTCCCGATATCCTCTGGATTTGTTATCATGAATTGGATCCCTATGCCTTAATGAATTATTTACAGGAACTGGCAATGGTGTTCCATAAGTTCTATGACCAAAACCGCGTGATTGGCGATAATCTCAATTTATCCACCGAGCGTCTGGCCTTGGTCAATACGACAAAAATCGTATTGGCCAATGGATTGCGCTTGTTAGGATTAAGTGTTCCTGAGAAAATGTAAAGAATTAATGCAAAAGAATTGGCAAATTAAGGATAGTAATCCTCAGCTACAGGTCGCGTTAAGTGATAGCTTAAGTATACATCCTATCGTTGCGCAGCTTTTGATTAACCGCGGGTTAACCGATATTAAAGAGGCGCAAGCCTTTCTTAAGGCTGATCTAAGCTCGCTGCACAATCCTTTTCTCTTAAAAAACATGGATGTGGCGGTGCAGCGTATACGCAGGGCTCAAGCCGCCGGGGAGAGAGTTCTTGTTGTCGGCGATTATGATGTCGATGGTGTCACCTCATCGGTCTTGTTAAATAATGTCTTCAATCAATTAGGAATGAAGGTTTTTCATTATATTCCGCACCGCATCTACCATGGCTACGGCTTGAATCAAGAAGTTGTGGAATTCGCCCGTCAGAAAGAAGTCCGATTGCTTATCGCGATCGATTGCGGTATTAATGCCTACCAAGAAGTGCAATTGCTCCATAGCGCTGGTGTAGATACGATCATCATTGATCATCACGAGCCCGATGGACAATTGCCAGCGGCCGTTGCTATCATCAATCCCAAACAAAAAGACTGCCCTTATCCATTTAAACATTTGGCGTCGGTTGGATTAGCGGTTAAATTGACCCAGGCCATTTTAGGAAAATTGAACAATGATATCTTGGACTTAGCTGCCATCGGCACCATTACTGACATCGTCCCGCTGCAAGGAGAAAATCGTATCCTCGTCAAATCCGGCTTGACCCAGCTTGCCAATACAACCAATCAGGGGTTGGTGGCCCTCTTGGAAACGGCTAAAATCAAGGGTAAGAAGATTACGCCTTTTCACGTTGGCTTTATTCTTGGGCCACGCATCAATGCCGCCGGTCGGATGGATACAGCCATGAAATCCCTTGATTTATTTTTAAGTCAAGACCCCAAAGAGGTCTTTAATTTGGCTAAGGCCTTGGAGCGACATAATACCGAACGTCAGCGTATGCAGAGAGATATAACCGATGAGGCCATGGCCATCGTTGAAGAAAATATAAATTTCAATGAGCAAAAGGTGATTGTATTAAGTAAACAGGGGTGGCATAAGGGGGTGCTGGGCATTGTTGCTTCCAAGATCACAGAGAAATATTACCGCCCGACGATCATCATATCGGTCAATGAGGATGGGATTGGAACGGCCTCTTGTCGTTCTATCGAAGGTTTTCATCTATATAATGCCCTCGCGACTTGTGCGCAGTACCTGGAAAAGTTTGGAGGCCATGAGGGGGCGGCTGGATTAACAATTCGACAAGAAAATATTGACCCCTTTAGACACCTCATCAATAAAATAGCTTATGACATGTTGCAGGCCAAGAAATTAATCCCTACCTTGCATATCGATTGCGAGATACCCTTATCCAGTGTGACGACGGAATTGGCAGACACCGTTGAAGCCATGGGGCCGTTTGGTGAAGGCAATCCTGCGCCGACTTTTTGCTCGCGTCAAGTAACGGTCAAGACACCCGCAAAGATCTTAGGCAGGGATACCATTAAATTTTGGGTTACCGATGGCCTGGTAACGATTTCAGCGATCGGTTTTGGTTTGGCCAGGCACAGCGGTGCGATTTTTTCCGGCGCGAAGATAGATCTTGCCTATCAGATTACTTTCGATGATTGGGGCAAGGAACCAATGCCACAATTAAGGCTCAAAGATATTCATTCGAATTGAGCAAATTATGCCTTAATGATCTTGTTGGCGCTGATGCATCCTGTACAGATATAGGCACGTAGCATCGTTCCGTCAAGATTGATCTTGATGCGTTGTAGATTGGGTAGGAAACGGCGCAATGTCTTACCGACGATCTTAGAGCCAGCACCACCGGTGCGTTTGATTTGACCACGCCGCTTGTACTTGGCCCCTGGGATAGGGGCCTTATGGCATATGATACATTCTTTGGGCATTCATCACCTTTCTTAATACAATTGAATTTAAAATTATAATAGAACAGAGAGCTTTGTCAAGCATATTTCCAAGAGCCGCGCTTAATTTCGAACAATTGCCAGCGTATCAAAGGCGTTGCTTCGTGCCCGTAACTGCCAATTTAACGGTCTTGGAGCAGGTGCGACCATTGTATGATGCGCTCGTTAAGCGCCCTATTGACTCCCGCGAGTCATTCGAACAATGGATTCTGGACCGCTCTGAGTTGGAGGCGGCGCTAAATCAGGCAGGGACCATTGTCTATATCCGCATGACCTGTCAGACCGATGATGTATCGCGTGCCCAGGCTTATCAGCATTTTATCGAAACGATCCAACCGGTAGCCAAGATATTCGAAGACCAGCTGAACAAAAAATACCTAGCTGAGCAAATGCGTTGGCAATCCAATGAACAACACTACACGGTTTACACGCGTAAGATTAAAACTGATGTCGCTTTGTTTGTAGAGGCAAATGTTCCATTGCAGACCCAAGTTGATTTATGCACCCAGGAATATCAAGCAATCATAGGGGCTATGATGGTGGAATTTGATGGTAGGGAGCGCACTCTACCGGAGATGGGAAAATTTCTTCTTGAGCCAGACCGTGCGTTGCGCCAGCATGCCTGGGAGGTTACTGCCCAGCGGCGCCTGCGTGACAAAGAGAAGCTGGAGGGATTGTTTAATCGGTTACTTTCTTTGCGGATCAAGATCGCTGAGAATACTGGGTGTGCCAATTTTATGGAGTATAAATTCCGCAACTTACATCGTTTTGATTATACCCCTAATGACTGCAAACAATATCACCGTAGCATTGAAGATCTGGTTGTCCCGGTTTGGCAACGCATCTTGGCGCGGCGCAAAAAGGAAATGGGTCTTGCGCAATTGCGCCCCTGGGATATTGCTGTTGATCCATTGAAACGAAGCCCGTTGCGCCCCTTTACTAAGACAGGCGAACTCATCGATGGCTGTATTAAAGTCTTTGAACGTCTGGATCCAGGGCTGGGACGACAATTTCTCAACATTGCTGAGTTGGGGCTGCTGGATTTAGAAAGCCGCAGGGGCAAGGCCCCAGGCGGCTATCAATCTACCCTCGATGAGGCGCGCAAGTCATTTATCTTTATGAATGCCGTGGGTATGGATGATGATGTTCGAACCCTGTTTCATGAGGCAGGGCACGCCTTCCACGCATTGGCCTGCGCCCACCATCCCTTGTTGGACTATCGGCATGGTCCCATGGAATTCAACGAAGTTGCCTCCATGGGCATGGAATTGTTTGCCGATCCCTATCTTGCTTTATTTTACAACGTCAAAGATGAAGAGCGTTCCCGTCGTGAGCATTGGGAGGGAATCGTTTTTACACTGATCTGGGTTGCCACCATCGATTGCTTCCAGCATTGGATTTATGAACATCCTGGACATAGCGTAGAGGAGCGCAGACAAAACTGGCTCGATATCTACAGGCGCTTCGGTGGCAATTGCCTTGATTGGCAAGGACTAGAGGAAGTAGAGACTTTTCTGTGGCATCGTCAGTTGCATATCTTTGAGGTGCCGTTTTATTACATTGAATACGGAATCGCCCAGCTGGGCGCTCTACAATTATGGTGCAACGCCCAGAAAAATAAAAATGAGGCCTTAGCCCGTTATAAAAATGCCTTATCTCTGGGGGGTTCACGACCATTGCCGGAATTGTTTGAAGCCGCCGGTATTCGCTTTGATTTCTCGCTAGAAACGATCAAGCTGCTCATGGAGGCAGTGCAAGGCCAATTGAGATTATAAAAAATGAAGGTGGAATCTAAAAATCGACAACACCGCCTAATACTGAGCGAAGGCAAATTCATGCGTCTGGTGCGCGATGGTCAATGGGAATATGTTGAACGCACCAATTGTCGCGGCATTGTCATTGTTCTAGGGCTCACCGATGACGGCAAGGTTATCTTGGTAGATCAATACCGTCCGCCGGTGCGTAAACGCGTGATCGAATTCCCCGCAGGTCTTGTCAGTGATGATCCACAATATTCCAAAGAATCGTTGATTGCCGCGGCCAAACGCGAGTTGTTAGAGGAATCCGGATACAAGGCCGATCGAATCGTCAAGCTAATGAAAGGCCCCGTCTCTAGTGGCGTTAGCTCGGATATGGTGACCATTGTCCGTGCCTATGGCTTGCGCAAGATAGGTAAAGGTGGGGGGGACGATACTGAGGCCATCAATGTGCATACCGTGGCGTTTAATAAAGTTGAGAAATGGCTAGTCCTTATGTCCCGCAAGGGATATCTTATTGAACCAAAGGTGTATATGGGGATTTTCTTTTTAATGCGTCAACCGGATAGGAATTTATCTTCTTGCAACAAATAATATCCGATTTTTATTCGTAGGTATGGTAGAATAACGCTTATTTGCGTTGGATGGATCTCGATAGCCAGATTTGGTGAGCCAGACATCCGGATTGTCTTTAGGAGATTATCGCTATGCCTGATGATATCACAAGAAGAATTAACACGATAGATGCCAAGCTCAAGCATCTAAGGGGGTTTCTTTGACCTGCCGCAAAAGGAAGCGACCATTCGTTCCATCCAGGACCAGATGTCTTCACCCAATTTTTGGGATAATCCTACACAGGCTAATAAATTGATGCGTGAATTGAAGTATCTTAAGAGTTGCGCAGAGCCATTAGAGCGCAGCACGAACAGGCTGGCCGACATTCGCGAATTAAGCACCCTTTCTCAAGGCGATGAGGAATTTTTCCGTCATGTCGAGGAAGAATTAGCTAATCTTGAGTCTGAGGTGGGCAAGCTAGAGCTGCAGAGCATCCTCTCAGGACCTTTTGATGCCAATAACGTTATTTTAAGCATCAACGCTGGCGCTGGCGGAACCGAATCCTGTGACTGGGCGAATATGCTGTTGCGTATGTACAACCGCTGGACCGAGGACAATCATTGCAAGGCCAAGGTCTTGGACATCCTCGCTGGCGAAGGGGCTGGTATTAAAAATGTTACCTTGAGTATTGAAGGGGACATGGCCTACGGCTATCTTAAGGGAGAGAAGGGTGTTCATCGGCTGGTCCGGATCTCTCCTTTTGATGCCAATAAACGTCGGCATACCTCTTTTGCCTCAGTCGATGTGATCCCGGAGATCGAGGAAGATGCAGAGATCACGATTAATCCTTCCGATTTACGCATAGACATCTTTCGTTCTTCTGGCCCTGGGGGGCAGAGCGTTAATACAACGGACTCAGCGGTGCGCATGATGCATATCCCGACGGGGATTATGGTCCAGTGCCAAAACGAGCGCTCCCAGTTGCAAAATAGGCAAATGGCCCTCAAGATTCTACGGGCCCGGTTGTACGCATTGAAGCGCCAAGAGCAGGAAGAGCGTATGGCCAAGGAATACGGCCAGAAGCAAAAGATCGAATGGGGCAGCCAGATCCGTTCCTACGTTATGCATCCCTATTCGATGGTCAAGGATCATCGCACCGATGTTCAGACCAGTAATGTCACGAAAGTCATGGATGGAGACTTGAGCTTGTTTATCGAGGCATATTTAAAGATGAAACCGTAAAAGTAATGTTCGACTTTCTTATTCGCAAACAATTGACCCCGGCTACTCAGCGGTTCATCGATCGGCTTAAGCCTGAAGTAGCTATTCACGTTCCAGCCGATTTGCCATTGCCCTCTATTCGGACATTGAAACGGTTTTGCGCCGTGGTCTCTAAGATTAATAGTTTGGAACAAGGGATTGCTTCTCTTTCCAATGAACAGCTACGCGCCAAGACCGATGAATTCCGCACCCGCTATGCCCAGGCTATCGCCTCAGCTAAAGAAGAATTCAAGCGTCTGGAGGACCTTTATCAAGGTGCAACGGTTGAAGAGGAAAAAGAGGACCTGCGTGTCCAGGTGGATGCGGCGCGAAAGACGCTACACCAGATCAGGAAAGGAACTCTGGATGCCATTCTCCCTGAGGCCTTTGCCGTTGTACGCGAGACAGGCAAGCGCGTACTCAACATGCGTCATTTTGACGTGCAGTTGATTGGTGGCATGGTGCTGCACGAAGGCGATATCGCTGAAATGGCAACAGGGGAAGGGAAGACGCTCGTTGCGACCTTGCCGGCGTATCTGAATGCTTTAACGGGCCAAGGGGTTCATATCGTCACGGTCAACGACTACCTGGCCACCCGTGACAGGGCGTGGATGGGGCCGATCTATGAATTCTTGGGGCTCACCGTCGGCGTTATTGGGCACGACATGTCTTCTGTTAGCCGCAAGGCGGCCTACGGTTGCGATATCACGTATGGTACCAATAATGAGTTCGGATTTGATTATCTGCGCGATAATATGGTGATCAGCCTTGAGGAAATGGTCCAGCGTGAGCATCATTTTGCTATCGTCGATGAGGTCGACAGTATCCTCATTGATGAGGCGCGCACCCCCTTGATTATTTCTGGTCCAGCTGAGGAGTCGACAGACAAATATTATCGGGCCTACGACATTAGCCGGCAGCTGCAAGCGAGGCGCATTGCCGATGCTAATCAGGAAAAGCTCAGCGCAAAATACCGTGGCGAAGACGAGGATCTGGCCAAAGGTGCTGATTATGTAGCTGATGAAAAGACAAAATCGATTGCCCTTTCCGAATCGGGCGAAGAGAAGGCAGCAAAACTTTTTGGCGTTCCCAATTTACACGATATGGAAACCATTGAATACCGTCATCACGTGCTCCAGGCACTCAAGGCCAAGGAATTTTATACGCGTGATGTGGAATATGTCGTACGCGATGGTGAGGTGATCATTGTTGATGAATTTACCGGGCGCCTGATGCCGGGTCGCCGATGGTCCGATGGGCTGCACCAGGCCGTTGAGGCCAAAGAGGGGATCAAGATCGAACGTGAGAACCAGACCTTGGCAACGATTACATTTCAGAATTATTTTCGTATGTATGAAAAACTCTCCGGGATGACCGGCACCGCGTACACCGAGGCCAACGAATTCAGGCAGATTTATAATCTCGACGTTGTTTCTATCCCTACTAACCGCCGGTTGCAGCGTAACAATTATGCGGACTGTATCTATAAAACGATTAAAGAAAAATTTAACGCAGTTGTCACAGAAATTGAAGATTGCCATCGCCGCGGTCAGCCGACCCTTGTTGGCACCATCTCCATCGAGAAATCCGAAATGCTTTCCCGGATGCTCAAACATAAAGGCATCCCCCATCAAGTCTTGAACGCTAAATACCATGAGCGCGAGGCGCACATCATTGCTCAGGCCGGACGTCTTAAGGGGGTAACTATCGCGACCAACATGGCTGGCCGTGGGACGGACATTATGTTGGGCGGTAACGCGGAGTACCTGGCCCAAAGCCTAGCCGAAGAAAAGCTCAATGACAAAGATCACCGTCAAGAGAAAGACGAGCTGGTTGTGAAATTCATCGGACAGTTTCGCCAGCAGGTCAGGGAAGAGCATGATAAGGTCGTGACCCTGGGGGGATTACACGTTATCGGTACCGAACGTCATGAGTCCCGACGTATCGACAATCAGTTGCGCGGCCGCCAGGGCCGCCAGGGTGATCCGGGGTCGTCACGTTTTTATGTCTCGCTTGAGGACGACCTGATGCGCCTATTTGCCTCGGATCGGATCATGGGGCTCATGGATAGGTTTGGCATGGAAGAGGGTCAGGTGCTGGAGCACCCGTGGCTTACAGCGGCTATTGAAAACGCGCAGAAAAGAGTTGAGACGCAAAATTTTGAAATGCGCAAACATCTGTTAGAATTTGACGACGTGATGAATCGCCAGCGGGAGGTGATTTACGCGATACGTCGTTATGTTCTGGAAAGTCGTAACGTTAAGCATTTCATGATGGGGGCGCTTAGTCAGCTTGCTGCGAGCAGTATCGCCACCCATATGCTTTCAGGGCAAGATGAGACAGGGCTGGATGTGGAAGGTCTTGCGGCGGATTTGAGGGCTCAATTTCATTATGAGATAGGTGACCAGAAGGAGGAACTCAAGTCCTTATCTCAAGAGGCGGTCGCTACCGTGGTCGCTGATGGACTCCAGGCGTTGTATGAGGCGAAGGAGCAGGACGTCGGTGCCGATAAGCTGCGCCATCTGGAGCGCATGCTTTTGTTGCAGACAATTGATGCCAAATGGAAAGACCATCTTTATGGGATGGATCAATTAAAAGAAGGGATAGGCCTACGTTCGTTTGGCCAACGGGACCCTATCGTTGAATATAAAAAAGAAGGCTTTATGATTTTTCAGATGATGTATGATTCGATTTATCAGGAAGTAACACAGATGATTCTAAGGATCCAGAAGATAGATCCAACCCAGCGGGTCAAGAATGTCTTTGCCTCAGTCCCGCAGAGGTTGGTTCATAACGAGATCTCGAGCCTTTCTTCAGCGGCAGCTGCGCCCTTGCCTCATCTTTCTAATCCCCCTAGACTGGCATCGCGTACTGGTGAGGCCGATGAGGTCAGGCCCGCGCCTGCTACGCCAGTGCGCCATACACAACCCAAGGTTGGGCGTAATGACCCTTGTCCCTGCGGTAGCGGAAAGAAATACAAAAAATGCTGCGGGCAATAAACGCACTTCATCTTGATCTTTGGCTTTTGCGGATCATCACCGGTATCAGCGCCTTTTTGTTATTTCAGATCGAATTGATCATTGCCAAGATCTTTTTGCCGCACTATGGGGGCAGTTATCTGGTGTGGGGGGACCTGTGTTGTATTCTTTCAGGCGGCCTTATTGTTTGGTTATCTTTTTACCCATGGGCTTATTGGACGCCTTGGCATAGAGCGCTACCGCTTCGTACATCTTGCCTTGATCTTTTTACCGCTTTTTTTCCTGGCCGACCCTTGGCCGTGGGCTCCGGTGACAACGACCTACCGCTCGTCTTGGATGTCTTTTGACGATCGGACCGGTCTTTTTCGTCCTATCAACGATCGGCATCAGCTCTGTGGTGTTCTTTTCCTCTGGGTTGAACTTAAGGCGCAGGCGGTTGCCAAAAGGCAGATTTGGACGGACTAATATATTTATATTCTATCCGCTGTCAAAATAAACAGTATGTTGGACTCGATCAAGCACTTCACACCGTTTTATTGGTAGAAGGCAATTTTGTTATCTTCACGAAACAAAGTTTTGTTTAAGGATATTTTTTTAAGCGCCTGTGCGGCGGGGTTGCTTATCGAAGCATTTCCCCGCATGGATTGCTGGCCTCTGGCCTGGATTGGTTTAGTTCCTTTGCTGTGCCTTCTACAAAAGGCGAGCCCATCGCAGGCCTTTGCCCAGGCCTATGGGTGCGGATTTTTATTCTTTGCTGGAACGCTGTATTGGTTCGTGCATGTGACCCTACTGGGCGCTGTCCTTTTGATCGCGTATCTGGCGTTGTATTTCGGTTTATTTGGCCTTGGATATTATCTTCTAACCCGTAGGCAAACTGCCTGGAATATCTTTGCCATCGCTAGTTGGTGGACGATCTTAGAATTCATCCGTGCGCATTTTCTAACAGGTTTTGGCTGGGTCAGCTTAGGTCACTCGCAGTATAGAAATCTTGTTGCTATCCAGATTGCGGACATAACGGGGATCTATGGTGTTTCCTTCCTGATCGTCTTGGTTAATGGTGTCTTCAAGGAGTGGCTGGAAGCACTGTGTATCCGTCGAGTAGGCCTTGCCTCGGCCTGGCGCCATGCGTGGGGGGCAACCATTGTTACCGTATTGTTATGCCTGGCCGTTATTGCTTATGGTTTTTTTCGTTTGGAGGGTTTGCGCCAGCAGGATGTGTCACTGGGATCAACCCTTTCAGTTGCCGTTATTCAGGCCAACACACCACAAGAGAAGAAGTGGGATCGGGCAGCCTGGCCGGATATCCTGGCCGAGTACAAAATCTTAAGTGCGCAGGCCGTCAAACAAAATCCCAATTTGATCGTCTGGCCAGAAACTTCTTATCCAGGAATCCTGTGGGGGGATGCGCAGGCATTGGACGACATAAAAAGTTTTGTCTCGCGCCTGGGGGTACCACTCCTTATTGGATCGGTGGTGCACGAAGCTGGCGAGTATTACAATACGGCGATCCTGTTGTCAGGTAAGGGTGACATCGTCAGGCAATATCGGAAGATTCATCTAGTGCCTTTCGGTGAGTATATCCCATTACGTTTTGTGTTGCCGTTTTTGTCGTGGATTGTTCCTATTGACGATTTTACCGCCGGTAAAGAATACACGATCTTTCAGGTATCGTCCTTAGCTGATCAAGCGACCGTTGGAGGCACTCCTTTTTCGGTGTTGATTTGTTTTGAAGACACGCTAGAAGAATTATCGCGAGAATTTGTGCACCGAGGGGCGCGCTGGTTGGTTAACATCACCAACGATGCCTGGTTTCAGGACACCAAGGCCCCTTTTATGCACTTACAGGCAGCGGTCTTTCGCACCGTTGAAAACAGGCGCGCCTTGGTGCGGGCGGCCAACACAGGGTTAAGCGGTTTGATTGATCCGTCAGGGCGGATGGTTGCGGTCGTCGCAGACGACCGTGGTAAAAAAACGTACGTTGCTGGTTATACCGTTGTTGATGTCCCCATGTCTTACGATGAGACCTTCTATACAAAATACGGAGATATTTTTATTCTTGGATTTTTTGGTTGTATGCTAATATACTGTTTTTCTTCTAGAAGAAAACGCATTTAAGGGAACGGTCAATAGATCGTTACCCCCCTTGCTGAGTAAAAGATGCTTCCAACGGAGGAGTTGATCTAGGTCAACCGGAGGAACCATCAATAAA
>SBBO01000049.1 GCA_005239675.1 Planctomycetales bacterium
CTTTCGCCCCGCCTCGATTTATGGCGGGGCGAAAGTTTACCTTTATCAACTGTTCAGCTAGAATATAACACCTAAATTCTGACTTGTCAAGGGCGAGGGGCTGAACGCATTGCCTCACATTAAATGTTACCGAGGCAAATGAAAAATTGATTCGTTGACTCATAATTGATGTTACCGAACATTAAGGAGGTAACCCATGAGTCCACGATCCAAGAAAGAATACCTGGAAGCGATTTATCCCAGGACCGGTCACTCAGCAACCAATTGGCAATATGAAGATCGAGGGTTTTATTCCGGTTATCCTAAATGTTACGCCCGTTAGCTTGCCGTTAATTTTAGGTGTCAACGAAAAGAAACCAATTGATTCTCTTCCCACGCAACAGAGCCAAATTCCTAGAACGAAAAATCCAATGGATTTAAGTTATAGATCTCGTTCATGGTTATTTGACTAAGGAACAGATTAAGAACCAGCATAATTGAAAGAATTAGTTTGAACTAAATTTATAAAATATTTACCTATTGGTAAATCCGGAAATACCATCGATGGAAATAAAACCTTTGTTTAGAGAAATGACAGATAACCACTCCTTCTCCTGTCCTGTCCATCAATAGTTTTGTCACAGCCCAGCCTTCCCATAAATAACGGCTACTCTCCAATAATCTTAATCAATACCCTCTTGCGCCGTTGGCCATCGAATTCCCCGTAGAAAATCTGCTCCCACGGCCCAAAATCCAGCTTGCCATTGGTAACCGCCACGACCACTTCCCTACCCATCACCTGACGTTTCATGTGCGCATCGGCATTGTCTTCGCCGGTATCATTGTGACGATATTGAGAAATCGGCGCGTGCGGGGCAAGTTTCTCCAGCCACTTGTCATAATCGCCGATAAGGCCGCTCTCGTCATCGTTGATATAAACGCTTGCCGTGATATGCATAGCATTGACCAGGCACAACCCCTCTTGGATGCCGCTTTCATCAATGACCTTTTGCACATCATGGCTAATATTGATATAGTCCCGCCGCGTTTTCGTGTTGAACCAAAGTTCTTTTCTGTAAGATTTCATGACTCCCCCTCAAAGACCAATATCCACCGGCCCCTGGCGGCTCTTTGGGTCTTCTATAAGTATTCTTAAGGAACTAAGATAACGTTCGTCCGTCAAGGAGGCCTCTGCTTGTCTTAAAATAGCCCTGGCCTCTGCGTCGCGGCCCAAGAGCAAATGACTTTGAATCAGATAACCATAGGCAGTATAGGAAGGCGTTAAATGGAGCGCCTTCTCCAAATAGGGAATGGCCCGTTCGTAAGCGCCTTCGAACAACTCTATTCTCCCTAGCCCTATATAAGCTAAGGCATATTTGGGGAATAAGTAAATACTTTTTTCATAATAAGGCCGCGAACGCTTAAAATCATTTAACAAGCACAACCCCATATAATAATAGCCCCGGGGGTCATCTAGTCCCCTCTCAAAACCTTTCTGCAGGATCAACTGGGCCTTATCCAATGCCCCGTGATCGTAATAAGCTATACCCAAATGCAAATAACCCGTTGGATTAGCGGGGAAGTCTCTAACCATCTGAGAGGCCATCGTCAGATTATTCCTCCATGCCATATTTAAAGGAATAGTGATAACAACGCACAGGGCAACGACCCCTAGACGAAGGATCTTGCCCGCGTCGATTTTATTAGATTGCAGGTACAATACCGCTTTGTCGATCAGAATAGCGATAACCGTCAACAAACCAATGGAGGGAATATACATAAATCGGTAGGCCATGGGATTCGCCAGGGGGATAATATTGGAAACCGGGATATAGCTTAATAAAAACCACAAAATAAAAAAAGTCTCCCGCGGCTCGACCCTGCGCCATCTTCCATAGATATAAATAAACACAACAACCAAGCCTAGCGGAAAAAGGACCTGAACACCTGGCAGGAAATCAGCCGGTGGTGTATAAACTGGCGGCAGGCCTTTAACCAAAGGTGGCCAGAGAAAAGTTTCCAGATAAAGCCATGCGATGCGCAGCATCATCGCAATATGATTAGACCACGACCCTCCCATAAGATGAACGGCCCCAAAGGTCGAGTTCCGGAAAAGATAGGCATACACATACACGTAAAAACACGTAATCAAGACAAATCCCAAGTACCGGCTGACCAGATGCTTTAAGACAGTATCTATCTTCTCTCCTTGAATGAGCCAGTCAAAGGCCATCACCAGACCAAGAAACACGATGGTTGATTCTTTGGTAAATAACGCGAGAATCAAAGAAAGATGCATGCCTAATTGTAATACCCTGCGGCCTACACCATGGTAATCTCTAAATTTGATATACGCCCAAAATGCCAGTAGTAGAAAAAAACAGGCAAGGCTGTCAGCCCGGTAGCCGATGGCGCAAACGGCCTCTGTCTTTAATGGATGAACAGCGAATAATAGGGCGCTCCATAAGGCCAGAGAATCCTTCTGTAAAATAGAAACAAGAATACAATAGACGAGGATGGCGTTTAAAATATGTAGCAACAGATTAAAGAAGTGATACCCCCAGGGATTTTTATTCCAGAGCCAATAATCCAGAAAAAACGTCGCCGAGAGAACGGGCCGGTAGGCAACGGAACCGGTGTGCGAGAAATTAGTAGAATTGAACGCCTCATCGGAATCCATAATATATCGCGGCGTGAACAATTCCGGGAAATTAGTCCATGTTGCATAGAACGTGTTATGGACGATGAGAAAGTGGTCATCACCTACAAATTCATGAGACAAGGTGTTTGCAAAGGTAGCGAGCGAAATGAAGAGAATGATCAAGGCAGATCGGTGATGTGTGGGCATAAGATATCGGGGGCTTTAGTCAAGTACCAGCGGATTAAATTCCTTGATGGCCATGATCATATAGGCCGTCCCAGCAACTGAGCAAGTCGTGGTCCCTAGAGGGGTCGTCCAGCCATGCCCCGTATCAGCATCCGGCAGCGTGGCATAAGGAAGACACCCTTCCCCTTGCCCCTTGACCGATGAGCTGGAAATGATAAGTTTGTTAAGCTCATTTAAATACCACTTGGCCTTGTCTGCATAATAATTAGCCTGAATCACGCGATTTCTCTGGAAAAAATATCGGCTCAAGATCTGATAAGAGACGATCATCTGGGACGTCCATTCGGGAGAGATCATACCGCCCCTAGGCATATTCGCATACTTAGCGAAGTCAAAACCACTGACCTCAATTTGAACACCGCTGGGACGCCTGAAAAAGACCGTCACGGCGCAATGTTCCTCAGCGAAATTCATGATTTCCTCCGGATTCATCTTTAACTGTCTTAATCTCTTGGGGCCGACGGCGGCCAATGACCAGGCAAAAGTGTCGGTCGCGATGGTTGCGTCTCCGCGCCCACGATTGATGGGCGGCGACTGATAATCCCTGCCATTAGGGATCATGGCATAGGTCTTAAGCCAAGATAAAACTTTCTTCTGGGCAATTTTATATTTCTCCTCCTGAGTCATCTGATACATCATGCCGAAAAAGGCGTAGGCGTCCAGATTATGTTCGGTGGCAAACCACGTAAACTGAGGTCCCCCCTTAATCCCGCCTTCGGGGTCTTTATCCTGGAGGGTCATAAGCCAATCGGCAATGGCACGGGCGACCGGCAGGTAATAACGATCTTTCGTCTTGTGCATATATTGCATGATGCTGATGCCGACCCAGATGTTTGGGCCGCTATGGATGGTGTATTCGGCAACGTCGCCCGAATCATAATAATAGGCATTGTGAAATCCCTGGAAATTGTCTTTTATGGTATTTTTGAAAAAGTTAAGAATGTGCCGTGCGCTGCGCTCGTTATCAAAAAGAAGAAAGACGTAAGCGGCCAGGGCCTGATCGTAAATAAAGGCCCAATCTTTAACCACCCCCACATTGCCCTCAAAACTCAAGATCAGTCCCGTTAAAGGGCTTTGATGATTTTTAAGCCACTGATTCATTTTCTCGACAACCGTTTTCTGCATGTCGATTTTCTGGCGCTCCAAAAGCTGGAGGCGGTCGGCAATCCGGTTCTCCCGCTGGACCAACTCCTCATAGACGCTGGTAAGCCGCTGGCGCTCAGTAAGTCCTTCAGCATACTGCTTCATCTGTACGGAGAGCATCTCCTTTTCGCGGTCGATTTCTGTGATAAGCGCACGGGTGTGTATTTCCTCCTGCTGGGCCTGAGCCAGATAATCCACCAATTTTTGATTGTTAACACGCAGATAATAATTGTAGAAACCACTGGCCAAAAAAAATAGAGATAAAAAAACCAGCACACTGACCAGGGTAGGCGTTGAAACACTCCAAAGGCGCGCCTGACTGAGCATGTGGCCACAATCCGAACAATCAATTTCGAGAAACTGAAGTCCCAGGAAATAATGCGGCACACCTTTCCTCTGGGTATGGTGAAACCGAACGATCTTGGCCCTGACGTGCACGGGCTGGCTGGACAAAGGGATACTTATCAACAGCTCGAGGGTTACCTGCATCTTGTTAGCCTGCGCGAGCATGGCCTCGTCCAAATGAGCCGTCTCCAGATAAAGCCCTCCTTCGCTGACATTGCAGGTATACCCCTGATGCCATGACTGTGTCGATTCTTTTTCCTCGGGAGATGATATAATCCTGAACTCAACAGGAAAAATACTCTTAAGGCGGATGTACTTTCTTTTGTCGATAGAATGATCGGTGGGCCCAACTCGCATCAGGCTAGATGAGGTGGCTGGTCGCACGACTTCCTGTTTTTGATCTTAGAAAAATAGCGCATAAAACGCTCGTCATCGCGTAGATTATTAAGATCGCTATCGCGTTCCAAGTAGCGGAAATCATCGTAACCGTAGCAAATGGCCTGCTTGATGGCCCAAAAGGCCTTATCACGTTCATCCAACAGAGAATAACTACAGGCAAGATTGTACAGGACAAAGGGGTCTTTTGGCTTAAGCTGGTATAAACGCTCATCAATGCGTAAGCCCTGTCTATAAAGCCGGTTCTTAGTATAAAGATCCCCCAATACGCTCAGGGCCTCGATAAATCCCGGGACCCTGCGCAAGACCCCTTCATAAAATTGGATTTCAAAATCTGCGTCGTCGATTTGTTTTTTTCTGTTCATGATGTCTCAAGATAACTGCCGATTCGGCTGATCGCCTCTTTAAGGCTCTCGTATGCCGAGGCATAGGAAATACGTACGTAATCATCGCAAGATTTCCCAAAGGCAACACCCGGAACCAAGGCCACTTTCTTTTGTTTCAAAAGGTCCTGGGCGAATGCCATAGACGTCTTGCCTGTCTTTTGAATAGAAGGAAAGACGTAGAATGCCCCCTGGGGCATGTGACACTCAAGGCCTAGGGCGTTAAGGGCGCCAACGATATAATTGCGCCGCCGAAAATATTCGCGCTTCATCTCTTGAACGCTCTTAAAACCGCTCTTGAGCGCCTCCTGGGCGGCCATCTGACCCATAATAGGCGCGCAGAGCATAGTGTATTGATGGATTTTCGTCATCGCCGCCACAACCGCCGCAGGCCCACTAACCCATCCGATACGAAAACCCGTCATGGCATAAGCCTTGGAGAAGCCATTAAAATAAATGACCCTGTCCTTCATCCCTGCCAGTGATGCCAAGGGGACATGGTCAAAATCATAGGTCAGCTCGTCATAAATCTCATCGCTTATAATCAACAAATGGTGTTTCTTAGCGACACGGCCAATAGCCTCCAACTCCTGGCGCGTATAAGAAGTCCCCGTTGGATTACACGGATAATTGATCATAAGCGCCTTTGCGCCTTTGGCATCTTCCCCACACGCCTGGTCAATCTGTTGGGGCGTCAGTTTAAAACCGTTAGCGATGTTGGTCTCCAGGATGATGGGGGTGCCACCGGCGAGTTCCACGACGGGCCGATAAGAAACATACACAGGTTCTGGGACTAACACCTTGTCACCCGGGTTTAGTATAGCCCGCATTACAAGATCAAGCCCTTCGCTCACCCCTACTGTAATCAAGATCTCTTCATTGGGGTCATAATTCATCGCATAACGCTGCCTTAAAAAGGATGCGATCTCTTTTCTTAGCTCCAACATTCCTTTATTGGAGGTATACGAGGTATAACCCTGCTCCAGGGAAAAAATTGCCTTTTCCCGGATATGCCATGGGGTTGCAAAATCCGGCTCACCTACCCCTAAGGAGATCACATCTTTCATGCCCAGGATCAGATCAAAGAACGCGCGAATACCCGATGGAGCGAGCTGCTCAACCTTTTTTGAAATCTGAGTCATGTCACTCAATTTGAACTAATAGGAAATATTTAAACGTTTAAGGGAGGGCTGTTTCTTAAGGATCTGTCCATCTTCCTTGTATTTCTTGAGCAGGAAATGGGTTGTCGTGCCGCGCACGTTTTCCATGGGAGATAGCTTCGAGGCGACAAAATTAGCAACGGTATGGATATTATCGCCCTCAACAACCAACAAAAGGTCATAGGTCCCGGAAACCAAGTAACAGCTCTTCACTTCCGGAAAACTGTAAACCCTTTCGGCAACATAATCAAAGCCGACATCCTTCTGGGGGGCGACACTGACCTCGATGAGTGCCCGGACCAGAGAACCATTGCCTGGAATCATGTCATGATTGATGACCGTTTTATATTTTAGAATCGTGCCATTCTTCTCGTATTTTTGAATTGCCCTCTTGACCGAATCAAGACTCTTGCCGGTCATCTTCGCAATCTCAGAGGCACTAATCCGGGCATCGCCGGCTAATATCTCCAATATCTCATCCACGAATAATTCTCCATTTCGTCAGCGTGCCGACATCTCTTGCCTTAACATAAATATCTTGTTTCTTAACTGCTGATTTCCCTGATCCAGCCGATGAATTTCTTCAAGCAATCTTTCTTTAGAAGGGATGCCTCCAGCGCCATCGACCAAACCCTGTTGCATCTGCAATGCCTGCACCTGGTATCTGAGCTCTGCCAGCTCCGCTTCTTTGGCCTGGATATTGCTCGCCAACAATCCCTCATCATTCTCAACGGAGACTGCCTTATCTGTCAGAGCTTTAATCTGAGCCTCCAAAAGGGCATTGCGCTCTTTTAAGAGTCTGATGTCGTCCGATGCATTAACACCTTGCTTTCTAAGTTCATCGATTTGCACGCTCAATTGCCCTCGCCGTTCTTTATTTTGCTCTAATTCTTTCTGCAACGAGTTTATCTGTTCATCGTATTCCTCTTGTTTTTTCTGATCAACGATTTCCTGTAACTGGATCTGCAGCTCCAGTTCCCTTTTTTGATATTGCCAATCATATAATTGTAACTGCTTAAGGGTTAAGGTGCCTGCGCGGGCCGACTGCGAGCGCATTTCCCTGGAAGCTATCTCTCGTTTTTGCTTTGCCTCGACCAATTCTTTTCCAAGGGCCACTATCTTCTTACGGGACTGCCCTACCTTTTGTCGAAGTCCGGAAAATTCTTTTTGAAGCGCCATATATTCCGTCTCCAACTCTTTATTTCGTTTTAAGAGACCTTGGATGCGTTTCTCGATAGGCCGCAATTCCCCAAACCCATTACCAGGATCCACCAGCAAGTTTGCTTCCAATGGCGAGTCAGCTGCACAGATAGGCGCAGACCAGCCAGAAACCACCATGATCAACACCGCCGTCCCTGTTCTTAAGATAAATTTTCTCTTCATAACTTTTTTTATTATACACACTCCCCCATACCGCGGCAAGCTGAAAAATTAAGTTTTTACAAGATCAGAATAAGCCCGGCGCAATTTCTGGGTGACTGGCCCTGGCTCGCCATTGCCAATGGGCTGAGCTCCTATGTAGGTCAAGGGAATCACAGTTCCTATGGCGTTGGTTAAGAAGGCTTCTTTACAAGTCAATAAATCCTTTGGCCTAACTGACCGGGCAAGGCACCGCATGCGCGAAGAGCGCGCACAACGCATGACGACCTGCCTTGCCACCCCATTGAGACATCCACTATGCATTGGTGGCGTGTATAAAATGTCACGACAAACAAGAAATATATTGGTCCGGGAGCCCTCCACCAATTCACCGCGGCTATTGAGAAGAATGGCCTCATCCCATCCGCCCGCCATCGCCTCCTTATAGGCCTGATGAAACAAACTATAATCCAATGACTTGATGGATGGGAAAACCCCGCGGCAATGCCGTAACGAAGAAATAATGGCCCGCCAGGCGTGGCTATAGGACTGTTCTATAGACTGACAAATAATAGTTGACCGTGTCTGCAAACCTTCACGCCAGACTGTAAGACGCACCCGCGCTTCTTTGAGATGATGCCGGTGTAAAACCTCTCGCAGCTTCATCTCTATGGCGCGCTGACCAACCGGCCACGACAGGCCGAGCGTCTTAAGGCCCCGGGACAGGCGCTGGAGATGGTATTCTAAAAAAAGAATTTTTTCCTCATGCGCGCGCATCGTCTCAAACACACCTTCAGCCTTCATCACTCCTGGGGTCCATGATTCCAAAACCTTTGGCGCGACTTTCACCCACTTCCCATCCCAGAGCACGATGCGAGGATGCTTAAAGTTTATCTTAGAACTGGTCAACGACATGTCCTGGCAGTCCCCTCTTTTTTTCAAAAACTGACTCCAAACAAGTCCGCAGGGCCCTTGCCTTAACCAAGGTCTCTTCATACTCGTCCTCAGGGGAAGAATCCACCACAATGCCTCCTCCGACCTGAAAATATAATCTTCCCTGATTGTGAATCAATGTCCGAATAAGGATATTGAATTCCATATCTCCGCTGAAACTGATGTATCCTAACGAACCCGTATAGGGACCCCGCCGGGTAGGCTCAAGCTCTTCGATGAGATGCATAGCCCGTATCTTAGGACAACCAGTAACAGACCCACCAGGAAAACAGGCCCTGAGAATATCAAAGCAATCCTTATCTTCCCTCAATAACCCACACACCGATGAGGTCGCCTGGAACACATACGGATATTCTTCAATAGTGCGCATGGCCTTGACCTTAACCGAGCCGTAACGGCATACCCTGCCCAAGTCATTACGTTCCAGGTCGGTAATCATCAAGAGTTCCGCCCGGTCTTTGGCGCTTTGTTCGATATCGCTTCTCAACTCCCTGTCCGCTGCCGCATCGTGCCCGCGCGGCCTGGTCCCTTTCATAGGGCGGGTCTCCAAAACACCTTTACGCAAACGCAAAAACATCTCCGGCGAATTGCTCATAAGCTGAAAATGTCCCGCATCCAAATATCCTCCGCAAGAAACCGGCGATAGCTCTCTTAAGGCGGTATATATCTCCCAAGGCCGGATAATGCCGCCTACCGCCTCACCCATAAACCGCTGCGACAAATTGATCTGGTAGATATCGCCCCGTTCAATATAATCTAAGGCCTTAGCAACTGTCCCTAGATACTGATCTTTCGAAAAATTTGCGGTCAATTCCAAAGATGGTTTGTCGGCCGACACAATACGTTCACCCATCCCGACCGCAGGGGAACGCGCAAGGCGCCTTTCAATATCCTCTAATCGACGAGCCGCATACCTTCTCCTTAAAGAGATGGTCCTTTCCGGTAGGCCGGTGGACGTGATGTGCAGTTTATGCTGGATGTGATCAATCGTTAGGATACAATCGTAGAATCCAAAAAAGGCATCTGGAAGACCCAAGTCATCCTGAGAACGTAAAGGGATTCCCTCCTGATGTAAGCCATAATCATATCCCAGATACCCGACAATCCCAGCGCTCAAAGGCGTTAGTGAACAATCTGTGCCTACCGCGGACTCAAAGAGTCTGCGGTAGGCTACATATTTCTGCCGCAAAATCAAAATGACATCTTTTCCCCTGGCTTGCAATACCTCGAAAGGAGCAAATCCAATAAAGGAATACCGGTCACGGTCTGACGGCACAAGATGGCTATCCAGACAAAAGACGTGTGGCTCGTCTTTAAAGAGACCCCACACATCCCGAGCGCTGCCAAAGAAATCGTAACTTTTGACCAGAAGGACGCTCATGCTCGGCTGGGGCAAATCGTATAAGAGGCCAACATCAATGTCGGACGAAATGACATCTTGGTCTGCTGGATATTGGTAAGCTCAAAATCGTCCATAACGTTAATAAATGAATGCGCCACCACTGCCTCATCCCGGCAGAATTCTTTAAACATAAAAACTGCCAGCCCATTGATCGACAGATCGGCAATTTCAAACAAGACGCAAAAAATATCTTTGTTGAGCGGGTACCCAAAACTGTACGCCTTAATCTTGCCAGCAACCTTAACCACACGTCCGATGAGCCCCAACTCTCGATGATGGCGCAAGACCAAGCGATGAGCTTGGGCATTTTCTTCCAGCATCTGAACATAGATGGGGTTGGATGCATACACCTGGCGGCGGGTCTTCGCCCATTCCTGATAAAGATTACCACAGGCCTCAAGCATCGTGTCCTCATAGGGCAAATAACAAAACGTATTATTTTTGAGAAAATGATTACAGGAAGACCGCTTTGACTTGTACCGGTTGCCGGTCAGATGAGCGATGTCTTTTCTATAATAACAGTATTCGTATCCTTTTTTGTAGTAAGAAAATTCGTCGGGCGGGAAAGATGGTAACTGATGCGCAGGGACATTTTCAATGCGACTCATGCCATTACCGCCATTGATTTTCTCCATGCGCTCAAAGCAGGTTCGAACAGTATTCACGTTTATCTCTTTGCCCAGAGGCGGCAGATAAAGAAATACCCCTAAATCGTTACGGGCAAAGACGCACAAATTCCCATTGATCACCTCAAAATCAAACTGGAAGAATTCCTGCCAGGCAAAAATATTAACAAAAGAAAAACCTGATAATTGCCGCGGCGTTAGATATAAATATTGCTCGACCAATTCTTTTTTTGTCAATAATGCCGCACCAAAGGGGCGCTCATCTCCTAGGGTAAATAACTCCTCCATTTCCTGGGCATATTCGCTGTAATCGCCGATCAGGGCGGAATTATTTTTTAAAAAACATAATTTTTCTTCTTGGCCAAGATAACTTTTTAAAATACCTATGTGTCTTTCAAACTCTGGGGAATGCCGGGATTCCTGGACATAAGGACAATTTCCATGAACACTGACGGCAATGTGACCGTCTTTCTTCGTCAATAAAAAAGGATATAACCGGCACTCAAACGGACGGCACGCATAAATACCGCACTTATTGTCAGACAAATTCAAAAATGTACAACGATGCTGGCCCTGCGCTGGGACAGTGGCCACATAGCCATCTTTGGCAACGGCACCCTGGATCGCCTTCTTATCCGCTGCGTTAGAAATCTGGGCGATTTCAAGAGCGGTCATCTTAGGACGCCATAAGCTCAAGGCCTCTCTAAAACGACAACACCCCTGACAGGACAAACAAATCTTCTGCGGGACTAATTGTGGTAAATCGGAAAACATGTCACTATCCTTCGTTGCCCTTGGTCGAAAGCTTAATCAACTCCGTCACCACCGTCATATCCTTACCTCTTGCTTATCGACTTTTACTGCTTACTTAACGACACTGCCCAACGCCACTTCCCGATCAGGGGACAAAATCGTAATGCCCTTTTCGTCCGATGCCGCCAACAACATCCCCCGAGATTCTTCCCCGCGGATGACAACCGGCTCCAGATTGTTTACCAAGATAACACGCCTGCCCACCAACTCTTCCTTGGTATAAAACAGTCGGATGCCAGCGATGATCTGTCGCTCCTCTTTACCGGTATCAACCTTGATGACATACAACCGGTCGGCATGGGGATGCTCTTTGATCTCTTTGATTTGGGCTATGACAAGTTCTATTTTTTTAAAATCTTCAATGGTTGCCATCGCATTCCTTTCTTTATAATATTCAATCCCATAAACATATCCATCTTATCAGACAACCTGTTGTTCGTAAAGCAGGTGCCAATCCTCCTTTTATCTTCCCTGTCTTCTCACAAACCACTCATAAACCAATTCATAAACCAATTTCTTCTTGACCTGGCCAACACCATATGGATA
>SBBO01000043.1 GCA_005239675.1 Planctomycetales bacterium
GATAGATAGCCAGTTCGTTCTTTAATTTTTCAAACGTTTCTTTTGTAAAAATTAAAAGCTTTTTTAGGGGGTAACAATCTATTATCCCATTCCCGTTTTAATCGTAAATGAGAGTTGAAAAAGATCTTACATGCGATACAATGATAATTAAGATGCATAAAAGAAGGGCAGCCTCATTAACGCAAATTATCTTATTGTCCTTGTTTTTGTTATGCTTGGAGCAGGCGTTTATTTTTGCCCAAACAACGACGATTGATAAAGACAAAGAAATTCCTCCTTGGATGGATGATCTCCACATCAAGGGGCAAGGTGTTTATCTGGTTCCTAAGGGCGCCAAGGTTCAGCGAATTACCTCCGGCCATATGTTTATTGAGCCCCCTAACGAATACGCCGCGCGTCGTTTTTTTGAAGTAGAAGAACATTTAACGAAAGTCGAGCAACGCCAGAACGACACCCAAGAGCAGTTGGAGAAATTGAAAAAGGAGCTCGCAGAGCTACGCCAGCAGTGTACGACCCGCCAGGATTCTCCTCACCCTGAGGACGTTTCTCGCGATACAGAATCTAAAAATACCTCGATAGGGTCGCAACCTAGTCCGTAGCGCCTTGTTTGGAAGGATTTTATGGCGCATGTTCTCATCGGCGTGGTTGTTTTCTGGCATCCAGCCCCAGGGAAAAGAATTAACCAGCAGTTGACATACCTCGTTTTTGAATATACTATACACGAATCTATGCCTATCGAGACCTTTAAGATATTCAAGAACAATGTTTTGATTACGCTCCATGACCGTATCTGTGAGACACCAGAGGAGATTACAGACAGTCTACTGTTCCGGACGGTATTGGAGCGAGCCATCGCCAAGCTTGTACAGAGGAACTCTTTTTTGCTGGATATCTTTGAGGGACGCCAGAGTTCCCCTGAAGATATCGACGCACTCATTAAGACTCTGGGGTTATTGGCCAAGGCGACTGTCCAGCTCATCAGACAAGATGTCCCCGAGTCCAAAAAATTCTTGAGAGATCCGATTCTTTTCCATGACTTTGTCGAGTATGTCTATAATTACTGGCGCAGTTTTGACCGGTTTGTCATTTCAGATGCCACCAGCAAGGATTGGGACAAGAGGCCCTACCGGACGTTTAATGCAACGATTGGTCAGCTGACAGGCCTGATCCGCGGCATGTACCGTGATATTCAGGAAAATCTCACCGGGATTCACCCGCGGATTTACCGGCAAGTAGCCGCAGGGGCGGAGGTCTCCTCTATTGCGATTCTCAAAGACATCCCATTTCCAACCCCAGTGTATAAAAGATTGAACGCGGTTCCCATCATCCGACAGATTCTTTTGTATCCACCGCTCATCTTAAATCCACCGATGAACAAACGTTCGGGTAAATTCGAGAAGGTCGACTGCAATCCTCTAGAATTTTTTGATTTTAAAGCCCAGGAATGGTTGTGTTATCCGGCGAAAGTCGGGTCCCTCATTATCCTGGTGTATTTTCATAATAATTTTGCCGAGCTGGGTCATTCTCTGTGTAATCTCTTTGAGATCGCAGAAGATGTTGATCTGACTAGATCGCCCGATGCGGTGTATGCCTTTGGCGTCCCGGAGGGCGTGTTGGACCGATTCGGTTCTTTTCCCACAGTTTTTTATGATGATGAAAAAAATGGGATTCTGACCGGGGCGGTGCCTGGCCGTGATGAATTCGGCTATTTCGGGTATTTGAAGAAAATGATGTTGACGTTACATAATATCATCATGATGAAGCGAGGAAGACTTCCTTTTCATGGGGCTTTTGTGCGGGTGGTGCTTAAAGGCGGGCGAGACGTGAACATTCTTTTTGTTGGCGATACCGGGGCTGGAAAGTCCGAGACCTTAGAGGCATTGCGCGAGACGGGCGGGACCAGCATCCAGGATTTGGTCGTGATTGCTGATGACATGGGGTCGCTTGAAATAGGAAGCGCAGGCATCATCGGTTATGGCACAGAGATTGGGGCCTTTTTGCGCCTTGACGATTTGAGTCCTGGCTATGCCCTTGGTCAGATTGACCGGGCGATCATCATGAGCCCCAATCAGGTGAACGCCCGTATCGTGTTGCCGGTAACGACGTTTGTCAATGTTATCAAGGGCCACAAGGTCCATTATGTTTTATACGCCAACAATTACGAGGCAGTCGATGCGAATCACCCGACGATTGAGTTTTTCAAGAGCTCCCTGCAGGCGCTGGGTGTTTTTCAAGAAGGGGCTGTGATGAGTAAGGGCACAACGACCGCAACCGGCATCGTGCATTCCTATTTTGCCAATATCTTTGGGCCGCCTCAATATAAGGAGCTGCACGAGGCCCTAGCCTCCAAGTTTTTTCAGGTCTTTTTCGACCAGGGTATCCCCGTAGGACAGATCCGCACCCGTTTGGGTCTGGCGGGCTGGGAACGTGATGGCCCTGCGGAGGCCTCCAAGGAATTACTACGCTTACTCCAGACGCATTCAACCTAGCAGCCCCTAACATAACAAGACTTAGAGTCTTTAACATAGCCGGACTGTAGATCCCTGCGCCGAGCGAAGACGAAGCCGTAGTCGTCCGAAGCCATATCTTCATTGTGTTAGAGATTGTTAGACTAAGAAGACCAGTGGAGATGTGGACGTCTGAAAGAGATCCTTCTTGTGTTAATGTTATAAAAGCCCCCTTAGCTTAACGGATAAAGCACGGGCCTCCGGAGCCTGGGATAGAAGTTCGATTCTTCTAGGGGGCACCATCTTTATCCAAGCGCTCAACCATTTGTCTATAAAAATCTATGTCCAGCCAAGGAGTTTTAAAATTTGAACTAGAGCTCGTAGAGCGCATGAAGGCGATGGCGAGGTGTGCCGGGAAGATCGCGTTGGATTACTTTGGGCGCGCTACTCCTACGTTCAAGGCAGACAATTCCGTTGTGACCCAGGCGGATACCGCGATTAGCCGGTTGATGCGTGAGGCGTTAGACGATTTATTGCGCACCGGCGAGCATATCTTGATTGAGGAGGAAGATGTCAGTTCTCACAACCGCTATTTCGACCAGAAAGCGCTCGAGGCGATCCCCTATGTGTGGACAGTAGACCCCATCGATGGCACGCGGCCGTATGTCAATGGTCTGCCGACCTTTGGAGTAGCCATCGGCGTCCTTAAAGGTCTTTGTCCATGGATTGGGGTCGTTTATCTGCCCGCCTTGCAGCAACTTTTTTATGCCGATGCGCATAATGCCTATTTTGTCCAGGACCCTTTCAGCGCTGGCGCAATCCAGCAGCCTATCGAGCCGTTCGATCAAGCCATCAGCACGAGCAGTATTTTTTTTGGTAACGAAAACTTTCTGAGGCGTTACGCCTGGCAGAATGCGCCGTGCCATATCATGGTCAACGCCTGTGCGGCGGTCGACATGTGCTGGCCATCGATCAGACGCGGTTGCGGCTGTTATATGGATGGTTATCTTTGGGACTTCGTTGGCGCGTGGCCCATCGTACGTGCCGCGGGCCTGGAGTTACGTGAGGTGGCTGGAGGGACTGTCCTCGATAGGATTCACACCGATATTTTTGATGGCAATGGCCTGCGGACCTGGCGACTGCGTCAAGACTACATTCTTTCTAGTGCGCACCATTTTATTTGGCTACGCGAGAAGGTCTTCAGCAGCAACACATGAACCATCCTGCCGCGTGGTTAACAGTTCCTCCTGTATTCCTGCAGCGTTTGCAGGCAATCGTTGGTGCACCCTATTATGCCCAGGCCGTTGCCAACCTCTTTAGTCCTCCTGTTTTGAGTGTGCGTGTGAATACCCTAAAAACCACCCGTTCGCAGGTCCTGGCGCAATTGCGGGAACGGAACATCTTTTTTCGCGAGGTCCCATGGCTCAGCGAGGCCATGATCCTAGAAGGGCTCTCACGAGAAGAATGCGCACACTTGGATTTGTTGGAGAAAGGATTTTTGTATCGCCAGGGCCTAGCGAGCATGCTGCCCGTCCTGGTCTTGGGGCCGCAGCCGGGTGAACGTATCTTGGATATGTGCGCAGCGCCAGGGGGCAAGACCACTCAGATAGCGGCACAGATGAATAATATAGGAGAGATTGTCGCGCTGGAGGCTATACGCGCACGGTATTATAAACTAAAATCCGTTATTAGACACTGCGGCGTTACCAATGTTCTTTTGCAATGCATTGACGCGCGTCGCTATCGCGCCAACCGCCTCTTTGATCGAATCCTGGTGGACGCCCCGTGTAGCGCAGAGGGCCGATTTAAGAGAGACGACCCGAAGACTTATGCCTATTGGAGCCTGCGTAAAATAAAAGAAATGGCGCGTAAGCAAAAAGGGTTATTACTTTGTGCGAGTCGACTTCTTAAGCCCGGCGGGACACTGGTATATGCCACGTGCACCTTCGCCCCTGAGGAAAATGAGGCGGTGGTGGACTGGTTGGTTAAGAAGACTGCCGGAAGATTGGCGATTCAGCCCATCTCTTTTCCTGACATTACGAGGTGTCCTGTCCTTGGCCAGTGGGAGGGCAGGGCATTTAATCCAGCGGTTCAAGAGGCGTTGCGTATTCTTCCTGATCCCTCCCTGGGGATAGAGGGATTTTTTATGGTAAGATTTATTGCGCTAGGATGACGTTATAATTTTCTCCATGAGATGATCTTCATGAAGAAGCTGGGGTTTCGGCTGATTATTCCGGCCGGCATAGAATTTATTATATCGGGGACTTGATAAATTGATGGGATATTTGTGCTCATGTTGAAATAGTTCGAGACAATCGATCCAACGATGTTAGTCTGTTTCTGTACCGTGACCGTACCTTCAGCATAAAATAAACCCATGACATCGATATCAGCCTCATTAAAACCGATCCCGTTGGGTGTCATGATGCCCAAGGCATTGGCGGGAAAAGAGTTGTTTCCGTTAGTGACCAAATCCGTATCAATTTGAACATTGCCCTCAGCGAGAATGGAGCCACTGCCGGTGTAACTAATGGTCTTGTTGTTTCCGATCTTGCTCGTGTTTAAGCTCCCGCCATTGGCAATATACACCATGCCCGAGATAGTCAGATTGCCGTTTCCGTCCATCTGAATACTGCCCTGGGGACTAGAAAAAGAGAAATTCGAATTAGGTCTTATATTGGCCAATGTCGCAAGATCCGCGGGATTGGTGATGACCAAGCTATTGGCCCGAATATATTGCTGATAGCTGCTGTACCCGCCGTAGGGATCTGATAAACTAGGGAAAGAGCTGACATTTGCTAGATCATAGGCATTATTGACACCGTTATCGGAATAGACATTATTTGTTCCCTGGTTTCCGCCGTATCCATTTGTTACATAGGTACCATCGACAGTTTCTTTATAGGCATTGCCCATGGCATTCGCCCGTCCGACCGTGCCCGAACCATTTAATCCGACGATCCCGCGTTTAACCCTAAGGACGGCATTGAGGGTCTCTACGGTCTCTCCATTGACAACGGTGGTGGGGAGCGCGGGGACCTTTGCCCTTAGCGCGGCCGGTAGATTGCTGTAGTTATTGCCAACGATGACGGGAGTCCCGCCCAAATTGATAGCGAAGTCAGTAGCTTGAAGGCCTGTCCCCAATATATGCACGGATCCGTATACATTGGAATTGCCATTGATCATGGTTCCAGCGGAGCCGCGGCCGGCGAATATGGCATTATTCCAGGGAGAGACGTTAATAATCTTGGCGTAGACTTCGATTGTCTGTTGCACATCACCGAGGGTGCCGGTGGAACGAGCCCAAATAGCATCCGCGCTGCCGCTGACATTTCTTAGTTGCACCGTATAGGACCCGCCATTGATGGAGGTGGAACCATATCCTACGTTATAAAAATTTGTCGTATTAGGCCCAATGGCAAAGCCATTGATATTCCCATCCATCCAACTGGGGTTGGTCAAGTCATTGACATAATCCTGTCTTAAGTCGTACAAGATCCGCTCGATTCCTGCCTCTGCAATATGAAAGACCAAGGTCGTCCTCTTTTGGCGTTCGGTAGTTCGACTCCCGTTAATACTCATGACGATGAAGGCAGCTCCTAACATGATAAAAGCAGTAATCAGGAGATAGGAGATGCTCAGCATGCTCCCTTTGTTATCATGAGGTTTGGTTGATAGGGCTTGTTTTTTTCTTAGCATCAGTTCCTTAGATAGATTTTTAAACTCATATTAACTTGGATGGGTATTTTCCCGGGGACGTATCTGCCCCGTAATGTTGTTTTTTGTGCCGTCAGTGAGACATCCACTATTCCTGCCGTATTGCCCTGGCGACTGAATTGCAATGATTGTATGTTTTGGGCAATGATGGACGGAGTCTGGGCGCCGACCTGTCTTCGCAGCTGATTGCCGTTGGTTCCTCCTAAGGAATATCGCGTGGCGCTGGCATCCCAGACGATATTGCCTCCCGAGACACTAGCTGCCTTGCGGAAGGTAATGCGCGTATACGTATTGCCATTCGCTGGCACATCGGTAATAGAGCGAGACCCCGCCTGGCGTAGATCCTGTGTTATCCAATCCATCGCCTTGCGCAATTCTTGCTGCAATTCCGTGCGCGTAGAGTTCACCTCCCAAGAATCCGAACCGGCAATGAGCATGGCATAGGATATGGCAACTATAAAAGAAAAAATAAGCGCGGTGACCATGATCTCGGCTAAACTAAAACCATCACGACATCTTACAATATTTGAAATCCTTTGGCTGTTCATCGTTTGGCGATCAGACTGCGTAACGTGGTTGAATAGGCTCGACGATTTGTGTTCTGCCAATTCGCGTTAATCTGGACTTCTAGCAAGTTGGGGCCAGCGAACTGACTTATGGTAATTGTCCCGGTCCCATTGAGGTTAGTTAAAGAGAAGGTGTTACCGGGCGTTCCACCCGGGGCGTAGTCGGTTGTAAGGGAGCCAAAATCGTAGTTACGAATCTCTTCCATTTTATTTTGGAGCGCATTGATGGCCTGGGTAATATTTCCGGTGGCCTGTCCTAGCGTTGCGGAATAGAGGAACACTTGCGACATCCCCACAATGGTGATGGACAGAATGCTAGCAGCAACGAGGACTTCTACGAGCGTGAAGCCCCTTGGGGATTGATAAGATTTAGCGCAATCATCCGACTTTTTACTTTTCATATAAACTTTTTTATTTTATACTACATTTTATGGAAATAGTAAATAAATTATTACTGTTTGTTATAGCGATGATTGGGGCACAAGTCAGGCACGTCCTAGGGATAGCGCTGATTTTTTTATTCGCAACTTACGCCCAAGCGTTGACGGATGAGGCTGAAGGTATCTATGGGTTTACCCATCGCCATGTGGTTCAGGTCCGGGTGATCGATCTTGCCACCGGCAAAAAGGCCTCCCTTGGTTCCGGTTTTCAGTTTACCCCCGATGGCCATATTGCCACCAATTTTCATGTGGTCGCTGAGGCCGTTCAGGCCCCTAAGCGATTTCGCGTGGAATATATCCTCCATGATAGCAGAGCTGGAAGGGCCGATATATTGGATGTAGATGTCGTTCATGACCTTGCCATCATCCACAGCCGCGAACTACCGAAAACGCATCTGGTGTTAGGGTATTCGGACATGGCCAAGGGCGCCCATATCTTTTCGATGGGGAATCCTCTTGACTTAGGGATGAGCATTGTCGAAGGGATTTACAATGGTCCCATGGAAGATTCTTTATATAGAAAAATTTTGTTTTCAGGCTCCCTTAATCCTGGGATGAGCGGCGGCCCTGCCCTTGACCGGGAGGGCAAGGTCATTGGCATCAACGTAGCGACTGCCGGCAATGAAATCAGTTTTTTGGTCCCCGTTGAATATCTCGAGAAGTTATACGCCCATGTCTTGACGGCACCGTTCACCGCGGTGCGGAATTGGCAAGAATATATTCGGGAACAATTGACACAAAACCAAGATCAATACATGAAAAGACTTCTGGATGCGCCCTGGGATAGCCTCGAGGTTGGTGAGGCGAATGTGCCAGGGGAGATCTTAAACATCTTTAAATGCTGGGGGAAGTCAGAAGATAAAGAGAGCGAATTATACCATTATGCCCACATCAACTGTTCAACCAGCGACGATATCTTTCTTTCTCCAGGATTTTCAACGGGGCAGATCCTGTATCAATATATCTGGGTTAAGAGTAAAGGCCTTAATTCGTTTCGTTTTTACAATCTTTATGAACGTTACTTTGAATTTCCCAACCCCTACGAGAATGCAGGGGAGGACGACGTGACGAATTTTCAATGTGCAAATAATTTTGTGAATGTCGGGGGTCGCGATGCCAAGGTCTTATGGTGCGCGCGTCAGTACAAAAAGATTCCCAATTTATATGACATCAATTTTTCCTTGGCCTCAACGGACAGATTCGATCGGGGGTTGTTGGTGGAAGTGGTCGCCTTAGGACTGAGTACAGCAAACGCTAACAATTTTGTACGCAAATTCATGAACACAATCCAATGGCAAAATTCGTTATCGAAATAGTGCATCCTTTATGGTTTCTGCGCGAATACAAGACGCTGGATATGCCGGTTGTACGTATCGGGCGTGGGTTTGATAATGATTTGATCTTGGGTGATCCGCACATCTGTGCCGAACACCTCATTGTGCGCACCAGCAGTGACCCGCCAGGATGGGTTGCCCAGGACATAAGCGGGCAAAATGGGATGTATGTCCGCAAGTTAGCAAAGGTGACAGACCGGGCGCTCATACAGTCAGGAGATGAGATTGTCATTGGAAGGACGCGGTTACGATTTTTTAGCCCCCTTCATCCGGTTGTCCCCACTAAACTCCTGGTTCCTGCCAATCGATTTTTGCGCACCATCAGTCGGCCGGTCAATGTCTGCTCGATTATGCTCGTTTGTATCATGAGTTTTGTCTGGCACGTGTATATGACTAGCCTAGAGACTATCTCCATTCTTAAATTAGCTTCTGGCACTTTAGTCTTTTTGTTCCTGGGAGTCCTGTGGGCAGGGGGCTGGGCATTCGTGGGGCGTATGCTTAAACACAAGGCCCAATTCAGCGTACTACTCGGTTTGGGTGTAATATTCCTGGCCATTGCCGTTCCGTTTATTAATGTCAGTGCATATCTGGGATACGTGACCAATAGTCTTATTGTCGAGATGGTTACTGCTGGCGTTTTATTGGGGGGGGCGTGTGCGGTCTTTTTGATAGCGAATCTGACATTGACCACCAATATCGCATTTAAAAAGCAGCTTGCCGTCAGTCTTGCAATACCGCTTGTTATTATTGCCGTTTTGACCCTGCTCTATTTTAGCTTTAAAGATGAATTTAATCCTAATCCGGTGTATTACGCTGCCCTGAAACCTCCTTTTATTAAAATTCTGCCCAGCCAGTCGATTGATCAATTTTTGGTTGAGACCGCAGCTGTCTTTGTATTCGCCCCCCACAAAGATTTATCAAAATAGCACCGTCATAAGATTGACTATTCCCATTCTTTATGTTAGTTTATGGGGCAATGATCAAAGATCGTTTAGCACAAGTTCAGCAACATATCAAAGATATCTGCACGCGTATCAACCGCAATCCTAAAGACATTGTCCTTGTTGGCGCAACTAAATATGCAGACATCTCCCAGATTAAGGAGGCCGTGGCCGCTGGACTGAAAACTATCGGAGAAAATCGCGTCCAGGACGCCTTAGAAAAGTTTGCTATACTGGACAAGGAACGCGTCCATGTCACCCGGCATATGCTCGGGCATTTGCAGACCAATAAGGCGAAGAAGGCGGTCGAGATTTTCGATCTAATTCAATCGGTGGACAGCATCCGATTGGCCGATGAAATTGAGCAACACGCGGCCGCCCTTAATAAGACCGTCGCTATCTTAATTGAGGTTAATACCTCTGGCGAGGCCCAGAAATTTGGCGTTCATCCCGATGCCGTGCCAGCGCTGATCGAGGAGATCGGCCGTTGTCCGCATGTACGGCTGTTGGGATTAATGACCATGGCCCCTTTGACTGAGGACCAAGATGCTATCCGCAAGTCTTTTCGCGATTTGCGAGAATTATTCGATGCGGTTGAGGAGGATTTTGGCGTGCGTCCTTATGTCGAGATGCGATATCTATCCATGGGGATGAGCACAGATTATGAAATTGCGCTGGAAGAGGGTTCCAATATGCTGCGCCTGGGGAAGGCAATATTTTAGTGAATAAAATAACTGTCGGTTTAGTTGGCGCAGGGAACATGGGGGCCGCGATGATAAGCAGGCTCTGTCATCATTACCCCCTTTATGTTTGCGAGTCAGATAAGAAACGGGGTCGCTACTTACGCCAGCAATTTCATTCCAGGGTCGCAGATTTAAAAACGGTTATTTCCAGGTCACGTGTTATTATCTTAGCCGTTAAGCCGCAGAATATTGAAGATTTACTAAAGGAGTCGTATAATTTTTTTACGCAGGATCATCTTGTCATCTCCATTGCTGCTGGGATAACTACAACGTATCTAGAGAAGAAGCTCCTAGGCGCGATCCGGGTTATCCGCACCATGCCTAACTTACCAGCACAGATTGGAAAGGCCATGACGGCAATCTGTCTAGGTAAGGACGCAACCCCTCAAGACTTAGTTCTGGCCCGTAGGATTTTTGCGCACATCGGTCAGACGATCGTCGTTGAGGAACAATGGATGGACGCGATTACCGCTGTCTCGGGCAGCGGACCAGGTTATGTCTTTCTTTTTGTGGAGTGTCTCACCAAGGCTGCCCAATCCTTGGGACTTAGAGAGGATATCAGTCAGACCTTAGTCCTTGAGACATTAAAAGGGAGCTTGGCCCTTTGGGAGGCCTCTCATGAATCCGCGGGCGTTTTGCGGGAGAAGGTTACATCCAAAGGCGGGACAACGCAAGCGGCAATGGATGTCTTAAGGAAAAATAAATTAGAAAATATTTTTAAATACGCCCTTAAGGCAGCGCAAAAAAGGGCAAAAGAACTATCGAGATAATAGGGGAGACTTAAAATGACCAAAGTCGGCATTATTGGAGGTAGTGGTTTATACGCCATAGGAGGGCTCCAGCATCCGGAAGATGTTATGATCCTCTATACGCCCTTTGGCCCGCCATCAGACCATTTTGTATCGGGTAGACTCGGTGAAACTGAGGTCGTCTTTTTGTCTCGCCACGGTCGAGGTCATCATATCAATCCCAGCGAAATCAATTATCGGGCCAATATCTTTGAAATGAAACGACTGGGCGTTGGTGCCATTATCTCTGTTTCGGCTTGCGGGAGTATGAAGGAAGAAATTAAACCGCTAGATTTCGTTGTGCCCAATCAGTTTATCGATCGTACGAACAAGGCGCGGGAATCCAGTTTTTTCACCGGAGGCATTGTCGCGCATGTCTCGATGGCGGATCCGGTTTCGCCGGAAGTAGCCAGTGTCTTGGCGGATTGTTGTAAGGAGCTGGGTGTCACGGTTCACTCTAAGGGGACATATCTTAATATGGAAGGCCCGCAGTTTTCGACACGCGCCGAATCGCATTTATACCGTAGCTGGGGGGTCGATATCATTGGGATGACGAATATGGTGGAGGCCAAACTTGCCCGAGAGGCGGAGATCGCGTACGCCTCTTTATGCGCGGTCACTGATTACGATTGCTGGCATCCGGGCCACGACGCGGTGACCTTAGAAATGATTATTGACAATTTAAACAAAAATGTTGCTACTTCTTCAGAAATTTTGAAGCTCGCCATTCCGCGCATCGGCAAGATCGAGCATTTTGCCGCCCACGAAGCCTTGAGACACGCCATCATCACCGACCCTGCCAGGATCTCAGAACAGAAGAAAAAAGAGCTTAAAATCATTATAGGAAAATATATTCAATAGACACTGACCACTGAACCCTGATCGCTGAGCGCTGTATGATGGATTATCAAAAAACCCTCAATCTCCCTAACACCACCTTTGCCATGAAGGCAGGATTGGCCCAGAAAGAGCCAATCTATTTAGAAAAGTGGCGTAACGAATCCCTACAGGCCAAGATCCGCGCCAAAGGTAAGGGTAAAGAGAAGTTTGTCCTTCATGACGGCCCGCCGTACGCCAATGGTGACATCCACATTGGGCACGCCCTCAACAAGGTCCTCAAGGACATGATTGTTAAATTGAAGACCATGCAGGGATTCGACAGTGTCTATGTCCCTGGCTGGGATTGCCATGGCCTGCCCATTGAACATCAGCTCCTCAAAGAGTTAAAGCAGAAAAAAGGTGATATCGATTGCATCGATTTTCGTAAAAAGGCGTATGCCTATGCCATGAAATACGTTGGCATCCAGCGTGAGCAGTTCCAGCGCTTGGGTATTTTCGGTGAATGGGACAATCCGTATCTGACGCTCACCCCCGAATACGAATATTGGATTTTAAAATCCCTAGAAACGCTTCATGCCCGAGGGTACATCTACCGCGGGCTGAAACCCGTCCATTGGTGTTGCGCCTGCGAGACTGCACTCGCTGAGGCGGAGGTGGAATACGAGGACCACCACTCACCATCGGTTTATGTGATGTTCAAGGTCACCAATCCACCATCATTAGACTATCTTCCTAAAGAAAAAAATGTTGCCCTCCTTGTTTGGACAACGACCCCTTGGACGTTGGCGGCGAATGTGGCCGTTGCTGTTCATCCTGAATATACTTATGCGATTGTCCATTCAGTCGATGACATAGTCATCATCGAGAAGTCGTTAGTTGTCCCTACAATGAATAAAATCCCCGGAGGTAGGGATTATAAGATCCTGGGAGAAGTCAAGGGATCAGAGCTGGCCAGATTAACGTACGAACATCCGCTTGGCTTACGGAACAATTGTCGTGTCGTCACTGCTGATTATGTCACCAAAGAGGACGGCACGGGACTTGTCCACACTGCGCCCGGCCACGGACAGGACGACTATGAGACCGGCCTTAGACACAAATTAGAGATTTTGATGCCCGTCAATAGCCGAGGGGTGTACACGAGCGAAGCGGGACGTTATGCTGGTGAGTATGTCTTTAAGGCCAATGACAAGATCATTGCAGAATTAAAGATAAAAGGCATGCTATTTGTCAGCGAGCAGGTAAATCATTCTTATCCGCATTGTTGGCGTTGTAAAAATCCAACGATTTTTCGTGCCACGAAGCAGTGGTTTCTAAGGATTGATCATCATGGATTGCGCATGCGCCTGCAGGATATTGTCCGCAAGGATATCCAGTGGATTCCCCCGAGCGGTGAGGAGCGCATGGCGGCGATGGTGGGGGAGCGCCCTGACTGGTGCCTATCCCGTCAGCGTTATTGGGGCGTACCGATCCCGGCGTTGGCCTGTTGTGGCTGCGGGGGCGAATACAAGCTATTTGATCAAATCATCGAACATTTTGCGCAGATTGTCCGCAGGCAAGGCAGCGACGTCTGGTTTGAGAAGGATCTAAAGGAGTTGATCCCTAAGGGGTTTCAGTGTCCTGACTGTCAGGGATCCGATTTTGAAAAAACGTATGATATCTTGGATGTCTGGTTTGATTCTGGTGTCAGTCACCAAGCCGTTATTAAAGCCATGCTGAGCTTAGAGCCGCCGATCGATCTTTATCTGGAGGGGTCTGACCAGCACCGTGGCTGGTTTCAGTCCTCCTTAATTCCAGCAGTCGCGATAGAAGGCAAGGCTCCTTTTAAGAGCGTCTTGACGCACGGTTTTGTCGTGGATGGGGCTGGCCGCAAGATGTCCAAATCGTTAGGGAACGTTATCTCACCCATTAACCTCATGAAAGACAGTGGAGCGGACATCGTACGCCTGTGGGTCGCCTCAAGCTCTTACGCAGAGGACATCCGCATTTCAAAAGAAATCCTAGATCGCCTGACCGATAGCTACCGTAAGATTCGCAATACCTTCCGGTATCTTTTGGGGAACCTTTATGATTTTGATCCTTCAGTGCATCAGGTCGTTTATGGTCAACTGCCCGACCTGGACCGTTGGGCCCTGCACCGTTTGTACCATACTGTGGCCATCGCTAGAGATGCATTTGAACATTATGAGTTTGCGAAAGCGACCAAAACAATTTATGCTTTCTGCAATGAAGATTTGTCCAGTTTTTATCTTGACATCTTAAAAGATCGGTTGTATACTTCTGCCGCTCATTCACCAGAAAGAATGGGCGCGCAGACCGTTCTTTATCATATCCTTAATCATTTAGTGCGTATGATGGCGCCGGTCTTGAGTTTTACGGCGGAGGAGATATTTGAGGCCATGCCCAAGGACATTGGCATGCAGGTAATAGCTAGTGTTCACCTGCTGGATTGGCTCGTCCTGCCCGGAGAATGGAATAATAAGGCAATAGAAGAAAGGCTTGGACCACTTGTCGCCTTACGTCCTTTTATCCTCAAGGCCATTGAGGATAAGCGCCAGGCCGGGATGGTGGGAAGCTCGCTGGAAGCAAAGATTTGTATCTACGCCATTGACAAAAACGAATACCATTATCTCAAACAACACCAGGACGCACTTGCCTCGTTATTCATCGTATCTCAGGTGGAGGTCAAAGAGAGTAATAGTCAAGCGGGTCTGCGGCAAATTGTTGTTGAAAAGGCCGATGGATATAAATGCAGTCGCTGCTGGAATTATCGGACTGACATCGGTAGCGATCCAGAACATAAAACCTTGTGCGTGCGCTGCACAGCTAATATAAAAAGGGTAAATGTTGATATCTACAAGCGGAGTCTTAATTCATGATACAAGCAAGATTAGACAGAAAGAGGCTTGAATTTTACAAAAAGTTGCTTTTAAAGCTCAAAGAAACTTTCCTCTATGATATTAATAATATCGCGCAGGGTCCCAACGGCGGGGTCAGTAGCGAGTCGCGGGATGTCTCGGGCCACGTACAGCATATGGCGGATGTGGCAACTGACATGTATGATCGGGAATTTAGTCTTGGGTTGGCCTCCAATGAAAGGGAAGTTCTTCAAAGAGTTGACCTTGCCCTGAGAAAGATTGAAGATAAAAGTTTTGGCATGTGCATCGAATGTTCCAAGCCTATCGCGCAGGCCCGGTTAAAGGCCATCCCCTACGCTGAGACCTGCCTCAAGTGTCAGGAAAAACTTGAATCTAAGAAGAAATGAGAGACCTCCAGCGATATCCACGGAGTCTCGTTATTGCCCTTCTTATCACCTCTAGCGTTATTATCTTGGATCGTGTGACGAAGATTTTTTTTTCTAATCTCTTAGATCTAGGCGAATCCCTGCCTGTTGTTGACCATGTGCTGCATATGACGCTTGTCCATAACACCGGGATAGCCTTTGGTTTTCTAAAGGATCAGAATATTGTTTTCATCCTCGTCCCCGTCATCGCTATTGTCTTGTTAGTTTTTAACGTGTATTATTACCGACAGAACGGTCACGCCATCAATTCTTTTTATGTTATTGCTTTTTGCCTGATCCTAGGTGGGGCGCTAGGAAATCTTTTTGATCGGATAGTCTACGGATACGTGATTGATTTTATTGATTTGCGTATCTGGCCGGTATTCAATATCGCCGATAGCGCCATCACGATAGGGGCGATATTGATTACCTGGCAGTGCTTTCGGTTGGCAGAAAAGTAGAACATGTATCCTGTTATTTGCCAGTGGGGACCAGTTGCCATTTATTCTTACGGCGTTATGCTGGCTATTGCTGTACTGGCCTGCTCCTACCTAGCCTCCAGAGAGGCCCACCTCATAGGGATCCAGCCGCAGACGATCTTTGATCTTGTTTTCTGGCTCGTGACCTCTGGGATTTTGGGCGCCCGTCTTTTTTATATCCTTCTTAATTACCATTTTTTTCTGGATCATCCAGAAGAAATTCTGATGATTCAAAAGGGTGGTCTTGCCTGGCACGGCGGATTGGTTGCCGCCACGTGGGCGGGCATGCGGTTTGTTCGTAAAAAAGGCCTACCACTTACGGCAACACTCGACTTAGCAGCACCCTATGTCGCCTTAGGTGAGGCCATAGGCCGCGTGGGATGTTTTTTAAACGGCTGTTGCTATGGTCGGGAAGTAGTCTGGGGGATTTATTTTCCCGTGCATCACGCCCATCTTCACCCTACCCAGCTTTATGCGATGGTGGGTTTGGTTGTATTTTTCTTTATCCTTAAACGTTATCGGCGCGTTGCTACTTTAGGAGGGGATGTCTTTGTTTTTTATTTGTTTGGGGCATCTTTGCTGCGGTTTATCATTGAATTCTTTCGCGCCGATCATGATATCCTTGTGGCGGGACTGAGCGTTTTTCAGTGGGTATGCCTTGGTATCATCCTGGTCGCTATGTATGTCCATCTACGCCTTAAAAGTCGGGCCCGAGCATCAGCATGAACGTCTAGATGTTTATCTGACGCAGGTGCTGACCGATATTCCTTCACGTAGTTTCATCAAAAAACTTTTAGAGGCGGGGTGTGTCCATGTTAACGGCAGGCATGTCAAGGCGCATTATAAGGTGCGCCTGGCGGATGAAGTTGCGGTTAAAATCCCTAAGGACATTTTGGAGCCATCAACGGTTGTTGCCGAAGATATCCCGCTGGATATTTTTTACGAAGATGAGGTGCTCCTTATCATCGACAAACCTTGCGGCATGATGGTGCATCCAGCGCCAGGGCATTATAGTCACACCTTAGTCAATGCCCTCTTGTTTCATTGCCGCCAGCTTTCGGACCTTAACACGCCCTTGCGGCCAGGCATCGTGCATCGTTTAGATAAAGAGACCTCTGGCTTAATGGTTGTTGCGAAAGATAACCAAACTCATGCCCAGCTGGCCAGTCAGTTCCAGAGGCGCAAGGTCAATAAAAAGTATGTCGCCTTAGTCGAGGGAGAGGTTGAGTTTGATGAAGGTGTAATCGATGTCCCTTTGGGCCGCCACCCTGTTTGTCGTGAGCTGCGGGATGTCCGCTACGATGATGCTGCCAAAAAATCCGTTACCACGTATCGTGTCGTGTGTCGCCGTCAGGGGATCACTCTAATTTCTCTTTTTCCCAGCACGGGGCGAACCCATCAGTTGCGGGTGCATATGAAGCATCTGGGGCATCCGATCTTAGGCGACGGTCAGTACGGCCGTAAAAATAATTTTCCCCGCCTTGCCCTGCATGCGCAGTCGCTGGGGTTTCAGCACCCTGGTCGAAAATATTACATAGAATTTTCTTGCTGCACACCAAAAGAATTCTTAGAGGCGGTGGGCGCCTTGGCTCCCTGAAGCACGCCTGGTGCCCAAAAAATAATTTCCACTCTTCATCTTTACATAGACCATTTTTTTGATATAATAAAAAATAAGAAAAAATTTTCAACAACCCAAAGGAGACCCAGATGAATATTCAGAAGAATTCCTCCGGTAAAGTTTTTGTTATCTTTCTTGTCATCTTTGTGGTCCTTTCCCTCTCTCTCGCGGGTTTGACGATGTTTTTCCTTTCCAAGGAAAAAGAGCGTCGAAAGGCGACGGAGATTTCTTTGGAGCAAAGTGTCAATAACGCCACCAAGCTCGAGGCAAAGCTCCAGGATGCTAATAAGCAAGGGTCTTTGTTGCAGGAGAAGCTTAAAGAGGCAGACGAAAGAATCGAGAATTTATTGGCTGAGTTGGAGCTGCAGCAAGGCATTGCAGAAGAAGTAAAGAAAGAAAATCAGAAGATCAAAGAAAATCTAGCAGGCGAGATCATGGCCAAGGAAGACCTCCAGGCACAATTGGAAATCCTTGTTGAGACGGGAAGAAGGATTCCTATATTGGAGGCCGAGCTGCAGACTCAACAGGGTGCCCGTCAAGAATTAGAACAGAAGTTGCAGGCCTCAGAACAGCGTATCAAAGAGTTGGAGGAGACCATTGCCAAGCAACCCTCGCCCACAGCTCCCAGCGCAGGGTTGTCCGCTGCCGAACAGGCAGGGCAGGTTGAGCTCGAGACCATTGTGGTTAGTCCAGATGCAATGACACCAGATCAATCTACCACTACCCTTGTCGTCAAACAATTGGAGGGGCGTGTGGTCACGGTAGATATTGAAACGGAATTCGCGATTGTCAATCTCGGCGCTAACCACGGAATCAGAGAAGGTCAGATTTTATCTGTTTTGCGTGGAGAAGATCGTGTGGGAGACATCAAAGTAACGCGTGTTCAGCCCGAGATATCCGCCGCTGATTTTGTTCCTCCGCTTTCTGGAAACCAGATTCACAAGGATGATCGGGTAACGACCCAGTAAATGATTCTTTATGTCGCCCCTGTAGACGCCTTGCAGGGGACAGTCCTTCTTCCCGCATCTAAGTCGTATTCCATTCGTGCCTTTATGATTGCCGCCTGTGGCGGCACCTCCAAGATTAAAAACCCTTCGCACTGCAATGACGCCAAGGTGGCAATGCAGGTCGCCCGGCAGCTAGGCGCAATCATCAAATATGTTGGATCAGGCACTTGGCAGGTTATGGCCAATCAGCGACCGCCGCGGTTGGCGCAGGTGAATGTGCATGAATCTGGCACAGTCCTACGATTTTTATTACCGCTGGTTGCGCTCCACGGACAAAAAGCGATCATTGACGGTCGGGGAACGCTCAAGGGACGCCCGAATCAATTTTTAACCCAGACACTGCGGATGATGGGTGTCTGTATCCGTGGCCATGGGAAAGAAGAGGGCATTCCCATTCATCTCTCTGGCGGGATGTTGCAAGGGGGGGAGATTCAGATCGATGGCAGTTTGAGTTCCCAATTTATCTCGGCATTATTAATTGCCTGCCCCCAACTAAAAGAAGCCACCTCTCTGACGATACGCGGTAGTAAGGCGGTTTCTAACGATTACATCGCCATGACCCTTAAGGTTCTTGCACAAAGCGGTATCGTGATTAAGCGTCGTGGATCGCGGCATTATACAATGCAGGGGACCCAGACCTTTAAGGGGTTAAGCAATTTTGTAGTTCCATCGGATTACGGCTTGGCTGCTTTTCTGATGGCCGCAGCGCTCTTACACCCCTCTCATGTTGTTCTGCACGGAAATTTTCCAAAGGATTTGATTCAGGCTGATCACCATATCCTCCCTTTGCTGAAGAAGATGGGTGCTCGATTACGCTGTTCTATGCAATCGATCGCCATTGATGGGCCAGCATTGCTGAGAGGAGGCCAATTTTCTTTAAAGGATTGCCCGGATTTGGTACCGATTATGGCGGTCCTCGCTCTCTTTGCTAAAGGGAAAAGCCGTTTGTGCGAGATCGGTCATGCCCGCAGTAAGGAATCCGACCGCATCAGCGACCTAGCTTGTGAATTACGTAAAATTGGTGCCCGCATTGAAGAGGCCAAGGACGCTATGGTTATTTATCCACAGGCGCAATATGTTCCTGACTGCCTATTAGATCCCCATCAGGATCATCGACTTGCCATGGCATTTGCTGTCTTAGGGACAAAGCTGGGTGCGCGGATTAAAGATATCGACTGCACGGCCAAGTCGTATCCTGGATTTGTCCGCGATTTTCAATCGTTGGGGGCAAAAGTCGCGCATGTTAAATAGTTTAAAAATATGGCAAAAATATAGAGGTATAAATCCGAACAAAAATGGGCCAATCAATTACGAAAAAGAGGATGGACACCTGCTCAGATAGATGAGGCAGTAAAAGCAGGGAAGGGTTTTCCGACAAAGAACAATATAAATCCAGCCAATCCAGTTACACGCTATGTGCACCCTGATACTGGTAAATCTGTTGTAATTGATGATGTGACTAAGGGGGTTATACATGTCGGGGGAGAAGGGTTCAAATACTAGAAAAATATATATTCCGTTGGTAAATGAAGGGACATCTGTGTTACGTCCGACGCAAGGAATTACGATAGATAAAAATATTTTTATCGTTCAGGAGACCTCCGATTATGACCCTGATGACGAAACTTGGCTGTTTCCTCCAGGAAACATGGTTGAATGTAACGAAGAAGTGATAGAGGGGGAGCGTATATTGGTTGCAAGAAAACGGGGTAAGGATCAATGGTATCATTCCCACCACTCTGAAAAAAACTCTTGACAAAATTTTTAATTTTGTTAAATTGGCACTCTATCAATGGAAGTGCTAATAAGATTCTAATGATAACAAATCAAGGAGGTGCATAGGTGGACATTCAACCATTAGCAGACAGAATCGTAGTAAAGCCCTTGGAGGCCAAAGAGGTAACAAGGGGTGGAATCGTATTGCCCGATACTGCCAAGGAAAAACCGCAGGAAGGCAAGGTCGTGGCGATCGGTAAGGGTAAGATCACTAACGACGGTAAGCTTCAGACACCTGAGGTGCGGGTGGGCGATCGCATCTTGTATGGTAAATATAGCGGTACCGAGATCCAGACCCACGGCGGTGACGAGCTATTGATTATGCGGGAAGATGATGTATTTGCAATCGTTAAGTAAATAATTATTTAACCAAAAATCGAGTAACGGAGGAATAGTATCATGGCAAAGCAATTGGTGTTTAGTGATGAAGCGAGACGTGCAGTCTTGAGAGGCGTAGAGAAGCTCTCTCAGGCAGTCAAGGTGACCTTGGGGCCCAAGGGCCGCAATGTCGTCCTAGACAAGAAATTCGGATCTCCCACGGTCACCAAGGACGGGGTGACGGTTGCCAAGGAGATAGACCTGGAGGATCCATTTGAGAACATGGGCGCCCAGATGGTCAAAGAGGTTGCTGAAAAGACATCGGATACCGCCGGCGATGGGACGACCACTGCAACTATCCTTGCTGAGACAATTTATCGGGAAGGCCTAAAGAACGTAACCGCAGGGGCCAACCCCATGGCGCTCAAGCGTGGCATCGAAAAGGCGGTCGAGGCGGTTGTCGGCAAGATCCAAACCATGTCCAAGAAGATCGATCTCAAGAATTCTAAGGAAGTCGAGCAGGTGGCGACGATCGCGGCCAACAACGACGATGTCATCGGCAAGAAGATCGCTGAGGCCTTTGAGGCAGTCGGCAAAGATGGTGTCATTACCGTAGAAGAGTCGAAGACCATCAATACCGAACTAAAGATCGTTGAAGGTATGCAGTTCGATCAGGGGTATCTTTCTCCTTATTTCTCCACGGATATGGAAAAAATGGAATGCGTCTTGGAGGAACCCTATATCCTTTTGTTTGAGAAAAAGATCAGCAATGTCAAGGAGATATTGCCACTTTTAGAGAAGGTCGCCAAATCCGGTAAACCTCTTCTACTCGTTACCGAAGATGTGGAAGGTGAGGCCTTGGCAACACTGGTCGTCAATAATATGCGCAAGACCCTTGCCTGTGCGGCCGTGAAGGCTCCTGGTTATGGGGATCGGCGCAAGGCCATGTTAGAAGACATTGCCGTATTGACTGGTGGCAAGGCAATCTCTGAAGATCTGGGGATCAAGTTAGAGAATCTAGATCTGCGTGATCTCGGCCGTGCCAAGAAAGTCAAGATCGACAAAGATAATACGACGATCGTCGAGGGCGCCGGCAAGACGGCGGATATCAAGGGCCGGATTAGCCAGATCCGCCATCAGGTTGAGGCGACAGACTCCTCTTATGATAAAGAGAAACTTCAGGAGCGACTGGCAAAGCTCTCCGGTGGAGTGGCTATTATTAATGTCGGGGCCGCAACTGAAACCGAGATGAAAGAAAAGAAGGCCCGTGTGGAAGACGCTTTACATGCAACCCGCGCGGCCGTTGAAGAAGGCATTGTTGCCGGTGGCGGGGTGGCCTTGCTCCGCACGGTCGACGCTATCGATAGCCTGAAATTAAGCGGCGATGAAAAGACGGGTGCGATGATTATCCGTAGCTCTTTAGAGGCGCCGGTGCGTCAATTGGCCGGCAATGCGGGTCTGGAAGGATCCGTCATTGTTGCCCGTTTAAAGGAAGAGAAGCAGAACATTGGTTATGATATTAGCGCTGATAACTATGTGGATATGCTTCAGTCGGGGATTATTGATCCGGCTAAGGTAACCAGGACCGCCTTACAAAATGCAGCTAGTATAGCGGCGCTTTTAATTACGACAGAATCTCTGGTCACCGATATCCCAGAAAAAGAGAATCATGCACACCCACCCATGGCTGGGGCTGGTATGCCTGGTGGCATGGGCGGTATGATGTAATCTGTGTCATCTGTGTAAGACCTGATCATGGATCACCTGAATATGGTGAAATCAGTGAAGGGAATTTTGTCAGATATTATGAATCGGGGCAAGTAATTCACCCCGCTGTTTCTAAACAACCTGTCTCCCAACCGAATAGGTCGCTATATGGGACAGACGGATTCGATAGAGACGGCGGGGTTTTTATTGAAAACAGCGTATGGATCAGATCTCGATTGTTCAAAATCAAATTTTAAAAAAATTTTTCCATAAGGCAAGCCGCCGCTGGGTAGAGAGTGATCATGTAGGCAATCCTCTTTTTAGACTTAAGTTTCAGGATAGGAGAGGATAAGTGAAGAGATTTATATATCCGGCCGTTCTTTTGATGGCCAGCTTGTTGGGATGTGGCGGCGGTAGACTAGCGGACGCGCAGGGTGCTCCTGCGACCAGAAAGGAGGTCTCCTTAGCCCTGGGGAGACCCACTTCATCGGGATTTACCATTGATCTCCCGGCCGATGCAGCAGATCTTACGTGTCAATTCATGGGTCTTTGGCCATTTGGAACTCATGGGGGAGGCCATGTGTACGACGGTGGCCATCCTGGTTGGGATTTGGAATATGTCGCTGGTGCCTATGTGCGTTCAGCTGCAGATGGCATTGTACAACTTGTTATGACCGACTCACACGATCCTTCCCGGCATACGGTGCAGATTCATCATGGAGGGAACTATCGCACGGTATACACCAACCTCGAGAACGTGGTAGTAATCGCTGACCTGCACGTAAGGAAAGGGGACCCGCTGGGCACAGCAGGTGGGCAGAGGGGTTGGAGAGGGAGTCAACAATTTACTTACTACATGACACATTTCCAGCTTGACGATTTCTCCACGACTGCCCCAGCCGGCATCGCTAATCCAAATGCGATCAGTCCTGAGCCCTATCTTTCTGTTCAAGCCAGGGCAGTCTTTGATAACTTGTGGCAGATGGTAGGATACAACCAGGAGCTGACAGAACCCCTTGCAAGCAATCCGAGAACCACACCCAATCCATTTCCCATCATACGGACCTGGACGCTTCAGGGCGGCCCTCGAGGAGCCAGCTTTCCAACGCAAATTGAATTTGTCTACCTTGATCCGGCAAGCGACCCAAGTCCCCAGCATTTCCACGATTACACATTCAAAGATGCGCAGGGAAACATATTGGAAACCGGTACGGTCCAACTCAACATGTTTGGATCGCCTTTTCGGACGATCGACTTTGTCTCCTCACAGGGATCTACCCGTTTTGGAATCTATGATATCATCGATAAATCAATGCGGATCAATTTTGGCCCTATGCGACCCAGTGGACTTTTCAATGCCGCCACTTACGCCAGTTTGTGAGTCCCTGCCTCTATTGGTCCGGACACACACTTTTTAAGGGAACGGTCAATAGATCGTTACCCCCCTTGCTGAGTAAAAGATGCTTCCAACGGAGGAGTTGATCTAGGTCAACCGGAGGAACCATCAATAAA
>SBBO01000002.1 GCA_005239675.1 Planctomycetales bacterium
GTGGTGGACATCATGGTGGACCTGGTGGTGGTGGCCCCGGTGGAGGACATCATGGTAAACCCGGTGGCGGTGGTCCTGGTGGCGGAGGCCATGGTGGTGGTCATGGTGGAGCACGTCGATAATCAATTTTTCATATAAACAAAAAAGCCCTGTACCGCATGGTACAGGGCTTTTTTGTGGTGTGCCCGGGTTAGACTAAAAGCATGCTGATAAAGGGTTGGGCACCGAACTCTCTATGGACAGCTTCAAGATGAGCTCTAAGCAACAAGCTTGTCGAATTCCGCCACGGTCATGGCCGGGGCGGTGGTAAAGCCAATCCCCGTTGCTTTGGCCAGTTCGGTTGAAACCTTGAAGGCCTTGGCGGTATCCGGTAGGTCGCAAACGAATATGAGGTCATGGCAGCCCAAGAGGGCATAGGAAGCTAGGACCTTGCCACCAAGTTTACCAACAATTTCGCTTGCTTTTTGTGTGCGCTGAGCACTAATGCCTTTAATGGCTTCTGTGTTGTACTTTCCGAACATCAAGAATGTGGCCATATTATACCCCCTTCTTATTTTAGGTTAAGGTTTTGATTTAAGTTCTTTTAACGCTATCAGGATTTGGGCATGATGACCCTGCGGCGTGACGCGTTCAAATATCTTGGCAATTCGACCTTGTTTGTTAATAAGAAAGGTGGTGCGCCCAACCCCTTGATATTTCTTGCCGTACATATTTTTTTCTACTAATACACCATAATCAGCGCACGTCTTTTTGCGCTCATCGCTTAACAAAAGAAAGGGAAGCTGGAATTTCTTGCTGAATTTTTGGTGACTAGTAACTGAATCTGGGCTGACGCCTAAAACGACCGCCTCTTGTTTTTCGAAATCCTTAATCCAATCACGGAACCCACAGGCCTCAACCGTACAACCGGGCGTGTCGTCCTTGGGATAGAAATAGAGGACCAAGTTCTTCTTATCCTTAAAATCAGCCAACGTCAACTCTTCGCCATTACTAGCTGGCAATTGGAAGGCTGGTGCCTTGTCGTCTATATTGAGTTGTCCCATGTTATCAACCTTTTATTGGATGGGAAGTTTTTTGTAGATTCTTCGATTTTTAAACAACACATACTCTTGATAACCCGCCTGAAGGGCTAATTGTACTGCTTGGTCATAATCACAGCCAACCTCTTGGGGTTTATGCGCATCGGATCCAAAAGTCAGCGGCACCCCTGCCCGGCAGTAGATGGTCAAATCCCGCAGGGCAGGATACATCTCACCTACGGTCTTGCGCCGGCCAGAGGTATTGATTTCGATGGCTACACCAGTCTCCTTGAATACCTCGGCAGTTTTTTGGATTTCGACACTCATGTCTTCGGTCGGCTGATGTCCGAATTTCTTGACTAGATCCGGATGGGCGATGATGTTAAAAAGGCCGGCACTCGCCGAGGCCCGCAAGAGCTCGAAATAATCGCGGTATACCTTATTGACATCATGTTCATCCCATTTTTGCCGTTCTTGCGGATTATCAAAACCCCAGTCCTTGATAAAGTGGACAGAGCCGATCACGTAATCATAGGGGTAGGCATCCAATATTGTTTTTGTCTTGTGTTCATAGTCGGGAATAAAATCTGCCTCGATGCCGATGCGAATCTTGAGTTGGCCATTAAATTGCGCACGCACCGCTTCGATCATGGCATGGTAAATGGACAACTCGTCTATGGTCATCGTGATGCCGGGCAGGGGTTTGACGATAAAAGGGGCATGGTCGGAAAATCCGATTTCTTTGAGGCCTACCTTGACGGCCTGCTTGGCGTATTCAGAAGGGTTGCCGGTGGCATGCCCGCACAAGGGGGTGTGCATGTGGTAATCGCAGATCGGTATCATCGTCGATTTAAGATTTCCATTCTTTTTTGCCGCGCCAGGACGTTGGCCGGGTTGAGGTGCAGGGCAGCATCCAAATCTGCTAGTGCTTGCGGAATTTCTTCGCGTAGTAGATACGTCATTGCCCTGTTTACCAACGCGTCTATGTAGGATGGATCAATTTCCAACGCCTTGGTGTAGTCGACAATTCCCCGCGAGGTGTCATCTGCTAACACATACGCGTTGCCGCGGTTATTATGGGCCTTGGCCTGGCGCGGGTCTAATCGCAAGGTCGTTGTAAAATCTCGGATGGCCGAATCATGTTGGTGAAAATACATAAGGACATTGCCCCGCTCTAGATATCCTTTGGGATCATTAGGCGCTAGCTTGACGACCTGAGAAATATCCTCAAGCGCAAGCTCATAGCGTCCCAGCTCGCTTGAGGCATGGGCTCGGTTGTAATATCCAAGGGGTGATTGAGGAAATTGGCGAATCACGTCGCTCCAAAGCGTGTAACTATTCTTCCAGGTATGAACGCGCTGCCAACTGAAGAACGATAGATAGAGAAGGTAGATGGGAAATAGCATTCGCATCAACCACCGGCCGTTGATTAAATGAGGTGATTGGTCTATGTCTTTGGTCAAATGACAATAGAATTTGGCCAAAAGTAGGAATACCCCCAGGGAGGGAAGATAGGTGAAGCGGTCGTAGATGATTGAATCATTGATTTTGATCAAATGCAGTAGCGGTACCATGGGAATGACGAAAAATAAGATAGTAAACAAGGTTTCACGTCCGAGGTTACGGTATTTTTTCCAAAGCAGCCATCCACCGAACACCATGGCAACCGAAACCATGTAGACCCCAGCAGGAAGCCAGAGACCGCTTTTGACTGGCAGCGGATAGAAGCAGGAGACCGTAACAGGAAAAATGAGTTTACACAGATACAGAAAGATCGCATATAAGGAGAGGAACGGCCGGTCGATGGCGCTGAATAATTCCGTGGCAGGAAAGTCCCGCAGCGTTTTAATGGCTGTCCAGGTGAAACTTCCCAGCCAGGCAGCGCAGGCTAGAAACGGGATTTTTTCGATAAATATCTTGCGCTTCATGGGCCGCTGAAAGTAATAATCCAGAAGGATGAGGACCAATGGTATCATGACCGCGGAGGCCTTGGCCAATTGGCTTAAGATGGAACAAAAGAAGCTTAACATATAGTACCATTGTTTATGGGCGTGGTTTCGAATGTAGCTGATCCAAGAAAGAAGGGCCACTAGATAAAATAAGGTACTTAAGACATCCTTGCGACCGGTAATCCATGCTACCGGTTCGATATGCAGCGGGTGGATAGCAAAGAGAAGCGTTGCGATCACTGCGATGGCTGGTTGCCGGAACAAAGTCCGTGTTAGCGCAAAGACTAGGACAACGTTGATGAGATGCAAAAGTAGATTATTTAAATGGTAGATACGGGCTGTTAGCCCGAACCAGGAATACTCCAGCGCATGGGTCAATAGTGTTAGCGGATGGTATTTGCCGTTGAAGTGTTTGGTAAAGATCTCCTTAATCGAGTCGGGAGATAATCGTTGGATCAGCGGATTTTCGATAAGATATTGGGGGTCATCCCAATTGGTCAGGCCATTATCTAGGGCGGGAAGGAAGACCAGTATCGTTATGGCAAGAATGCCAATGACGATCCATGATGAGAGATTTGTTTGTCTGGGTGGCATAAAACGATTATAGCATGTTTATATAAACGACATAATTTTTTATGGATTAACGTTGCGTCAAGGCAGGTAAAGACGTATTTGACAGGGTCATACCCCTATGCTATCATGCGTCCCGTGGAAGAATACTACAAAAAAATCATCAAGGCTATCGGAGAGAATCCGCAGCGTCCTGGCCTCAAAGAGACCCCCCGGCGCGCCGCCTTAGCCTTCCAATATCTCACCAGCGGCTATAATCAAGAGGTCCACAAGATCATCAATAACGCTATTTTTCTTTCCGACAATGATGAGATGATCATCGTTAAGGATATTGAATTGTATTCTCTCTGCGAACATCATTTGCTTCCGTTTTTTGGCAAGTGTCACATCGGATATCTAGCGGGTGGCAAAATCATTGGCCTTTCCAAGGTGGCACGGGTTGTTGATATCTTTGCCCGCCGCCTACAGGTTCAGGAGAATTTGACTCGGCAGATCGCGGAGATATTGATGGAACACATTGGCGCTAAAGGGGTCGGGGTGGTCATTGAGGCGCAGCACCTGTGCATGATGATGCGTGGGGTAGAGAAACAGAACTCCATCATGAAGACATCCTGCATGCTGGGCGCGTTTCGTAAAGAAAGCTCCACGCGGGCAGAATTTTTGAGCTTGATCCGCTGATCTTTTTTCCTTCCATGACCCTAAAATCCCCCGGACGAAAAGTGGCCCTCGTGACTGGTGGTGCCAAGCGCATTGGGAAAGAGATCTCCTGTGCGTTGGCCAAAGCTGGATACGCCATTGCGTTACATTATGGCCGTTCTCGCGCGCAGGCCCAAGAGACCTCTCGCGCCATATGCAAAAACGGTGGCGCCTGCATGATATTTGCTTGTGACCTTGGCCAAGCGCGCGCCGTAGAGGAGCTTATACCGCGGGTCATTCAAGAGTTCGGCCGGATAGACACCCTTATCAACAATGCCTCGATTTTTGAAAAATCTAATTTGGCGCAAGGTGATTTTGGCCTCTGGGAGCGGCATTGGGCTGTTAATTTGAGCGCACCATATATTTTAATGCGATCCTTTGCCCAGAGAGTAGTGGGTCAAGGGAGCATTATCAATATCCTGGACAGGCATATCGTTAGAAACAAAACGTCGTATGCAGCGTATCTCTTGTCAAAAAAGGCCCTGGCTGAATTGACCAAGATGGCGGCTCTTGAGTTTGCCCCGCGCGTGCGCGTCAATGCGGTCGCGCCGGGTCTTATTTTGCCGTTAGGCTCCCAAAAGACAGATTATCTGGACCGGCTGGCCAGGCACGTGCCGTTACGCCGCAAAGGCAACCCAGCCCATATCGCCCATGCTGTTTTATTCTTACTGGAAAATGATTATGTGACCGGACAAGTTATTTTCGAGGATGGGGGGGAGCATTTGATTTAGCCCCTCATGCCTTGGCAATGATGGGGTAGGGGAGTACGTTATGATGGCTAAGATACGAATAACCAATTTACGATTGCGCACGGTCATCGGCATTAACGACTGGGAGCGAGAGGCCAAGCAGGACGTGGTGATTAATATCGCGCTGGATTATGATGCCACCAAGGCCATCGCCCAAGATGATTTAAGCAAAGCGATCGATTACAAGGCCTTAACCAAGAGAATCGTTAACGAGGTTGAGGCCTCCCAGTTTTTTCTTTTGGAGAAATTAGCTGACCAGATACTAGGCATCGTGACAGAACACCAAACTATTCATGAGGCCATGATAAGAGTGGACAAGCCGCAGGCCCTGCGTTTTGCCGATTCGGTCTGTGTTGAGCTGAACTGGTCGAGACAGGCTAATGCCACGTCACAAAAATGAACCAGGTCATTATCGGCGTTGGATCGAATATCGAACCGCGCAAGAATATAACCAAGGCCAAGGCGATCTTGGCCAGGGACTTTGAGTTGGCGGCTGAATCCGCCTTTGTTCGTACCAAGCCCGTGGGGTATACGCGCCAAGCTGATTTTCTAAATGGCGCTGTCCTTCTCCATACGGATTGGACGCAAGGACGTCTGCGCCGGCATCTTAAAGCTATTGAAGGCGTCTTGGGCCGGCCCCACCAGCAACAGGGCCGGCGCCGGATGTTACAAAGGTCTGGCCCTAGGACCTTGGATCTGGACATTGTTGTCTGGAACGGTAAGGTGGTTGATCGTGATTTCTACGAGAGGGATTATCTGAAAAGGGCTGTTCTGGAGTTAGAGCCGGGTTTACAATATTAAGGGATGCCATTATTGGGTATGAAGTTCAAAGATAAAGTGGTTGTTGTCACTGGATCTACGCGTGGCATTGGCCGTCAGATTGCCCAAGCGTTTGCGCGGGAAGGAGCTGTGGTCATGATCCTAGGTCGAAACGCTGCTGGCGCCGATGAGGTACGTGATGAACTCCGTCGGGAAGGCCTATGCGCCGAAAGTTTTGCCTGTGATGTGACCAATGGCGAAAATGTGCGCGAAATCATCAATAAAATTCTTGACAAATATAAGTGCATTGATATATTAATTAACAACGCTGGTATTACAAAAGATAATCTTTTGCTTCGGATGAGCGAACAGGACTGGGATGAGGTCATGGGCGTCAATCTGAAAGGAGTTTTTAACTGTACCAAGATTATCGCCAAGGCAATGTTGAAAAGCGCTGCCAAAGCCGCAAATCAATCCACTGGATGGGCTTGCGGTAAGATTATCAATATCTCTTCGATCATTGGAATTGTCGGAAACATAGGTCAGGCCAATTATGCGGCCAGCAAGGCCGGTATTATTGGTTTTACTAAGGCCGTGGCCCGGGAGCTGGCATCCCGCAGGATTACCGTGAATGCGGTGGCACCGGGATATATCGATACTGATATGACCGCCCAATTAAAGGAAGGCGTCCGTAACGAAATTCTTAAGAACATTCCTTTAGGGCGTTTAGGAGCCGCCAACGACGTTGCTAGCGTATGTCTATTTCTGGCTTCGCCTGAGGCAGATTATATCACGGGACAGACGTTATCTGTTGATGGTGGAATGGCGATTTGATCGTACAAAGGCCAATATTTACGGGACAAAGTGAACGTAGCTATTGGGTTGAATTAGAATTCGCACAATGATTTGTTCACCGTGTTCCATTAATCATGTGCTTATTTAAGGAGGCGAAGCAATGGCAGTCCAAGAAAAAGTTAATTCTATCATTGCCGAACAGCTCGGCGTCAAGCTTGAAGAGGTAACGCCGGAGGCGTCATTTATCGATGATTTAGGAGCAGATTCCTTGGATACGGTTGAGTTGATTATGGCGCTGGAAGAGGAGTTCAGCATTGAAATTCCTGATGAAGATGCAGAAAAGATGACGACCGTCGGTGACGTTGTCCGGTATATAGAGGAAAAGGCAGTCAAGAAATAAGCCGCTTTATATTTTTTATTTTTATCTAATACACACCTCGGTATCTTGCCGGGGTGTTGTTATTCATGCGCTATGACGAAAAGACGAGTTGTCATCACTGGTTTGGGCGTTCTCTCTCCTGTGGGGTCTGGTCTTGAGAAATTCTGGAAGTCCATTATTGAGGGTAAGAGCGGCATACGTCCTATCACCCATTTTGATGCCTCCAAACTGGATTCTCGCATCGCTGGAGATGTTGTTGATTACAATCCCTTGGAACACTTTAATTCCAAGGAGATCCGCCATCTGGCACGCTTTGTGCAGTTTGCCTGTGTCGCTAGCCGCGAGGCCATCCGTCATGCCAAGATCGATCTGCAAAAACTTGACCTGGAACGCGTGGGGGTCATCGTTGGTTCTGGTATTGGTAGTATTGAAACCATCGAGCATGAATATCAAAGGGTCTTAGAAAAGGGTCCATCCCGAATTACTCCGCATTTTATTCCGAAGATCATTATCAACGAAGCCGCTGGCCAGGTGTCCATTGACACTGGTGCACGTGGGCCAGTCACGTGTGTGGCGACTGCTTGTTCTACGGCAACCAATGCCATCGGCGATGCGTTTCGTTTTATCCAGTATGGCGATGCGGATGTCATGATCGCTGGTGGTACCGAGAGCGCGACAACCATCTTAGGGATGGGCGGTTTCTGCGCCCTTAAGGCGTTAAGTCAGCGTAATGATGCGCCGGAAAAGGCCTCACGCCCCTTTGACCTGCATCGCGATGGGTTTGTCATGGCGGAAGGAGCTGGTATAGCGATCTTGGAGAGCCTGGAACATGCGCGCAAACGGGGGGCAATGATCTTGGCAGAGATGGTCGGTTACGGGCGTACCTCAGATGCGTACCACATTACCGCCCCGCAGACATCTGGAGCAGGCGCTGCCAAGGCGATGGAGGTTGCGATCAAAGATGCCGGACTGACGCCCCAAGATATTTCTTATATTAATGCTCATGGGACCTCGACTGCGCTCAACGACAAGGTCGAGACCTTGGCGGTCAAAAATATTTTTGGTGAATACGCTAAGAAAGTCTTCATCAGTTCCACTAAGTCAATGACTGGGCATTTGTTGGGCGCTGCTGGTGCTGTAGAATTTGCTGCCAGCGTCTTAGCCATTCGCGATGGTATCATTCCTCCCACGATCAATTACCAGACACCCGACCCGGATTGCGATTTGGACTATGTGCCGAATGTTGCCCGCCGACTAAAGACAAATGTGGTCATGTCCAATTCCCTGGGCTTCGGTGGCCACAACGCCACGGTCGTCGTTAAGAGATTTCAGGAATAGTTCTTTTCAAGCCTCATGATTAAATAATCAATCAAGGATAAGAGATGAAGACGTATAAAATTGCAGTGATCCCCGGTGATGGGACCGGCCCAGAGGTTGTCTGCGAAGGGCTAAAGGTTTTACAGTCCGCGGCGCAAAGATACAGATTTAAATACCAAACCATTTCTTACGATTTCGGCGGCGAGCGTTATTTAAAGACCAAGGAGGTCCTGCCGGAATCCGCCATTAAAGAGCTCAAGACATTTGATGCAATTTATCTGGGCGCCATAGGCCACCCAGATGTTAAGCCTGGCATATTAGAAAAGGGAATCCTTTTGAAGCTGCGTTTTGATTTGGATCAGTACATCAACCTGCGTCCGGTTAGGCTTTACGATGAACGATTCTGTCCATTGAAAAATAAGGGACCCAAGGACATTGATTTTGTGGTCGTACGCGAGAATTCTGAGGGGCTTTATAAAGGGTTGGGAGAATTTCAGAAGAAGGGGACCAAAGAAGAGGTCGCTATCCAAGTTTCGCACAACACCCGCCAGGGAATTGAGCGCTGCATCCATTATGCCTTTGAGTATACGCGCAAAAACCGTCAACGCAAAGAATTGACCCTGTGTGGCAAAACGAACGTATTGACCTACGCCTTTGATCTTTGGGAGCGGACTTTTTATGAGGTGGCTAAAGAATATCCAGATGTTAAGACGCAATATACGCACGTCGATGCCACAACCATGTGGTTTGTGAAGAATCCGGAATGGTTTGATGTGATCGTGACTGACAATATGTTTGGTGATATTATTACTGACTTGGGTGCTATGATTCAGGGCGGGATGGGCATCGCTGCCGGAGGCAATATCAATCCGCGGGGCGTTTCTATGTTTGAACCCATCGGCGGCTCAGCACCGAAATACACGGGTCAGAATGTGATTAACCCACTCGCCGCTATTTGTGCCATGTCGATGCTGTTACATCAAATTGGAGAATACCCCGCCGCTCAATCTATCGAGGATTCCGTTATGATGGTTGTGCGCACCCGGTTAAAAGACCTCGCCGCTGGCAAGATGGGGTATTCGACGAGCGAGGTGGGGGATTTAGTGGTAAATGGGTTGAAATGAGTTAGAGGTCTTTTATGCATAAATACAATATCGCCGTTATTGGTGTTGGGGCCGTTGGAGAAGAGATGTTGCGTGTTTTAAGGCAGCGTTATTTTCCCATCAACCAATTGAAGGTCTTTGCCCGTAGCAGTCGCACGATGGTGGTCGACGGTCAGAGTTATCCGGTGGAAGCACTGCGGGAGAATTCTTTTGATGGTATAGAGATTGCTCTTTTTGCGGGGACTGAAGGCGAGAAGGGCGCAGCGGTGACTTTTGCCCCTCATGCGATCAGGGCGGGTTGTATCGTGATTGATAACGGGGCAGATTTTCGGATGCGTCCTGATGTGCCGCTAGTCGTACCAGAGGCCAACGCATCCGATGTCAAGAAGCACCATGGGATCATTGCTAATCCCAACTGTTCGACTATTCAAATGGTCGTGGCGCTCGCACCCATCAAGAAGAAAGCAGGCCTCAGGCGCATTATTGTCGCCACGTATCAGGCCGTATCTGGCAGCGGACGCGGTGGAGTCGTTCAGGTCGAAGAAGAGTTTCGGGCATGGGCAGATCAGTCGGGTAGAGAGGTCCCTTGCCATATGGACCAGCGCATCGCCTTTAATTTATTTCCCCATATTGGCAGTTTCAATGAGGAAGGTTATACGACTGAAGAGATGAAGCTCGTTCATGAGACCCATAAGATCTTTCATGATAACAAAATCAAGATAACAGCAACGGTCGTGCGTGTGCCGGTTAGGACCGGCCACAGCGAAGCGGTCTACCTTGAAACTGTTCAACCCATTGCCCCCCAGAAGGTACGTCAGCTCTTGAAGAAATCCCCAGGGGTGACTGTCCTAGATGACCCCCCAAACAAGGTATACCCTATGCCCATTGATGCTGAAGGCAAGGACGACGTCTTCGTTGGGCGCATCCGTCGCGACCCAGCGGTTAAGAATGGCTTGTGGCTATGGGTTGTGTCCGACAACCTGCGCAAAGGGGCCGCGACCAACGCTGTGCAGATTGCGGAAGAATTGATTAAGCAGAAATTAGTGTAGAGTCAAGTGCGCAATATTAAACTCACCATAGAATACGAAGGTACGCATTTTAGCGGTTGGCAAATCCAGGGGAAAAGACAGCGCACCGTTGCCGGCCAAATAGAAAAAACCCTCAAGAAACTTTTCCGTAAAAATATCCGTTTAATTGGCTCTGGTCGCACGGATAGCGGGGTGCACGCCTTAGGGCAGGTGGCGAATTTTAAAGTCGACTCAACTCTAACAACCCAGAGAATCAAGCACGCGCTTAATGCCCACTTACCTGAGGATATCGTTGTTTGGAAGGTTGAAGAAGTTGCTTTCAATTTCCATGCCCAATATAGTGCACGTTTTAAGACTTACCGTTATACCATTTTAAATCGCGATGCCCGTAGCGTTCTCACGCGTCATTTTTGTCTATCGTATCCCTATCCATTAAATATTTCTGCGATGCGCGTAGAGGCCAAAGCGCTTTTGGGCCGTCATGATTTTAAATCTTTTCAGGCCGTCAACCCCGCACGCGATGAAAAGACAACCACGGTGCGCACCATCCATAAGATTTCCATCAAAAAGGGTGGTGATTTTATTTATATAGATATCACTGCCAACGGTTTTCTCTATAAGATGGTGCGCAATATTGTGGGAACGTTGTTAGAGGTTGGCTGCGGTCGGTTGCCCAAAGGAGGCATTAAAATTATTTTAGCTAAGAAAAACCGCGTCTTTGCAGGGGATACCGCTAAGGCACAAGGATTAACGCTCGTGGAAGTCAACTATTGATTGAGTTAAAATTTGAATAAAAAGGTTAGGGGGTAAGGATCAATGGTATCATTCCCAAAAAACGCTAAAATTTACATTGACAGTCAGGGATAAGATGCTATACTACTCCCTCTATGACGCACAAGACATACATGGCGCAGCCGGGCAAGGTCGATTGCCGGTGTTACCTGATCGATGCTAAGGATAAGGTCCTGGGACGAGTGGCAACTAAGGCCGCGACGATATTGCGCGGTAAACATAAACCCATTTATACCCCTCACGTGGATACCGGTGATCAAGTCGTTATTATCAATGCGGATAAGGTGCGCGTCACAGGCAATAAATACCGAGAAAAGGAATATCAGTATTACACCGGGTTTCATGGTGGACGTAAGACCGTACGCTTCGATGAATTAATTCAAACCAGACCAACCCAGGTATTGCGACTAGCTATTACCCGGATGATTCCATCAGGGCCGTTGGGTAATCAGGTTAAGAGGAAATTAAGGATTTATGCTGGAGAGAAACACCCTCACCAGGCGCAGAAGCCGATATCTCTGGCGATATAAATTACTTTAAAGGAGCTTATAGAATGGTTGAGGTTGTAAGATATGCAGCAACCGGAAGGAGAAAGACATCGGTTGCCCGCGTGTGCCTGACGCCTGGGACTGGACAGATCAGGATCAATGGTGCCGCGCTTGAGCAATATTTCACTAGTGAGACCCATCAGCTTGTTGTGGCAGAGCCATTAAAGGTGACGAATACGGCAGGAAAATTCGATATCGATGTAAAGGTCAGCGGTGGTGGCATGACCGGGCAAGTTGGCGCGCTTCGCTTAGGCCTGGCGCGTGCCTTGGCGATGTGCGATCCGGGGACAAAGACAGTCTTGAAAAAGGCAGATATGTTGCGCAGAGACTCAAGAATGAAGGAGAGAAAAAAGCCGGGTCAGAAGGGGGCACGTAAGAAGTTCCAGTGGGTTAAGCGGTAAGGGTATAGAAAATTCTAAGGTAAACTTAAACCTATCTGTCTTGTATCCGATGTTGACCAGATAGGTTTTTTATTGATCTTCCCAGAAACTATATTTCAGTCATTGGTGTAGACTAAGGTACATCCCGCGCCATGGCGGCGTTTTGTTTGGTAATTTATCGACGGTTTTCCAGTAATAAAGAGCCATAGGGAAGGCCAAGCGATTTTTTGAAGCGCCGGTCTTTAAACATTATGCCGTGGCCAATGGTATCTGTCGGCTTTTGTTCAACCAGCCTTGGCATTGGGATGAATCTTTGGGACAACCTCCAGATTGAAGACAGCTATGGTTAAAGTTTGGTTATATCCGTTAGTCTGAAAAATTTTAGGGAAGTTCCATATAGGAAATTATTGACAAATAAATCAAACGGTATAAGATAAAACCGCCTATGAACACTAAGGCCTTTTTAGCCGAATTCATCGGGACCTTCGCACTGATCTTTGTGGGCGTGGGTGCTATTGCAAGTAATCATCTTAATGGCGGACAGATTGGTCTCGTTGGCATTGCGTTGGCGCATGGATTGACGATTGCCGTTATGGTGAGCGCGACTGCTGCGGTGAGCGGCGGGCATCTCAATCCGGCAGTCACCATAGGACTGTGGAGTGCCCGTAAGATTGACATCAAAGATGTCATCACTTACGTTGCCGCTCAGTGTTGGGGAGCCATCACAGCTGCGATCCTGATTAAAGGATGCGTTCCTGCTGGCGTCTTGGCGGTCGTGGGCATGGGAACACCAATGCTCGGCGATGGGGTTAGCGCTCCGATGGGATTCTTGACAGAGATCATCCTGACCTTCTTTTTAGTCTTGGCGGTGTATGGGACAGCAGTGGATAGCCGCGCCCCGAGAGTTGGGGGGTTGTTTATTGGGTTGACCGTTACCTTGGGCATCCTGGTGGGGGGTCCTATTACAGGTGCCGCGATGAATCCTGCCCGTTATCTTGGGCCAGCGCTTTTGGGCGGCGGGCTTGAGCTTTGGTGGTTATATTGGGCTGGGCCGGTCATTGGAGGTATTTTAGCTGCGGTGTTTTATAAAAAATGTTTAGAGGGTTAAACAAGAAAAGGTATTTTATTAAACAGTTTTCATTTCACCATCACTATGGTGAGAAGGGAGTAGGGCATGCCAGGAGTTGTTAATGCTGTTACAATGAGAGGAAAGCCTTTGACATTAACCGGCAATGATGTCCAGGTCGGGCAGTCCGCACCCGATTGTACGCTAATCGCCAATGACCTTTCCGAGTTTAAATTATCCTCTCTCAAGGGCAAGAAGGTGATCATCTCGGCTGTGCCATCGTTGGACACCCCTGTCTGTGATACGCAAACCAGACGGTTCAATCAGGAGGCGACCGGCTTAGGTAGCGACATCGTTGTCTTAACGGTTAGCATGGATTTGCCCTTCGCGCAGAAACGCTGGTGCGGGGCTGCTGGTATGACCCGCGTTCAGACGCTTTCTGACCATCGCGAAGGCGCTTTCGGCAAGGCGTATGGTATCTTGGTAAGCGGGTTGCGTCTCCTTGCCCGGGCAGTCTTTGTTGTAGATGCCAAAGGGATCCTGCAGCACAAACAGATCGTTGAGGAAATCACGACGGAGCCTAATTACGAAAAGGCCTTACAAGCTGTTAGAAATTTATAATTTTTGTATTAAAAAAGGAGGCATATTATGGCTTTTACATTACCGAATTTATCATACAGCCCTGATGCGCTCGAGCCACATATTGATGCACAAACAATGCAGATTCATCACGGCAAACACCATGCAGCATACGTGAATAATCTCAATAAGGCCCTCGAAGGCAATGCCAGCCTTCAGCCTAGGACGCTTGAGGAATTGATTTCTAAGATATCAACCATCCCCGAAAATATCCGCGCCGCTGTGCGTAATAATGGCGGAGGCCACTGGAACCATTCGTTATTTTGGGAAACAATTGGCCCTAGGGCCGGTGGTCAGCCGGGTGATGAATTGGCCGAGGCCATCAAAAACGATTTTGGCAGTTTTGAGATATTTAAAGAAAAATTTTCTAATGCAGCCACCACGCGCTTCGGTAGCGGCTGGGCCTGGCTTACCATTAGTGGCGGAAAGCTCTGCGTCTGTTCGACTCCTAACCAGGATAATCCCTTGATGGATGTGGCTGAATGCAGGGGAATTCCGATTGTTGGGCTCGATGTCTGGGAACATGCCTACTACTTAAAATATCAAAATCGCCGTCCTGAATATATTGCAGCATTCTGGAATATCATCAACTGGAATGCCGTGAACCAGCGTTACAAAACCCTACTTCAAAAATCAAAATAGATTTGAGTCAAAAACACGAAAATCTCTTGACGGCAGTATTTTTTCAACATACTATATATTGTGTTATATAAAAATTTTATTCAAGATATTGTATGCTCGTCTTATTAAATTGTCACGTCTGATCCATTCTCCAGATCTCAGCATGTCATATATTAATCGTAAATCCCAGCTATTTTTTTGCTCTAAGGAGGAATCACCGCATGGTTCACGAAAAAATAACCGCTGATTTTGAAATAAAGGTCCAGAAGCGTAACGGCCAGATTGTTGCTTTTAACGAACTGCGTGTCAAAAAAGCCATTGGGAATGCCTTTAAAGAGCAGACAGGTCTCCCGCGCGAGGTGGAACTGTCCATCGAAATGGCACGCGATGTCGAAAAGATAGCATGTGATGTTTTTGTTGTGCTCAAAGAACGTCTGCACGACCAGCCTTACGTGACCGTAGAAGAGATTCAAGATGAAGTCATTCGACAGCTGTATGAACAAGGGTTTCCAGAGACAGCACAACTCTATGCTAATTACCGCAAACAGCACGCAAATCGTAGGGCATTATTTGAATTGTATTCCACGACCAAGCGTGACGGTAAGGTGGTTTCTTTTAAGTCGGACAAGATTACCCTCGCCATCGCCAAAGCCCTCCGGGCGCATAATCATGGCATCCTGACCGAGGCACTCTTAGAGCGTGCGCGTCAGATTTCTGCTGGGGTTATCGCTGATATTCGCTCGCAATGGCCCGAAGGCAGGTGTCTTAATATCGAAGAAATCCAGGACTTCGTTGAAAAGAATTTGATGAAGGCCGGCTACAACGATATCGCATACCGTTACATCGCTTACCGAGAGGAGCGCGCCAAAGTTCGGCGCACCAAACAAGAATCTCATCGCGGGTTAGAGGTTTCTTATGAGTGGATCAAGGATATCCGGCATAAGACCAAGGATGGCCAGCAGGTACCGTTGCCGTTGGATGAGATTCGATTTCAGATCGAGCTGTGCAGCCAGGGACTTGGGCAGGTTTCGATAGAAGATATATTCAAGGAAACTGCTAAGAATTATTTTAATGACATGACTGCCGAGGAAATCATGACTGCCCAGATCATGGCAGCGAGATCATTTATCGAGAAGGAGCCGCAATACACATTTGCGGCTGCAAGGCTTTTATTGTTGAAACTTTATGCAGAGGCGATCGGCCGGCCGGTCAGTTTTGATGGAATGAAAATGGAATACGCTACTTATTTTGTCTCCTATATTCACAAGGCGGTCGAGTTGGAGTTGTTAAGTTCGGATCTCTTGCAGTTTGATTTGAAATTATTAGGACACCACCTAAAGCACAAACGGGATTTTCTTTTTCATTATATGGGTCTGCAGACGCTCTACGACCGTTATTTCCTCCATTGGGAGAAACGGCGCATGGAATTACCTCAGATCTTTTGGATGCGGGTTGCCATGGGCCTAGCCAAACAGGAAGGCGCTAAAAAGAACGAGAAGGCAATGGAATTTTACGATGTGTTGTCTACGTTCCGGTTTACTTGCTCGACACCGACTTTGTTTAATTCTGGCACGCGCCATTCCCAGCTTTCTTCCTGCTTTCTGACAACCATCGAAGATGACCTGACACACATCTTTAAATGCGTCCAGGATGATGCCATGCTCTCCAAGTGGAGTGGAGGGTTGGGTAATGACTGGACCAATGTGCGCGCCTTGGGGGCACGTATTAAAGGAACGAACGGCCGTAGCCAGGGCGTTATTCCCTTCATGAAAGTTGCCAACGATACTGCTTTGGCTGTTAATCAAGGGGGCAAGCGCCAGGGGGCCATGTGCGCGTATCTGGAAGTCTGGCATATGGACATCGAGGATTTCTTGGAGTTACGTAAGAATACTGGCGATGAACGTCGACGCACCCACGACATGCATACCGCTGTCTGGATTCCGGATCTATTCATGAAGCGGGTCAAGGAGAATGGGGATTGGGCGCTTTTCAGCCCCGATGAAGTGCCTAATTTGCATCATATCTACGGCCGCGAATTTGAGCGCTGGTACAGCGAATACGAACAAAGGGCCTGTGAGGGGAAGATGAAACAATACAAGATCGTCTCTGCCCTCCAGTTATGGCGTAAGATGCTGAATATGCTTTTTGAGACGGGCCATCCCTGGATTACCTGGAAAGACCCTTCCAATATCCGTTCCCCCCAGGATCATGTGGGGGTGGTGCACAGTTCCAATTTATGCACCGAGATCTTGCTGAATACCTCTAAATATGAGACCGCAGTGTGTAATCTGGGATCGATCAATTTGGCTACACATACTACGCCCCAAGGGTTGGATTATACGAAGCTTAAAGAGACTATCCACACGGCGGTAAGGATGCTGGATAGTGTTATTGATATTAATTTTTATCCAACCACTGAGGCCCAGATCGCTAACCAAAGGCATCGTCCTATCGGTTTAGGATTGATGGGTTTCCAGGACGCACTCTTTATTCGCAACATCAGTTATGCCTCTCAGGAGGCCATGGAATTCGCTGATGAGACCATGGAGGCTATTTCTTATTACGCTATTTCTGCCTCTATTGCCTTGGCCAAGGAGCGTGGACCCTACAGCACTTATCGCGGGTCAAAATGGGACCGGGGACTGCTGCCCATAGATACCCTTGCCCTCTTAGAACAGGAGCGAGGTGGGTATCTGACGGTCGACCGCTCTTGTCGAATGGACTGGACGCCCATCCGCCAGGAGTTAAAGCAACACGGCATCCGCAATAGCCTGGTTATGGCCATTGCCCCAACAGCCACGATCGGCAACATCATTGGCGTGACAGCCTCTATTGAACCGATTTACAAGAATATCTTCGTTAAAAGCAATCTCTCCGGTGAATTTACCGTTGTCAACGAATTTCTTGTTGAGGATTTAAAGAAGCTTGGGCTCTGGGATGAGGAGATGATCAATGATCTTAAGTATTTCGATGGCAGCGTCCAAGAAATTGGGCGTATCCCCACAGAATTGAAGCGCAAGTACGCTACTGCCTTTGAGATTGAATATGAGTGGTTGATTGAGGCGGCGAGCCGTCGGCAGAAATGGATCGATATGGGCCAGTCGCTTAATCTCTACCAGGCCAAGCCCAGCGGTAAAAAGGTGAGCGACATGTATATGTTCGCCTGGGAAAAGGGATTGAAGACCACTTATTATCTGCGCTCCATGGGCGCAACCCGCATTGAGAAATCGACGCTTGATATTACCAAATACGATAATGTGGTTGGCAAGCGTGAGCGTGATGAGTTCGGCCGTATCGTTGATACAGTAGGGACAATGCCCGCTCAACAAGCACACCCCTCCTCGATGAGTCTTAGCAAGGAACATAAAGAAGATTGTGAGGCCTGTCAATAAGAGAGGAAGTTGTATGTCTACGAACTGTTCATCCAGACAATCGATGCAGCAAATGACCCGAGAGCGGATCACGCTCGAGAACAAAAGAATTATTAACAACGACCGCACCGTCGACTGCAATCAGCTGGTCCCCATCAAATACAAATGGGCTTGGCATTATTATCTGGATGGCTGTGCGAATAACTGGATGCCGACGGAGGTTTCCATGCAGCGTGATATCGAGCAATGGAAGGACCCTAAGGCATTTACCTCTCAAGAACGCCACGTTATCAAACGTGTTTTAGGATTTTTTGCAACAGCGGAGTCATTGGTCGGTAACAACCTCGTCTTGGCGGTGTACCGTTGCGTGGATAATCCTGAGTGCCGGCAGTATTTGTTGCGCCAGGCCTTTGAAGAGGCCGTTCATATCCATACGTTTCAGTACATCGTGCAGTCGCTTTCCCTCGATGAAGGCGAGATGTTCAATATGTATCGTGAGGTCGAGGCGATTTACAAAAAAGATGAGCACGCGATGAGCTGTACCGCAGGGGTCCTTGATCCAAGCTTAGATACCAAGACACCCCAAGGCCTACAGACATTGCTCAAGAATTTGATTGGACTCTATGTCATTACCGAAGGGATCTTTTTCTATGGCGGGTTTGTCACTATGCTCTCGTTTGGCCGACAGAACCGCCTCCCCGGCACCTGCGAACAGATCCAATATATCCTGCGCGATGAAAGCATCCACATGAATTTCGGGATTGAGTTGGTGAACACGATCGTTGATGAAAATCCAAAAGTTTGGACAGAAGATTTTAAAGCAGAGATGACTAATTTTATCAAGCGTGCTGTCAAGCTCGAACTGGATTACATCCGCGACTGTCTTCCCGACGGCATCTTAGGCCTTAACCACAATCTCCTGCAGGACTATGTGCAGTACTTGGCCGACCGGCGTTTTGAGAGGCTGCGTTTACCTCAGCAATACCATTCCGGCAATCCATTTCCCTGGATGAGTGAAGTGATTGATCTTAAGAAAGAAAAGAATTTTTTTGAAACCCGCGTGACCGAATATCAAACCGGTGGCGCCTTAGAATGGTGATTTGTTCTGCCAGAAGGCAGAACAAATCACCCTAAGCGTCGTATTAAATTTATTAGATTATGCCCTGTTCCGATAGCTCTTCTAGTATTGCGATTCGTTTGGACCACGAAGAGAGGTTTCTGTCCTTCGATTTTGCCAAGATTACCTGTGGCAGGGAGATTACAGCGACAACAGGGTACGATAAGTATTGTGTGGGCAAGACTCTCCAGGAGTTGATTGCGCTTCCTTACGCCAAGGTCGTCAGTGATTTGAAAAGTGAGGATGAAGAAACACGTTTTATTTTGTACCTAGAGTGGGATGCGTTGCGTTCGGCGATCGCCCAATATCTGGGGATAGAAGATAACGACATTGACGCGAACCGCTGCCATATTTCAGGGATTAGCTACGATATTGAGGGTCTCGAGATCGCGATGGTGATCTTGCCACCAAAAGAATTGCCGAAGATTTTACCGTGCAGTTTAGCAAACAGTGATGAGAAAGAATCTGCAACCATTTAAGGGGTCGACTTCCCACCGACTATTGTTACGTTGCCTCTTTGCCCTTTGCCATCACCAGTTTGCCGGAACGAACCATTTCGACAATCCCAAATTTTTTTAGTTTCTCTTCCAGGGCATCCAATTCTTCAGTCGTGCCGGTCTGGCCGATAATGAGGGCACCGTTGCTGTCATCAAGGATATGCGCGTGGGGTTTGACCAACTTGCGGATGACAGATCTTTGCGAGGGAGAGCCACCCTTAACTTTAAGCAACATATATTCCCTGTCAATGGCATCTTGGCGGGTATGCTCGCCGCAGTGAATAACATCAATTAATTTGGCGGTTTGTTTGATGATTTGGTCGAGCGTCTCTGGATTGCCAGAGGCAGTAATGGTCATACGTGAGAACTTAGGGTTTACACTAGGGGAAACGACCAGCGCGTCAATATTAAATCCACGTCGGGCAAATACCTGCGTGCAACGGACCAACACCCCAGGTTTATTGGCAACGAGCATGCTGATGGTGTGCATATCTTTACGTTGTTGAATGGTTCCTTGGCTCATTGTCTTTTATGTACTTCCCGTCGGTTTCTCTAGTTTCTTATCCTTGCTGGGTGGTTCAATAATCATTTCATAAGCGGACTTACCTGCCGGGATCATTGGAAACACGTTATCTTCCTTGATGACTTCCGCGTGAATCACCACCGGGCCGTTAAATTCGATTGCCTCTTTTAATTTTGCGTGACATTCTTGGACATCGCCGATGTGAATGCCCTTGATCTTGTAGGCTTCGGCAAGTTTTACGAAATCAGGGTTGCCTTCCAAATCCACCCCTGAAAGGCGGTTGTCGAAAAAGAGTTCCTGCCACTGGCGCACCATACCTAAATATTTATTGTCAATGATGAGCACCTTGACGGGAAGTTTGTTATTGTAGACGGTTGACAATTCGTAAAAGGTCATTTGAAATCCACCGTCACCCACGACCGCAATAACCAGGTCCTTTGGTCGCCCGAACTGGGCACCGATAGCGGCGGGAAATCCGAATCCCATGGTGCCTGCCCCGCCTGAAGAAAGCCAGTTCTGGCCCTTGATGCTTAAGTTAAATTGTGCCGACCACATCTGGTGCTGGCCGACATCGGTTGTGATGATCGCATTGCCCTGAGTGATTTCTTGCAGTGCGTGCAATACATATTGTGCCGTGAGGCCCCCTTCTTGGGTGAACTTTAAGGGGTATTGCTGACGGTAACCGTCTAATTCTTTGAGCCAGTCTCGGGTGTCGCAGGGCTTGACATATTTAATTAATTCTTCAACAATGAAACGCGCGTCACCTACACAGCTGGCATCTGGTTGGATGATCTTTCCCATTTCTGCTGGGTCAATGTCGATGTGAATCTTTTTGGCACCGATGCAGAATTTTTGCGGGTTGCCGTTGATGCGGTCGTCCCAGCGCGAGCCAATCGAACAGATCAAATCGCAGCGGGTGAGCGCCTTGTTGGCGTAGGCAGTCCCGTGCATGCCTAGCATTCCCAAAGACAGCGGATCTGTCTCGGGGAATTCGCCTTTGCCCAACAAGGTATTGGTCACCGGGCTATTGAGTTTATAGGCTAGTCTTTTGATGGCGTTACCAGCCCGCGATAAGACAGCCCCATGGCCGATGAGAAGCAGCGGTCGTTTCGATTCAGTAAATAGTTTGGCAATTTTTTTGATATCTGACAAACGCCCTTTCCCGGAGACCTTATATCCGGGAAGGTCCATGTCTGGATCTAAGGTGCTGCCGATAAAAGATCCAGAGGTTACATCCTTGGGCAGATCGATCAGTACGGGGCCGGGACGGCCTGTATTGGTGATATAAAAGGCCTCCTTGACAACACGGGGGATGTCGTTGGTGTTTCTAACTAAATAGCTGTGTTTTACAATCGGCATGGTGATGCCGAAGATATCTGCCTCTTGGAAGGCGTCTTTGCCCAGCATGGGACTGATGGTCTGTCCAGTGAGAACGATCATAGGGACAGAATCCATGTGCGCGGTCATGATGCCAGTCACGGTATTAGTTGCCCCCGGGCCACTGGTAACCAAGACTACCCCAGGCCTGCCTGTTGCGCGGGCATAGCCGTCGGCAATATGGGTGGCACCCTGTTCGTGGCGCACTAAAATAAGTTTGATCTTGGAGCCGACCAGGGCGTCAAAGATAGGAATGGCCGCGCCACCGGAAAGCCCCCAGATGTATTCCACCCCGAAGTTTTCCAGGCATTGAATGAGAGCCTCGGCCCCGTTTATTGGTTTTTTGGATTTTATCTTTGGCGTAGATGACATAGAGGCAACATAGTAACACGATAATGTCGTCAAAATCAAGTTAAATTCAATCTTGAACTTATCGCCTTGAATTTATCACTAAAAAAAGTTAAAATAGCCGCGATAGGTTTTAATTAAACAGTATGGAAGATCCCAATCCCATGATCGCTGAAGTTGTTTCTAAGAAAGTTAAGGCCGTCGGTCTTATCTCCGGAGGTTTGGACAGTATTGTAGCCGCTAAGATCATTAAAGATTTAGATGTGGAGGTTTGTGGGGTCTATTTTGCTATGCCCTGGGGTTGCTGTGACAAGACCAAGGCTATTGAGGCCGCCATGACCATAGGTATTTCGTTTATTGTGTTGCAGCTCGATGAGCGATATCTGGAGGTCGTTCGCAGCCCTCAGCATGGTCGCGGGGTTGCGCTCAACCCATGCGTCGATTGTCGGATTCATATGTTTTCCCGTGCCGGGCAGTATATGCGCCATATCGGAGCAGATTTTGTATTTACCGGTGAAGTCCTGGGACAACGGCCAATGTCCCAGATGCGTCATAGCATGAAAAAAATCGAGCAGGGGGCGAATTTGGAAGGTCGACTGCTGCGGCCTTTGTCCGCGCACCTTCTAGAACCAACGGTTCCAGAACAGGAAGGGCTCATTGACCGCAGTCGTCTGTTGGGACTAAGCGGGCGTTCCCGCAAGGAGCAGATTGATTTAGCCAAGCAATTGCACCTGACGACATATAATCAACCCGCCGGTGGGTGTCTTTTGACTGACGACCACTTCGCGCGACGCATGCAGGATACACTCGACCACGGCTACCGTAACTTTCGCGAGACCATCGCCCTTAAATGGGGACGGCATTTTCGTTTGACACCGGAGTTTAAGGCGGTCCTCGGTCGCGATGCAGAGGAAAATGAATCCTTGGTGAGCCATGCCCACCGCGATGATTACATCATGCAATTGCGTGATCATCCGGGGGGCATATTGATTTTAAAAGGTCACAATCCTTCTTCCGAGATCCTAGCGACCGCGGGTGGCCTGATTCAGAAATTTTCTCGTTACAAAGAGCAGCCACCGCATGAAGTCAACTATTGGCCATGCCATGACAAAAATGATATCCGCTGCATCCTCGCAAGACCTCTGGACGATGCTGAAATAGAGAGGGTGCGTCTTTAATCATGCCTGAACAAGAAAGTACGCTAGAAAACGTCCAACGCATTATCGCCGTCTCTTCCTGCAAGGGAGGGGTTGGTAAATCAACGGTTGCGGCGTATTTGGCGAGGGCGCTGGCGAACCGTCCGCTGAGGGTAGGGCTCCTCGATAGCGACCTTTATGGTCCATCGATCCCAACATTATTTAATCTGCTTCACGCACCTGTTACGCTTAATGCCAATAAATTATTTGTGCCTATCGAACAAGAAGGGCTTAAGCTCATGAGCCTTGGTTTTGTCTTGGGCGATAACCCAGCGGTCATGCGCGGGCCGATGGTGACCAATTACATCCACAGGATCTTACATCAAACCGACTGGGGAGAGCTGGATTATCTCTTGATTGATATGCCGCCAGGGACAGGGGATATCCAGTTGACGCTGACCCAGTCGGCACGCCTGAACGGTGCTGTCATCGTCACCACACCGCACACATTATCTTTAATTGATGTTGCGCGTGGGATTTTGATGTTCGAGAAAGTCAATGTCCCCATTCTTGGCGTGGTGGAAAATATGGCGTATTTTGTATGCGATGATTGTGGTAAGCACCACGATATCTTCGGTTCTTATGCGAGTCGGTCTTTAGAGGGACGTTTTGGTATTGAGACCTTGGCCCAATGGCCGCTTATGTCCTCATTAATCCAACCGATTGACCAAACAGTGGCTAGATCGATATTGATTCAAGAGACCGCTGATCGGTTGGTCACGGTATTGGAGAAAAAGAGTCTTGCGCAACCAGAGATTCCGGTGACGACCTTTGACGCCGCGTATGTGATCCTTAGCTGGACTGATGGAAGGCAAGTGCGCGTTAGTAATCGCGACTTACGTTTAAGTTGTTCCTGTGCCTTATGCCTGGAGGATGCTCGTTCTAAAAAGACTTTGCAAGAAAGAAAAATACGCCCTGACATCGCACCCCGCCTTATTACCCCGTTGGGCAATTACGCGGTCAATATCACTTGGAACGACGGTCACTCCTCAGGGATTTATCCGTACCAGAACATTATTGAAGAGGCAAAAAAATGGGCAAGAGGTAAGGAGTAGTCCTTAACCATTCATCTTGCTATTAGCCCAGTATCTTCTTTAATTCTCCATTTTCATCCAATTCCGTTATGATGTCACAGCCGCCGATGAATTCGCCATTGACATAAAGCTGGGGGATGGTGGGCCAGTCGGCGTATTCTTTGATCCCCTGTCGGATTGTTTCATCTTCCAGTACATTGCAGGATTTAAAGGGGGCGTGGTATTTGCGCAGGATATCGACTGTCCGAGCCGAGAAACCACACTGCGGGGCATCCGGCGTCCCCTTCATGTAGAGCATTATCTTGTTGCCCTTGATATCTTTTTCTATTATTTGACGAATAGTTTCGTCCATCGCGTTTCTCCTTTCACTCTATAACTATAATAAGGGGTACTGATCTTTTATTTGTTCCCATTTTTGTGGCGTGAATGTCTTTAGCCCTAGCGCGTGCATGCTGCCGGCAAAGGCCGATTCCAGAGGCTTGGTGACCATTTGGTGTTGTTTGATCAAAGGAATCCCTTCAAATGCCGGGCTGATCACGATCGCCTCCAGGTGTCGACCGTCACCCATAGGGTCCAGTACATGGGCCGTTGCCTGGGGGATGGCGCGCTCAATAATCTTTTGGATGTCTTGGGGTATCATGATGCCCTCGTAGAATATCACTATTTGCCCGGTGGTGTCGCGCCTTTGTAGTTATCTCTTAACCACTTAATGATATCATCCGACTCGTACATCGCCTTGCCATCGATGACCAGGCACGGCACCTGCGGCTTACCACCAATCTTGATTAATTCCTCACGCACGGCTGGGCTTTGGTCGTTATTTTTAAGCGGAATGGCAATGCCACTATGTTCCATAAAGGTTAGGACCTTCTGGCAGTAGGGGCACGACGGTTTGTAGTAGAGTTTTAACCCAGACATAATATTTTATTCTATCATAGGACGAGATTTTGATTGGTCAACCAAATTCTGAACGAAATCAAGGATCTCCTCTTCCCCGTGCCTATTGTTCAAGGCGTTTATTTCCTGCAGCCCGGTGGGGGATGTGACATTGACCTCAATGAGATACCCTCCCATGATATCGATTCCAACGAGATATAGTCCTAAATTTTGCAGGTACGGCTTTAAAACGGCGATGATCTCGTCATCGCGTGAGGTGATTTTTGTTCTTAAGGGTCTTCCTCCGGCAAAGAAATTATTACGGTGATCATCTGCAGCGTGCATTCGTAGTACGGCCCCCAACGGTTCACCATTAAGCAAGAGAATCCGTTTGTCGCCCTGACTGGATTCAGGGACAAATTTCTGTAGGACGATATCTTTTTGCCAGTTGTTAGATAATGTCTCTAAGGCAACTTTAGCGTTCGCTCCAGCATGCTGGATATGAAAAACGGATTGTCCACCAAATCCGCTGGTTGGTTTCGCGATGATATCTTTTTCTTTTTCCAGGAAATCCATCAGGTCTTTGCGGTTGCGCCCCACCAGCGTTGGAGGGATAAGGGAGGTAAATTGGGTCACCCATATCTTTTCATTGACGGCGCGGATCCCTGCAGGGCGGTTGATAACCGGAATATGCCTTGGCAGAAGATCCAGCAACCACATATTAAGAAGATATTGTTCATCAAAAGGTGGGTCGCTACGCACAAAGACACAATCGACATCACCTTGCGTAAGGACCACGGTCTTGTGTTTTATGAAGGGGCTTTCGGCAACCGGCTGCGGGGTCACTCTGAGCGCATGGAAATGCAAGGTGTCCTTAATCCGTGTTATTCCACCATCAGGCAAGAAAAAGACCTGGTGCCCCCGTCGGTGGGCGCCAAGCATCAGGATAAAGGAGGTGTCCTTCTCCATGATGACGGTGTCCAGCGGATCCATGAGGAACACACAATTCATTCTCTATTCTTTGCCTCCAAACAGACAATCTCCCGATGTGCGGCGATCGTGGCGATGCGCGCCAGTAATCGGTATATATCGAACACGTTGACATCGTGATGCACACCGCAATCACCGTATTTCTTAAGGTGCGGGCACATCTTCTGGAGGGCCATGCCGGGGCTATTGAGATTATCGCGTTCGCCCTTACCGGCGTGTGAACGATAAAATCCACCGACAAAATTATTTTCTATTTGATAGACGCAGACCTCACAGACCTCTTGGCCGATATGATACATGGTCGGCACACCCTCCTGCAGAAGATATCGATGGATTACCTGGGCGCCTTTGCCCTTGTAGAGTTTGTTACGGTCTTTGCGATTCAAATGGCGCAGGTCTTCAGGGTTTTCAATAGGTATAACCCCCATACCGTAGGTCCCCCGGTCGGCTTTGACGATGATATAGGGTTTTTCACTGATCCGGTGCTCTTTGTATTTCGTCTCAATCTCCTGGAAGAGTTTTTTTGCCGCATCGGCGAGTTTAGCTCGATCTGTCTCGCTATTGATATTAACGTCGTTCACCACGCTAAAAAGGCACGAGATCAGCCACGGATCCAACTTTAGCAGGCGCGCGAATTCATTGAGAAGATTGGCAGCATAGCTAAAGTGATGGGATTTTAACCGCGCGTGCCAACCCGCCTGTAGGGAAGGGTAAATGGGGATGTTGGCCTTATGTAAGATTTCAGGGATGCCGGTTGTCAGGTCATTATTCATGATGATGAGATCAAAATGCTTATCTTCGCTGGTGTATTCTGACAAAATCTTTTGTAGACAGTAAATCCTGATTGGTTGACCCGTTGCCGTTTTGAGCTCAATAGAGTGCACGTCTTCGCAGAATGACGGCTGAACAGTCAAGAACGTGGCAACCTTGACATTGAATCCGGCCTGTTGGATGATTTGCTGCAGGATGTGCACATTTTCTAGGTACCAGGTGTTGCGTGTGTGTTCTTCAGCAATAATGAGGATTTCTTTTCCCCCCGGCGCCCGGCGTAGGATCGCCTTCTGCATGAATTTGACTGAATCAGCAAGGCCATGTTCGCACAGGTTGTTGAATCCCGCTGGAAAGAGATTGGTATCGACCACGGCCATTTTAAATCCAGAATCACGGATATCGAGGGATGAATAGAGAGGAAGCTCCGTAGAACATTCATGGTTATTAATCCAGCGATGGATGGCTTCCCGATGTGTCCGGATACGTTCCAGGATTAGTAAAATGGTGGATGGCGTCTCCATTGTGTTGAGTTTGTTCATGGCAATTTTTTCATCCATCCTTTGTGCTTTGGGCAGATGAATCTTCTACCATTATTATGCCCGAATCCTGTTGAAATGTCGAGTTAGAAAGATGTGCGTGAGGTAGCGTGGGGTGGAAACCCAAAGACGTTTTATGTCCTTAGTTTGTAACCGATACCAAAGAGATAGACGGTGGCAAGGAATAAAACAACAGCGAGGATAAGAGAGGTAATGGCACAGATTAAAACGTTGGCATCGGACACACCGGTTATGCTGTAACGCATGCCGTTGACGAGATAAAACATGGGATTTAAGTGCGACCAATGTTGGATGGCCTCAGGGAGCATCGTCAGTGGATGAAACACCCCTCCTAGTAAAACTAAGGGCATGATGATATAAATGTTCCAAAGGCTTAACATCCCAAAATCCTCAGCCCACAGTGCGCCCATCATGCCGGCGCAGGAAAAGATTATCGAGATGGTGAGGATAAAATAGAACAGTATAAACGGGTGTTGGATGGTCAGTGGGGCAAATAAGAGCCCGACGGCGTAAACCCCCATGCATACTATTACGGCACGCGCAACCCCTCCTACCAAGAGTCCTAGGACCATTTCCAAGTAAGAGAGGGGCGAGAGCAGTACTTCCTGGATGTGATTGTGCCAACGGCCAATAAAAAGCGATGAGGTGGTATTTTCATAGGCGCTAGCAATGAGATGCATCGTCATAAGGCCCGGCACAAGAAATTTAATATACGAAAGGCCAGTTGCGCTCATATCAATGCGCCCTGCGATGGCAACCCCAAAAATGTACATAAACAGGATTGAGGCCATGAGCGGCGGAAAGATCGTCTGGGAGGCGACGGATAGAAACCGCAGGATTTCCCGTTTGGATAATGCCAGGACACCGATGGGATTGGTAATCATCGCACTGTATTTTGTTGTACGTATTGCGTACGGCTTTTATTATTCCAGCCCTGTTACTTCTAAAAACACCGCCTCCAGCGATTTATCTTGGAGGATTTCTTGCTTGTTACCGATACGCACGATGCGGCCATGGTTGATAATGCCGATTGTCTTGCAGAGCCTCTCGGCTTCTTCCATGTAATGGGTCGTCAAAAAGATCGTCTTGCCTTCGTTGTTGAGTTGTGTCAGATAGTCCCAGATGAGAAATTTCAGTTCTAAATCGCAGCCGGCGGTTGGTTCATCCAAGATAAGGATTTCCGGATCATGGATGAGCGCTCGGCACAAGAGCAGGCGTTTTTTCATACCGCTAGAGAGGGCGCGATGTTTCACATTGCGTCTTTCAATGAGTTGAAAGCGTTTAAGGAGCTCATCGGCACGATGCGCCGCCTCTTGGGGAAGAACGCCAAAATAGCCGGCCTGATATACCAGTAGTTGATGGATGGTTAGAAACGGGTCAAAGTTGAATTCTTGGGCGCAAAGCCCAATGAGCCGTCGCGTGCGGGTGTATTCTGTGGTGGTGCTATACCCAAAGGCCCTCACCTGACCGTGCTGAAAATTGGAGAGGCCAGTCACGACGTTGATCGTGGTAGTTTTTCCTGCACCATTAGGCCCTAGGAAGGCAAAGAAATCACCGCGCTTGACTTCAAAGGAAATATCATTCAAGGCCCGCAGTTTGCCGTAATATTTCGTCAGGTTCTGAATGGAAATAGCTCGTTCTGAGTCGCGCATGGTCAATGGGCACTATTGCCGCTGGACCGCCAGAGATTTTTGCTCCTCTAGCGCTGCCTGAGCCTTGCGGGCGGCATTGCGCACAACCTCAGGAAGCGCGGGATGAATATAGATCATGTTCAGAAGATCATCGAGTGTGCCGTTTTTATTCATGAAGGCAATCAGGATATGAATCATATCCGAGGCCTCCTCTCCTACAATATGGGCGCCGAGGATTTTTCGTGTTTTGCCCTCCACCAGTATTTTACAAAAACCATGATCAGAAAGCAAAGCCATTCCCATGCCGCTATTTTTGTAATGGCTCAGGCCCACGACATAATCCACCCCTTCTTTTTTAAGTTGATCTTCCGTCTTGCCGACCCCGGCAATCTGCGGATAGGAAAAGACCGCGTGGGGGACCGGGGGGTACTGTAACGGCGTATCGGTTTTTTCAATAAACAACATGCGAAAAAGATGCTCTCCTTCAAAATTAACCGTGTGGCGGTATAGATAATTTCCGACACAGTCACCCAGGGCATAGACGTTATCTACGCTAGTGCGTAGGTGACTGTCGACACGGATAAACCCGTCGTTCGTCAATCGGATATCCGTATGTTCCAATCCTAAATTATCTGTATTAGGCGTAACCCCTGTTGCGATGAGGAGCGCATCAGCGGTTAGCTGTGCCGTGCGGTTATCCTCGGTCTTATAGGTAACCCTGAATAATCCGTTATGGTGCTCCACCTTGGTGGGGATGGCAGCGCAATGGACGGTACATAGTTGCGTAAAGATCCGTGTGAATTCTGTGGCCACTTGAGTATCTTCCTTACGCAACAAGCGGCTACGCACCAGGAAATCGACTTCACATCCCAGCGCCCGATACGCGAAGCCCAGCTCAACGGCGATGTAGCCGGCCCCGATGACGATCAGGCGTTGGGGTAATCGAGCGTTGCGTAGGGCTTCGGTGCTGGTGAGAAATGGGGTGCCGGATAGACCATCGATGGGGGGGATATGCGGCCGCGCGCCGACGGCAATAAAGATTTTATCAGCGCTGATACATTCGCCATTTACCTCCAGGGTTTCATTGTTGATGAAACGCGCTGGTGCATGATAAAAATCGATATTGGGGTTACGTTGGTAGCTCGTCTCAATAGAGTCGGAATCAGCATCCACGGTGCGACTGATGCGGGTGATGAGCCGCGCGAAGTCCACCTGAAAGGCTGGATTTAGGTGAATATCAAATTTCTTCATTTCATGCAAGTGATGGGCCATATACGCGGGATAGATGAGCATCTTGGATGGGATACAGCCGCGGTTTAGGCAGGTGCCACCCAAGCGATCTTTTTCGATACAGGCTACCTTATATCCCATCTTGGCTGCTGGTGTGATGATTTTGGAGCCGCCGCCAGAACCAATGACAATGACGTCGTATTTTTTCATCAAGAGAATCTCGCGTTAAATGGATTGAACATGGCACGCCTCTTGAGTCATAAATTCATGTAGACAGTCGATAATCTGATTTAGATCCATGAGTTGCATTAATTCCTGACGGAGCTGATGGATATGAGGTATTCCTTTCAAATAGGCAGCATAGTATTTGCGAAAAGAGATAATGCTATGAGGCGCCCCGTTATGGTGTGCGAAGAGTCTTAAGTGTTCGATGCATCGATTAATCCGTTCGTTGAGGGTGGGGGGAGATAAATGGCATCTGGTTGTAAGGTAATGTTTGGCCTGACAGAAAATCCAAGGGTTGCTTATTGCGCCCCGGCCGATCATCACCCCATCGCAGCCGATAGCGAACAGTTGCTCGACATCTTCAGGGGTGGCGACATCTCCGTTGCCGATCACGGGAATTTCGACCGCTTTTTTTATTTTTTCCAGCCACTGCCAATCCGCCTTGCCGCTGTGGGCTTGGCTACGCGTTCGACAATGGATAGCAATCGCCTTGGCACCGGCCCCTTCGACCATGCGCGCGACATCCTCAATGATAATGCTGTCGGTATCCCATCCCAGTCGTGTCTTGACAGTGACTGGCAGGCGGGTTGCCTTGACTGTTGCGGTCACGATTTTTTCAAAACGGGGCAGATCTTTCAGAAGCGCTGCCCCGCACCCATGGGCAACAATGTTTTTAACCCAGCAGCCGCAGTTGATGTCGATAAAATCCGGCTCTAAGCCCTCTGCGCGCCCTGCGGCCTGGGACATCGAATCCTCGCTGCCGCCAAAGAGCTGAATGGCAATAGGACGCTCTGCTTGAGTAATTTTAATTTTATCTAGGGCCTTGTGGCTGTCGCGGATAATGGCATCACTACTGGTAAACTCCGTGTAGACGATATCGGCCCCTAGCCGTTTGCAGATTATGCGAAAAGCGGTGTCGGTGACATCCTCCATGGGCGCTAGGATGACAGGTTTATCGATATCGATGGTGCCAATTTTCATTGACAGGATTATATACGACATACACGGTAAATCAATTGATTTTTCTGTGTTCCATCAGTATACTTAAAAAAATGACCTGCGTTGTTGCTGGGCACACCATTGCGGTGAATAAACCTTTACTGATCAGATTCACCATCGTTGTCAATGCCAAGTTTCTGAAGCGGACTTCAAGGGCAAACGAAGGAATTTGGCATTGACCGGTTATCTTTTGTTCTTAGGTCGCAGGCTCATCGTTCCTCTGACCCAGGGACCTTAGAGATAATATGACGAGCATTAATTTTTTATCCACGGCCATTGCTGAGGGTATCAAGGCCGTAGGGATTGGCAAGAGGGGAAGCAAGGCCTTGACCCCCGAATTGGTTCAGGCTATTGTCCTTGAGTTAAAGGCAGGCCATGTCCCCGCGGTCGTCCAAGGCGCGTTTTTTGGTGGATTAATCACTAAAGGGGTAAGTCCAACGGAAATGGCATTGGAGGAGGCCCTAGCGCCTGGGATTTTGAATAATTTTTCAGGATTGGTGAATTATCTTGCCGGTGATGCGCCAGCGCCGATTCAGGAGATGTGCGTGCGCTTGCTGCGTCAGGAGATGTTGGATGAAAGGGACGCGAAGAGATTAGGTGATTTTTTATTCTCGGTGCATCCAGGCGACGGCGCACGGGGATTGGCAGCAGCTATCATGCGCGTTCGCTATGAAACAACCGAAGAATACGTGGGGATTCTACGTAGTATCCAAGAGACGATCGACTCACCCTTTCGCGAACCGGTACCATTAGGCGAACCTATTGTGCAGATCGCAGAACCGTTTGATGGGGTAGACCATTCGTATATGGTGACTCCTTTGCTGGCGCGCCATATTCAAGGGCAAGGCTTCCGAGCGGTCAGTCTTGTTGGACGCAACAGTGGCCCCAAGCGTGGCAATAATTTGTTGGATTTAATCAACGCCCTGGGAGGGACTTTCCTTGAAGGTAACAAGGGCCTGGGCGCCGCAAAACCAATTTTGGGTTGGTATATCCATCAGCAAAATATGTCGCCAGCACTCGACCGTTGGGTTGAATTACGTCGGCAGATCATCAAGCGCCCATTTTTATCTACGCTGGAGCGGTTGGTGAATCCAGTCGGGACCGATATCCTCATCGCATCGGCCTTTCATCCGCCCTATGGCGAAAAGATGCTTACGGTATCCGAGCGCTTTGGGTATCCGGGTATCGTTATCGTGCGTAACGGTCTGGAAGGGACACTGGCATTCCCGCTGAAGCGTAGCGTCAAGGTGTTGTGTTCTGCCAGACAGCTGGATGGTCATTATGTGCGTCGGGAGATTGAATTTAGTCCAGAAGAATATTTGAATATCCGCGTTGACCTAGAAGAGAAATTTGAGCAGCCTTCTTTGTCAGAGAATGTGCGGCTTATCAAGGCATATATAGAACAGGGGAGAACTAATTATCACTTGTTTGATTGGCGCGTTGAGGCGACCTGCGCTGGCCTTGGTCGGGCTATGGGATGGATTAGAAACAGCTCATCGTTTATAGGGGATCGTCCTTAATCTTTTGTTTACGTGGGGCGCGCCGCACTATGGAAAAGCTACAGCATTCATATGATTAAGCCAACCATTTCTTTTTACACCCTGGGTTGTCGGTTGAATCACAGTGAGACAACGGTCTTAGAACGTTCTTTTGAGGCTCATGGATACACCATTGTGGATTTCGAGAAACCCGCGGATGTCGTTATCATTAATACTTGCACGGTTACCGAAAATGGCGACGCCGATACACGTTATGTTGTCAATAAAATCAATCGTCTTAACCCGCATGCCCGTATCGCGCTTATCGGTTGTCAGGCCCAGATGCAGAAGGAGCGATTGGCACAATTTCCTAATGTCCGTTGGGTCGTGGGTAACGCCCGTAAGATGGATTTAGCCGGCATTATGGGAGAAGATAGCCCCGCGGATGGTGTTCAGGTTATTGTGCCTCCTATCCCTCGGGGGAGCTTTACTGTCCCCCTGGCTGGTATTGATCGCCGGCGCGCCCGCGCGAATCTGAAGATTCAGGATGGTTGCGATTTTTTTTGTTCGTTTTGTGAGATTCCCTACGCGCGCGGGCGCGCCCGGAGTCGGCAATTCGACGATATCCTCAGCGAGGCCAGGGCCCTTGTTGCCGCTGGGCACAAGGAGTTAGTCTTAACGGGAATCAATGTGGGGACCTATCAATATAAAGGCTATGCCCTGACAGATGTGATTACTGCCCTGGAAGATATCGCAGGCCTTGCCCGTATCCGTATCTCTTCGATTGAACCAACGACCATTTCCTTAACGCTCTTGAAAAAAATGGTCGATGGTGGCAAGCTATGCCGTTATCTGCATGTGCCCTTGCAGAGTGCCAGTAATGATATCCTCAAGAAGATGAAACGTAAATACTCTGCGCAGGAATTTAAAGAGTTTTTGGGGACTGCGTGTGCGATGGTTCCCTGCATCGGCATCGGCACGGATTTGATCGTTGGATTTCCCGGTGAAACTGAGGCAGATTTTCAAGAGTCCCTTAGGGCATTGCGTGACTGGCCGATACATTACGCGCACGTCTTTAGCTATTCACAACGTACCATGGCCCAGAGTCGGCATTTTGTCAATAAGGTCCCTCCCGAGGTGATCCAGGAGCGCAGTCAAATCTTGCGGGACACAAGCCAGCGCAAGCGCCGGTTGTTTATGCAGGCGCTGGTGGGCACCCGTGTCTTTGTTCTTGTCGAGCAGAACAAAGACGGGTATTGGCAGGGACTAACCGATCATTACGTGCGGGTGCATATTGCCTCGAATCGTTTTTTGGCCAATGAATTAACGCAGGTACACATTGAGGCTATTGAGGACGCCGCCGCTGTTGGCCGCATCTAAGTGGAAGGACTAGGGAATATTGTCCATGACAGAAGACCATAAAATCGATCGTGAAACATCTTCAATACCCATCTCCAGTGTTGGTAAACCAGGGCGTGTCTGTGTCACTTACGGGCGCGATGTCATCATGAATAGGCAGGTGGTGTCGCTTATCCGCGGCCTTGGCATTGAGCCGATTATCATGCAGGACAAGGAATATGCCAAGAAACCGCTGATTGAATTCTCCGTCGCCTACCCGGATATCAACTTTGTCATTGTGATCCTCTCTGCTGATGACTGGGTTTATCCTAAAGACGGTAAGCCCAAAGAGGCAGTTTTACGTGCCGATCAAAAGATCGTTTTTCATCTGGGGTATTGGATCGGTAAGCTGGGGCGTGACCGCGTGTTTGTCCTTATTTACGACCAGCGCAGTTTTCGGTTGCCCACAGACTATTTAGACGCCATCTACACGCCGTTGGATAAGGAAGGGTTATGGAAAAAGGAGTTGCTAGAGCGGTTTGGGCGTATTGGATGGACCGTAAAACTTCCCTAAGAATCTACTTGGGCAAAAGAAAGACGCTCGCTCGCCCGTACATCGCCATTCCAATATCATTGTCCATACAAAACATTTTTTAGGGAACGGTCAATAGATCGTTACCCCCCTTGCTGAGTAAAAGATGCTTCCAACGGAGGAGTTGATCTAGGTCAACCGGAGGAACCATCAATA
>SBBO01000037.1 GCA_005239675.1 Planctomycetales bacterium
AAGAAGCAGGGACGTCCCAACTTCCTCTGAAATGTTTAAAGCTAAGTTGGGGTTGGTCTTCCATAATTCCATAAGTCAAGGAAAAGACCAATAAAAGTAGAACAAGGGACGATAGGCGAGCAATGAGGGACGGTTAGTTCTCGGATACGTTCTAGGTCCCTTGATGCAGATTATGATTTTATCAAAGATTTTAGATAATGAGACTATGCGTAGGGCGCTCTTACGCATCGCCCATGAGATCCTGGAAAAAAACAAGGGGATCGAAAACTTATGCATGGTTGGTATCCGTACCCGCGGGGCAATCCTTGCCGAGCGGTTGAAGACATTCATCCAGCAAATTGAAGGCAAGAAGATCTCCGTTGGCATCCTCGATATTACCCTTTACCGCGATGATCTGACGTTGGTTGCTACCCAGCCGGTGGTGCGCGAGACACAGATTGATTTTGACATCACCGATAAGAAGATTATCTTAGTCGACGACGTTTTATTCACGGGTCGGACCATTCGAGCGGCCCTGGACGCCCTGATTGATTTCGGCCGGCCAGCAAATATCCAGTTGGCGGTCTTGATTGACCGTGGGCACCGGGAATTTCCCATCCGGGCGGACTATGTGGGCAAAAATATCCCTACATCGCTGGAGCAGAATGTCCAAGTGGTTTTGGAGGAAGTAGACGGGCGTGAGGATGAGGTCGTTGTGGAAGAAAAAAATAAAGAAACAAAAAGGCAGGAAGCAAGGAAAAGCTAGGTATGGCTGAATGGACGCACAAAGATCTTTTAGACGTTCAGAATTTAAAGCGGGAAGAGATTGAGCTTGTCCTGGAGACGGCGAAGTCTTTCCGGGAAGTTTCGGCGCGTGACGTCAAAAAGGTGCCGGCGTTGCGCGGCAAGACGGTGGTGATGCTGTTTTCCGAAAATTCGACCAGGACCCGCACATCTTTTGAACTAGCCGCCAAGCGTCTTTCAGCGGATACAATTAATATCTCTGCCAACAGTAGTTCCATCGCCAAGGGCGAGACTGTTCTGGATACCGCTCGCAATTTGGAGGCGATGAATATCGATGCCATCGTCATCCGCCATCCCTCCTCAGGCGTACCAGATGTTCTGGCCAGACATTTAAAGGCATCAATCATCAATGCCGGTGATGGTTGTCGAGCGCATCCGACCCAAGCGCTCTTGGATTTGTTCACGATCAAAGAAAAGCTGGGGAGAATCGCTGGGCTTAACGTTGGTATTGTTGGCGACATCCTCCACTCGAGGGTCGCGCGTTCCAACATCTGGGCGCTAACCAGGCTGGGTGCGCGGGTGACGGTTTCTGGACCAGCAACCTTGATGCCTATCGGTATTGAAAGGCTTGGCGCATATGTCAGTTACGATATGGATGAGATCGTTCGGGAGAGTGATATACTGATGTTGCTGCGGCTGCAAATGGAGCGTCAGGAGGATAAGTTCTTGCCATCAATTCGGGAATATGCCAAGCAGTTCGGCGTTAATCGTGAGCGCCTGAAACAGGCCAAGAAAGATATTCTTATTATGCATCCCGGACCGACGAATCGCGGGGTGGAGCTCTCGGCAGAGGTCGCCGATGGTGAATATTCCGTGATTTTGGATCAGGTGACTAATGGCGTGGCGGTGCGGATGGCGGTTTTGTATTTGCTACTAGGGGCTAAAAAATAATTTAAGAGGATTGCTATGTCTTTATTAATAAAAAATGCCGTGATTGTCAACGCGGATCAAATATACCAAAGGCCGCAGGACATTTTAGTAGAAGAGGGGATGATCGCTAAAATTGCTCCCTCACTGTCGGTAGGGACGACAGTTATTGACGTCAAGGGTAAATTGGTCATGCCCGGACTCATTGATATGCACGTGCATCTGCGCGAGCCGGGCCGGGAGGATAAAGAAACCATCGAGACTGGATCAAGGGCAGCGGCCAAGGGCGGATTTACAACGGTCTTGTGCATGCCCAATACAACCCCGGTTATCGATAACGCGATGATCGTGGAGGCCATCCTCAAAGAGGCCAGGCGCATCGGGCTGACCAATGTTATTCCGGTAGGCGCCATTACCAAAGGACAAAATGGCGAACAATTGACCGATATGTTTGAATTAAGACAGGCCGGGTGTCTGGCGCTCTCCGACGATGGAAAAACAGTTGCCAACAGCCGTCTGATGCGCCTGGCCATGGAATATGCCAAGATGGTGGGGTTATTGTTAATTGAACATTGTCAGGAGCCCGTCTTGTGGGGCAGGGGCGTGATGAACGAGGGTGACAACTCGACCTTGTTAGGGTTAAAAGGTGATCCTGGCATTTCGGAAACAGTGATTGTTGCCCGCGATATCGAATTGGCCAATTATCTCAACAGCCGCATTCACATGGCGCATATGAGCCTCAAGCGCTCGGTCGAGTTGATTCGGTTTGCCAAGAGTCAGGGCATCCAGGTGACTGCCGAGGCCTGCCCGCACCACTTCACGCTGACGGATGAAGCGGTCAAGACATTTGATACCAACGCAAAAGTCAATCCACCGCTACGTACCCAAACAGACGTTGAGGCAATCAAACAGGCACTCAAGGACGGCACCATTGATTGCATTGTCACTGACCATGCCCCCCACACCCAGGAAGAAAAAGAACTGGATTTTGACCATGCCCCGTATGGGATGATTGGTCTGGAGACGGCAGTGGGGCTCACCATTACCGAATTGGTGATTCCGGGAATTTTATCCTGGGCCCAAATGGTTGAGAAGATGTCCACTGCCCCGGCTCGGATCGTTGGGCTCGCCAACAAAGGGGTTATTCGGGAAGGCGCTGATGCGGACATGACAATTATTGACCCAGAGAAGGTCTGGAAAGTCCGCAAAGAAGATTTTTTCTCCAAATCGAAAAATTCTCCTTTTATCGGTCGAACGCTTAAGGGTGCGGTTGTTACCACGATTTATAACGGTAGAGTGGTCTATGCCATATCTCCGGGAGTGGTATGACGAATAAACAGAAGATCGCTATAGCGGTTATCGGTGGTCACGTTATTGATAAAGAAGTGGAGGATATTGCCCATTATATTGGAGAATTTGTATCAGAAGTGGATGCTATATTAATTACTGGCGGCCTAGATGGGGCAATGGAGGCAGCTGCAAAGGGTTGTCAGCAGGCTGGCGGAATAACAATTGGTATTTTACCTGGGACTAATAAGGCAGACGCCAATCCCTATATCGATATTGCCCTGCCCACCAGTATCGGTTATGCTCGCAATGCTATTGTTGCCTGTTGTGCTGATATTATCGTGGCCCTACCTGGAAGCCACGGGACTTCCTGCGAGATTTCTTACGGACTTATTTACAACCGACCGGTCATTGATCTGGGCAATTGGAACCGGGAAGGAATGATTAAGGTAAAAGATATTTGCGAGGCCGAAACTAAGATAAAAGAGTTGATAGTACAGATTAAAGAAAAACGGGCAAGAGAAAGCGGGAAAGATTGAAAGACCGCGTCAAGATAGACGTTTTGCTTTTATCGCTACTCATTATCTCAACGGGATTTTTGTGTCTCAATAAACACCTCTACGCCGTTAACCAGCTTTGGGACAATGCGCTGGATTTTTTGGGGATGATGGTGATGATAAAGGGGGTCCTCTGGCGTATGGCGGCGCGTGGGCATAAAAGAGCTCATTCCCAACAAGGCAGCCAAATAGTACAGACAGGGCCCTATGCCTTGGTGCGCAATCCTATGTATCTGGGGAGCTTTTTGATCGGGGCCGGCTTTGTCGTTATTGCCTGGCCTTGGTGGAGCCTGCCGATCTTTGTCCTATTTTTTTATATACGCTTTAATCAGCAGATAGTGGCGGAAGAAAAATACTTGACCGATGCATTTCCTGAGGAATTTGCTACGTATTCGCGCAAGACCCCACGGCTTTTCCCATCGTTTCAGGGTGTGGACAAATTGAAATCTAAAGAAGTCATTGATCTACGTGAGGCCTTGAGCACCAAGGAAGTTCATGGACTTTGGGCCTGGCCATTGCTGGCAGTTATTTTGGAATTACTGCAGGAATGTCTGGTTTTTGGTATCTTGAATCTGGCTGGCATTTTGACCATTTTTGTGGCAGCCATAGGGGCCCTGATAATCGGCTTATGGATAATGTCTCGACTGTAGGACATGCCTCAATTACAGAATATATATAGGGTCGTAGCTAATAAAAAACTCTCTCCTCGGTTTTATCAGCTGTGTATTGACGCGCCTTCCATTATCGGCAAAGTCCAGCCGGGCCAGTTTATTCACATTCGTGTGAACGATGGATTAGAACCATTCTTTCGCCGACCATTTAGCGTGTACCGCGCCCAAAAGTATGTGGAGATTCTGTACGAGGTCATCGGGCCGGGTACGCAGATTCTTTCTTTAAAGAAAAAAGGCGATCCCCTGGATGTCTTGGGGCCGATAGGGAAATCATTTGACATGCCGTCACCAGAGACCAGACAGGTCGTGATGGTTGCCGGCGGAATCGGGGTGGCACCGTTTCTGATATTAACAGATTTTTTACGCAAAAGACAAAGCCTTGGATTCGATGTACCAAAATTGATTCTCCTGTATGGTGGTCGTACCAAGGGACACGTCTTTAGTATGAAGGAATTTATAAACAATGGATGCGCGGTGCATGTGGCAACCGATGACGGGAGTGTGGGCGTGCGCGGGCGGGTGGATAAACTTTTTTCTCGCATTGACTTTAATCCCCGAACCACATGGATATATACGTGCGGCCCTAAGCCGATGATGGCCGTCCTGCAGCGTTTTGCCCGCAGGCACCGCCTGCAGGGCCAAGCCTGCTGCGAAGAGACCATGGCTTGCGCCTTAGGGGCGTGTCTAGGGTGTTCTATACGCACAACCCAGGGGTTCCGGACAGTCTGTTACGACGGTCCGGTGTTTGATTTGAATGAAATAATATTTGAATAGCGGTCAGATAAATATTCGTCTATGTCTATAGCGTATCTAATAATCGGGTTGGTTGGTGGGTTTGTTGGAGGTGCCCTAGGGTTGGGGGGTGGGGTAATCATGGTACCGCTCCTTGTCTTTTGGGCTGGGCTCACCCAACATCAGGCGCAGGGGACCGTTATTGCTGTCTTGACACTTCCTGTCTTCTTGTTGGCAGCCATACGGTATTATGCGGCAGGTAATCTAAAAATACAGATCGCTACCTTTGTTGCGGCCGGTTTTATCGTGGGGGCGCTCTTAGGTGCGCACTGGATTCAGGGAGTCCCGGACGCCACGTTAAAACGGATATTTGGGATATTCTTGATTTTGATCGGCATCAAGATGGCAGTCTTTAAATAAAGATGAATTTATCCGTTAAGATTGGTAACGTAAGATTTAAAAATCCAGTGACGGTCGCATCAGGGACGTTTGGGCATGCGGAGCAATACTATGATTTGGAGGAGGTGGGAAGGCTCGGTGCCCTTGTCCCCAAAACGGTGACGCTAAAGGCACGCCTTGGCAATCCCCCTGCGAGGATTGTTGAGACCCCCGCAGGTATGCTCAATGCCATCGGCATTGAAAATCCCGGCGCTGATGGATTTATCCATCACAAGTTGCCGTCCTTACAGAGAATCGGTGTGCCGCTTATTATTAGCATCTTGGGGCATAGCGATGAAGAATTCGTGACTCTCGTTAGCAAATTTCATGAACAAAGACAGATCGTCGCGCTCGAATTGAACCTTTCCTGTCCCAACCTGGGCAAGAAGGTGCTGGTCGCCCAGGACCCACAGGCAACGCATCGTCTTGTTAAACGTGTTAAAAAGATCTCCCGCGTACCGGTTATCGCCAAGCTTGCTCCCCAGGTGACAGATATTACCGTGATCGCCAGGGCCGCGCAGGACGCCGGGGCTGATGCCCTGAGCTTGATCAATACATTTCCAGCTATGGCCATTGACACTCTCCGGCGTCGACCCATTTTAGGGAATCTCTCAGGCGGATTAAGCGGTCCGGCCATAAGACCCATGGCCCTGTGTCTGGTTTATACCGCGGCCCAAGAGGTTAAGATTCCCATTATCGCTATGGGGGGGATCGTGACGGCAGATGATGCCCTGCAGTTTATTTTGGCTGGCGCCACCATGGTTGCGGTGGGGACAACTAACTTTATTAATCCGCGCGCGCCCATTGAGGTGTTGGAGGGTATCAAGAAATATATGCGCGGGAATAAGGTCAAGGATATTCAGCAGCTCATTGGAGGCCTTAGAACAGAAGCAGCGGAAACTAAGGGATAAACAATGAATAAAGACAAAGGCCAACTGATCGTCGCCCTTGATGTGGGTACGCTCGATGAGGCAAAGAAACTTGTCTATACCCTTGATGGATTGGTGGATATTTTTAAGGTCGGCAGCCAACTCTTTGCCTCCAGCGGCCCAGAGGCGGTTCGATCTATTCTGCGCCTGGGTAAAAAAGTTTTTCTTGATTTAAAATTTCATGATATCCCTCATACGGTTGCCAGCGCTGTACGGGCAGTGACGGCCATCACAGAATCTGGACAAGGCATATTAATGTGCACCCTGCATACGCTAGGGGGTCTTGAGATGTTGCGCTCCGGCGTTGTCGCAGCGCAAGCCCAAGCTCAAATAGGGAGGATCGCCAAACCTTGGCTGGTGGGCATTACGGTCTTGACAAGCGAAGAAAAAGAAGATAACATAACTGGTCTTGTTTTGGAACGGGCCCTATTGGCTAAGCAAGCTGGCCTGGCAGGGGTGGTTGCTTCTAGTCAGGAGGCAGCCCTCATTCGTCGGGAATTGGGGGATGATTTTCTTATTGTTACACCGGGCATTCGCCCAAGCGGCACTGCACCCGATGATCAGCGGCGGATCACGACCCCGCAGGATGCGATCAAAAACGGCAGCAATTTTTTAGTGGTTGGGCGTCCCATCATTCAAGCCAAGAACCCTGCAGTAGCGGCGAAACAGATTTTAGAGGAAATCAAGACCGCAGTTTCTTAATAGAGATCCAAAGACGCCAATATTTTATTACCAGAGGGATATCTCATGGCCAGACAAGTGCAAGAGCTCATTGATAAAATTAAGATCGAAGGGCTTCAGGCTGCTGATGAAAAAGCAAGAGAAGTCGAAACCCAAGCCGAAAAGAAGGCTCAAAAGATCATCGCTGATGCCCAACAGCGGTCAAGGCAAATAGAGGAGCAGGCTAGAGGGGAAATTCAGAAAAGAGAGGCCGCCTCCCAGATGGCCCTTAGGCACGCCGCGCGCGACACCCTTCTGGCCTTGCAGAAAGAGATTCGTCATATCCTTCAAAAGATCGTTGTCCAGCGCGTCAGTGACACGCTCACCCCCGCGAATCTTTCCAAGATTATTGTCGCCATTTCCGAAAAGGTCTTGGCGGAGAATACGGCTGATGCCGCCATTGAAGTGACCTTAGCAGAAGAGGACCTCAAGGCGCTCAGAGAAAGCTTCCTTGCCCATCTGCAGCAGGAGATCAAGAAATCCATCGAGTTAAGACCCGCAGACGATATCGGGAAAGGGTTGACGATCAGTTTCGATCAAGGCAAGTCATGTTTTGATATGACAGCATTAGGTCTTGCCGGGTATTTGAGTGTGTATCTCAATGAATATGTTGCTGGTATCTTGAAGGAAACGGCGAAGGTAGAACAACGATAATTCAGGCGCGATGGGGCATTCTTATTATTACTTCACGGCAAGCCTACGGATGCTCAGTTATGAGGCTGAGCCACCGGTCACGGTAGAGTCTTTTTTGGAAGAATGTCAGCGGTTATTGGACGCTCGTGATTATACCCTCATCTATGCGCTTTTGACAGAGGACGACCCACAGCTTAAGACACGCAATGCCTTGGTCCATGCCTGGGTGCAATTTAATTGTCAATTCCGCAATGAGTTGGTTTGGTTTCGCGCTGGGCGTCTTAATAAAGATCCGCTCCTGTTTATGCGCGGCGAGCGTTCGTCTGACCCATCTCTCATTGATAAAATCCATCAAGCGGTCAAGGCAGCTAATCCCTTGGAGGCTCAGAAGGCAATCGATAAGATCATCTGGCAATTTCTTGATGAATTAGCCGTCGGGCAGTATTTTAATGTGGAATTTTTATGTATCTATGGACTTAAGTTGAAGATGTTACACAAAAATCAGGAATATCATTCGTCAAAGGGCCACGAGGTGTTTCGGGAGTTACAGGCCTTTGAATTGACACAGGAGTTATTCGCCGCGACTAGCGACGAATAATTAAACGATGATAAAAGAGATGAGAAGAGGACAAGTGGTTGGTGTTAATGGCAACATGGTCACCATCGAATTTCATGATACTGTTATTCAAAATGAAGTGGCCTATGTCTTGGTTGGGCAAGAACGGCTCAAGTCCGAGGTCATTCGGGTGCGCGGTAAAAGAGCGGAGCTTCAGGTCTTTGAAGATACCGTCGGTATCCGTATTGGAGATGCCGTGGAATTTAGCGGAGAACTTTTAAGTGTCGAGTTGGGTCCTGGCCTCTTGGGACAGATTGTCGATGGGTTGCAGAACCCCTTACCGCAGTTGGCAGAGCAATACGGTTTTTTTCTTAAGCGTGGTGCGTATTTAAAGGCCTTAGATGAAAGGCAATTGTGGGAATTTACCCCAGCGGTTAAAGTTGGCGCCAAGGTCAAGGCCGGTGATAAGTTAGGAACGGTCCCGGAGAAAATCTTTCAGCATTGGATTATGGTGCCCTTTGCCTTTCAGGGAGAATTCGAGGTGACTGCCATTGTCTCTAAAGGGCAATACCCCATAGGGACACCGGTTGCTAAGCTGAAAGACGTGATTGGCAAAGAACATCAGGTTACCATGGTACAGACCTGGCCGGTTAAGATGGCCATTAAGGCATATACCCAGCGATTAAGGCCCGCAGTCCCTCTGGTGACCAAGATTCGGATTATCGATACGCTGGTACCGGTCGCGGTTGGCGGGACATTTTGCACCCCAGGGCCCTTTGGGGCGGGTAAAACGGTCTTACAGCATCTCTTAAGCCGCCATGCTCAGGTGGATATTGTCATTGTGGTCGCTTGTGGAGAGCGTGCCGGTGAGGTCGTGGAGATCCTCAAAGAATTTCCGCATCTCGTGGATCCCCGCACCGGACGCAGTCTTATGGAACGCACCATTATTATTTGTAATACTAGCTCCATGCCGGTTGCCGCGCGTGAGTCTAGCGTGTATACGGGCGTGACGTTAGCTGAATATTATCGCCAGATGGGATTGAATGTCCTTTTATTGGCCGATTCAACATCTCGTTGGGCGCAGGCCATGCGCGAGATGTCTGGACGTCTGGAGGAGATCCCCGGCGAGGAGGCCTTTCCTGCGTATTTGGAGTCGAGGATCGCTAGTTTTTATGAACGGGCCGGTGTTGTAAAATTACGTGACGGCACCATTGGTTCAATCACGATCGGTGGGGCAGTCAGCCCTGCCGGTGGGAATTTTGAAGAACCGGTCACCCAGGCGACCCTTAAAGTAGTGGGCGCCTTTCACGGGTTGTCACGTGACCGGGCCAATGCCCGTAAATATCCGGCCGTGGATCCCTTGGAGAGTTGGAGCAAATATAAGAGCTTTATTGATGAGGCCAAGGTCCACAAGGGGGTTTCGATCCTACGCAGAAGCCATGGTATCAATCAGATGATGAAGGTGGTTGGCGAAGAGGGCATGTCGACTGATGAATTTGTGGATTATCTTAAAGGAGAATTCTTTGATGCGGTGTATCTGCAGCAAAACGCCTTTGATAAAACTGACGAGGCAACCAGTGCTGAACGCCAGAGGCATGTGTATAGCCTGATCGAGGACATTATTGACCAGAAATTTAAGTTTGCAAACAAAGATGAGTCGCGTAAATTTTTTCAACAGTTAAGACAGGTCTTTGTGACGTGGAACTCAACGACCTTCCAGTCAGTCGAGTTTCTCCATAAAGAACAGGATATCCGCCAGAGGATAGCCGACTTATCTGCCAGTCCTTCGCTCGCGATTGGCTCGTGATAAGACACGTGAGTGATGTGCCGGTGAATCCTTGAGCGAGTCCATAGCGAGCGAAAGGGCTTAAGGATTCGGGCACACATCTTTAATGTTACCTTCACGGATAAGACAATTTAAGTTGTACGCTGTTAAGGATTAATACTCATGCATAAAGTGTATAGCCAGATTCTACAAATCGCGGGTGATGTCATTACGGTAGAGGCGGCTGATGTCGCTTATCTAGAATTAGCTGAGATCCGCACCTCCCACGGCGTCTCCTTGGCGCAGGTGATTCGCCTGGATGGCAACAAGGTATCCTTGCAGGTGATGGCCGGAAGCCGCGGTATTTCAACTAATGATAAAGTACGTTTCTTGAGAAAACCCATGCAGATCTCTTGTTCTCAAGATCTCTTGGGACGGGTCTTTAACGGTAGCGGACAGCCCCGTGATTATGGGCCTCCCCTCGTGGACAATCTGATTGATATTGGCGGCCCGTCGGTCAACCCAGCGAAACGCATTATCCCCAAGAATATGATCCGCACCGGGATCCCTATGATCGATGTCTTTAATTCTCTAGTAGAATCCCAGAAGCTTCCTATTTTCTCCGTTGCTGGCGAACCGTACAACGAACTCCTGGCCCGCATTGCGATGCAGGCCGAGGTCGATGTGATTATCTTAGGGGGGATGGGATTAAAATATGATGATTACATCTTGCTACGCGACACGCTCGAAGAGCGCGGCGCCTTGTCGCGCTCGGTTCTATTTATTCATACGGCCTCTGACCCAACGGTTGAGTGCTTACTCGTCCCGGATATGTGCCTGGCGGTGGCTGAACAATTTGCGCTGAAAGGTAAAAGGGTCCTTGTCCTCTTGACGGATATGACCAACTTTGCCGACGCCTTAAAAGAGGTTGCCATCACCATGGAGCAGATCCCATCGAATCGTGGTTATCCAGGTGATCTGTACAGTCAGTTGGCTGCCCGTTATGAAAAGGCAGTAAATTTTGAGGGCACCGGTTCGATTACGATTCTCGCGGTGACAACCATGCCCGGTGATGATGTGACCCATCCTATCCCTGACAATACGGGCTATATTACTGAAGGACAGTTTTATTTGCGCGAAGGGCACATTGAGCCGTTCGGTAGCTTAAGCCGTCTTAAGCAACAGGTCAATGATAAGACACGCCCCGATCATCGCGCCATCATGGACCGCATGATTCAGCTTTTCGCTGATTACCGGGAGACCTTAGAGAAGCGTTCCATGGGTTTTCAGATGAGCGCCTGGGATGAAAAACTTTTAAGGTACGGCAAGCGGTTTGAAGAAGAACTGATGGATCTCTCGGTTAATATCCCCTTAGAGCAGGCCCTCGACAGGGGCTGGAAGATTCTTGCGGATATCTTTGAGGCTGCAGAGATTGGCATTAAAGATTCTTTGATCAAAGAGTACTGGCCTAAGGAAGCGGTGGCGCAATAGGATAAAGGATGGCCAAGGTCAAGCTTACCAAGGGTGAACTCAAGCGCCAACGTGACAGCCTCAAGCAATACTGCCATTTTCTGCCTACCTTGATCCTCAAAAAGCAGCAACTGCAGATGAAGATTATTGAAGCGCGCCAGATGATTTCTGAGCGTGAGGTTGTTTTAAAACAAAGAATTCTTGATATCGAATCTTGGGCAGGGCTCTTGGGAGAATCCGGTATCGATATGAAACCGTGGATTATCCCCACCAAGGTTCTGGTCAAGACGATCAATATTGCTGGGGCCAATGTACCTTTTTTTGATAACATTGTCTTTGGAAAAGTAGAATATGATTTGTATACAATGCCTTTTTGGGTTGATCAGGCCATTGAGGAGTTACGGATTTTAATAACATTATTGGCTGAGGTGGCGGTGATCACCCAACGCATAAAGATTTTGAACAGAGAGCTGCGCATAACGACCCAGCGGGTTAATTTATTTGAAAAAGTCAAGATTCCCGAATGCCGGGAAAATATCCGCAAGATCGGTATTTATCTAGGCGACCAGCAGGCCAATGCCGTTGGGATTAGCAAGGTGGTCAAGAAAAAGATTGAGGTAAGAGACTTAGAATTAGTGGCGGCATGATATGATCGTTCCCATGAAAAAGGTGCATGTGGTGGTGCGTCAAAAGGATGTTCCAATGACGGTCGAGGGCCTACAGGAGCTGGGCATTGTCCATGTAGAGCATCAAGAGGAATTGTCCGGCTATCAATTGGAAGAGCGCCGGGGAGAGATTAGGGACCTCGAGCAGGCAATCCGCATCCTTGCGGATCTTAAGCCTGCTAGGCCTGTGGTTGAGCGTCCAGCGATCGACTGGACGGATATGGTCTATGATATCTTGGAGCTCGCCGCAAAAATTGAGCATTATAAAGAAACGATTGCCAAGCGCACCAGTTTAATGCGTCAGTGGGAAAAGTGGGGCGATTTTTCTCCGGAAGACTGCAAGCTTCTGGCTGGTCGCGGTATTTATATTCAGCTTTGCGCCTTCCCAAGTTCAGCCAAGGTTCAGTTGCCGCAGGGAGTGATTATCAAAAAGATCTACACCTCAAGCGGGACTGATTATGTCCTTATGATAGCCCCTGAAAAGATCGAGCCTCCTTGTGAGGTTATTTCTTTGCCACCCATGAGTCTTGGTCAGATGAGGATAGCGCAAGAAGAGGACTATCGTCAGATGTCTGAGGCCAAAGAGAAGATTGCCCATTATGATGGTTGTAGGAATGCGCTGCAGCGGATATTAAGTGAACGTCAGAATATTTTACGCTTTGAAGAGGTCGAACGGGGCATGCGCACGGAAGGAGACTTAGCCCTTTTAAAAGGATATTGTCCTAGCGATGCCTGCAGTGCCATTACGGCCAAGGCCAAAGAACAACAATGGGGACTTTTAGTAGAGGATCCTTCGCCAGAAGACCAAGTGCCGACACTCTTGAGAAATCCTAAAGGGATAGGACTCATTAATCCAGTCTTTGATTTTATGAGCATCATCCCTGGATACCGTGAGGCCGATGTCAGTTTTTGTTTTCTATTTTTCTTTTCTATTTTCTTTGGCATATTGATTGGTGATGCGGGCTACGGTCTAATTTTTTTGACCGCAACCTTTCTCTTGCATCAAAAATTTAAGAATAAAGTCACCGACCACGCCCCTTTTTATTTAATCTACGTCTTAAGCGGTTGTGCGATGGCCTGGGGGTTTTTAACAGGGACATTCTTTGGTCTTTCGCTTTTGGGGAAGTTCGTCAAGCCCATTGTCCCATGGCTGGGCAATGAAGATCATGTCAAGCTTTTATGTTTTATTATTGGGGCTGTTCATTTGACCATTGCCCATGTCTGGCGTGGACTAAGGAAGCTGCCCTCGATTTTGATTTTGTCGGATATTGGTTGGATCGCGATTGTCTGGGGCGCTTTTTTTTACGCCCAGCAGTTTATTCTCGATAAGCCGATCCCCTCTTTTGTCAATCCCATGGGGTATATTGCCTTTGTGGTTATTGTCCTTTTTAGTCAAACCTTTCAAGACATCCTCAAGGACGTCACAGGATTCATGATCGGCGTTATGCTAACGGTTTTGTCTGTTGTCAGCACATTGATCGACATCATCTCTTATATACGACTTTTTGCCGTTGGAACGGCCGGAGTAACATTGGCTGAGGCATTTAATCAGATGGCCTTGGGGGTGGGGTTTCACAATCTTTTTCTCGGACTAGGGGCTGTCCTGATACTGGTCTTGGGACATTTGTTAAATGTTATTTTGGGCATACTGGCCATCATGGTTCATGGCCTACGTCTTAACATCTTGGAATTTTCCGGACATTTAAGTTTAGAATGGAGTGGGGTTCAATATAGTCCTTTTCGCCGCATGAGATAAGAGAGGGTTTGAGTTTAAGAAGGCAATTATTGATAAAGTAAGGAGGAAAGAATAATGGAAACAACCGGACTCATTATGCAATTCAAAGATTTAGGTGTTGCCGCGGTCTTGGCCTTTGCAGCCGTTGGTTCTTGCCTGGGGGTTATGGCAGCTGGACCAGCCGCAGTGGGGGCCTGGAAAAAAGGTTTTGTACGCAATAAACCAACCCCTTTTATTCCCCTATTGGCCTTTATTGGCGCCCCTTTGTCACAAACATTCTATGGATTGATTTTAATGAATAAAATAGCTGAAGTGATGAGTGGGGGGAATTATTTCTGGGTTGTTGGCGCCTTGGCAGGCATTGCTATCGGCTTAAGCGCTTATGTCCAAGGAATGATTGGGGCCGCCGCCGCCGATGCGATGGGGGAATCTGAGAAAGGTTTCACTAATTATATTGCCGCGCTCGGTATTATTGAATCCGTTGCTATCTTTGTGATGGTCTTTACCTTAGGGTTTATTGGCAGGGCAGCCGGCTAGTTGTGGACGATTAGCTCAGTTGGTTAGAGCACTTGATTTACATTCAAGGGGTCGAAGGTTCAAGTCCTTCATCGTCCATTAAAGATAGAATTAAGAGATGAGCTTGGCAAGAGATGGGTTTTCAGGTAATTGGTGTTTTCAGGTAATTGGTTGCAAATTCTAAGAGATTCTGATACTATTTTTTCGCCAAAGAAGATTGATCTAATATCGGACAACACTATATCGAAGCTGTCCAAGACGCTGAATAAATTATTTCAGGTCTTTTAATTTTTATCTCTTAGTCCTATTTTCTAGGGCCCGTGGTGTAGGCTGGTTTAACATGTCAGATTGTCGATCTGAAGATCGCGGGTTCAAATCCCGTCGGGCCCGTTTATTTTTAAAAGAATTAAAATAAGTTTCCCCTCCTGAACCTTGTGCATTTCCCGGACCGCTACTCAACATAAATCTGACCACTCTTTATGGCATGCATAGACTGCATGCCAGACTTGACGATTATATTGATCTGTCGTATGCTCTACATGACGGTTAAGAAAAAGACAGGGTATCGCTCGAGCAATCTTGGGATGACTTCTTGAGGCCGGTGGATAAGAAACATCATGGAGACACTGATGCGCGCGGCAGTCATTGATATCGGATCAAATTCTGCAAAACTTGTCATAGGGCAAAAAGGCGAGACCGACATTAAGATATTGGAGTCACTCAAAAATGTCGTCGGTATCGGCAAAAGCACTTTTTATAAGGGACGCATTTCACAGGATATTATCAATCACATTGTTAATGTCTTGGAAAAATACAAGAAGTTGATCGCTGAATATGGGGTGACAGAGACGCGGGTGATTGCCACGACCGCTGTCCGGGAGGCGGAAAACAGAGACGTCTTTCTTGATACGATCAAGCGCAAGACAGGTCTTGAGATTGAGGTCCTCAACGTCGGTGATGTTGTTTATTTCATCGATGCCTTTCTGTCCTACAAGCTGAAAGAAAAATACCCCATCAATGAAAAGAATCTCTTGATCGCAGAGTTAGGGGCAGGGAGTCTTGACATCTCGGTTATGGAGAAAGGGTATACCTTATTTAATTTTGAGATCCCCATCGGGACGTTACGCGTCGAACAGTTTAAGAGCCGCATCGATGCCAGCCAAAAGGCGACCTACGAGGCGCTGGGAGAACACATCGACAATGAGATCCTGAATCTAAAGACCATGATACCCGATATCAAGATTGATGATATTGTATTGATTGATGACAGCTATTCACCGCTATTGGCGCGCGTTGTCCCTAATAAAAGACGGGAGGCCAACTTTTTTCCATTTCATTTTTATGAATCCAGGCAGCTGTTGGAACGTGTCACTCAAAAAAGCTTTGATGATCTGGCGGAGCAATACGGCATCACGACGGATATCGCCAGCGCTATCGACAGCTATGCGCTCATTGTCAACAAACTATTTAGATTGATCAAAAAAAGATCATTATATATCTTGGCGACATCGTTGCCTGAGGCCATCTTGGCTAATATGATCTTACGTTTTGATCTTGCCGAGAAATATAATAAGACCAATCAATTGATCTCGGTTGCCAAATTTCTCTGCCGCCGATACGGGGCTGATGTCAAACATGCCAAACACGTTGCTTTTTTAGCCGAGAGTCTGTTCCCGCAAGTCAAAGATGTCTTAGGACTCGATGATAAGGAAAGGTTATATCTATTGTTGGCCGCTTATCTGCATACGATCGGCATGTTTATCAACAATAGAGACCATCATAAGCACACGGAATATATCATTAACGCATCGAGCCTGTTTCGATTGACGCCGCAGGAAATAAAATGCATTGCCTGCATTGCCCGCTATCACCGCCGCACGTATCCACAGAAGGCACATTTTTCCTATAGTGGCTTGTCGTTGGATAAGCAACTCTTGGTTCAAAAATTATCATCGATCCTACGTCTGGCTAGCAGCTTGGACGCCTCCCATAAGCAAAAAGTCAAGAAGCTGGAGATCCTGTCTCCTAAGCAGGGCGAATGGACATTGACCGTTTATTCATCGGGCGATCTCACGCTGGAAAAGGTGATGTTGGAAGATTGCAAACAGTTGTTCGAGGAGATATCCGGCAGCCGCATTAGCCTACGCATCGCAACACCAATACAGTCTTAATCTTAAATGGCCATTAACTTCTCGGAAAAAGACAAATTTATCGCAAGGGATTTGAGCTGGCTTAAGTTTAACCAGCGGGTTTTGTCCGAGGCCCTAGACCAGGACAATCCCCTCTTAGAGCGCCTCAAGTTTCTTGCTATCTTTGTCCATAACTTGGATGAATTTTATATGGTCCGCGTGGCAGGTCTCATGAATTTAATGGAGACGCAGATCAATACGATGGATTGCTGCGGCTATTATCCCAAGGAATTGCTGGGGCATATCGATGAAGAGGCAGGGAGACTCACGGCGCGTTTATATGAAATTTATGAGGGTAGTGTATTAAATGATCTGGCTAAGGAAAATATCCGGTTTGCCCAGGCCTCTGAGCTTAGGAAAGAACAAAAACGGTTTATCCGGGAATATTTCGAGACGATCTTATATCCCATCATGAGCCCTCTTGCCATTGACCCTGGGCATCCTTTCCCTGTGTTACCCTCTAAGACCATGGCCATCGCGGTGCGTATTAAGCGCCGCAGAGAAGATTATTTGGCTGTTATTCCTCTGCCCTCGAATATCCCGCGTGTCTTGCGGCTTCCTTCCTCGAAAGGAGAATGCAGTTTTATCTTGATTGAGGATATCGTCCGGGAATACCTCAATGTCTTTTTCAAAGGATACAAGATCGAGGATTTTACCCTCTTTAGGGTCGTGCGTGACAGCGAGCTTACTATCGAAGAGGAGACTACCCCTAACCTGCTTAAGACAATCGAGGGTGAGGTCAAGAAGCGGACCTTGGCTAAGGTCGTGCGTCTGGAAGTCGAAGAGAAATCTACCCCAGAGGTGCTGACGATGCTCTGCGAGTGTCTGCAGTTCTCCAAAGACAGGGCGGTGCGCATCCGCAGCCATTTTGATTTGACCTATTTGTTTGAACTGATCAAGCTGATCGACCGACCAGAACTATGCTACGGCGGATATGTTCCCGGCAGGATAGGGTTTGATAATATTTTCGAAAAGATTAAGGAGGGAGACTTCATCATCCATGTGCCCTATCAGTCCTTCGAGCCGACGGTGGAGTTGATCCGGGCCGCGGCGCGTGACGAGAATGTCTTAGCGATCAAGATGACTCTTTACCGAACGGCTAAAGATTCAGCGATTATAAGCGCCCTGAGCGAGGCAGCATCCAACAAAAAGCAGGTCACGATCTTGGTTGAAATTAAGGCCAGATTCGATGAGGAGGCGAATATCCAATGGACCAAAGAGCTTGAGATGCGGGGCTGTCATGTAATTTACGGTATCCCAGGATTAAAGGTGCATTCCAAGATGATGCTTATTGTCCGCAAGGAAGAAGAAAAGATCCGCCGCTATGTGCATCTGGCGACGGGTAATTACAACGAGCATACCGCCAGGGTGTACAGCGATATCGGATATTTCACGTGCAACGAGGACTTTGCCAAGGATGTGTCGGATGTGTTTAACGCGATCACGGGATACTCAAAGCCGATGGAATGGAAACGGATCGTCTGTGCGCCTGGCGACATGAGAAATTATCTTATATCTTTGATCGATAGGGAAATTAAGTTTCAGAAGAAGAGCAAAAATGGCGCCATCAGCGCTAAGATGAATTCGCTAGAGGACCCCCAGATTATTGAAAAACTCTATGAGGCCTCTCAGGCGGGGGTTGCAATTCGTCTTATCGTGCGTGGCATCTGTTGTCTAGTCCCTGGCGTCGTGGGATTAAGCGAGCATATTAAAGTCAAAAGCGTCGTGGGTCGCTTTTTGGAGCATAGCCGTATTTTTGTATTTAACAATAACGCAGCAGCGCGCGTTTTTCTTTCCTCAGCAGATTGGATGACAAGGAATTTCGACCGGCGCGTGGAGCTTGTTTTTGAGGTCTCTAAGGAGACCATCAAGTCGCATTTAAAGGAGGTCATGGAATTGTATTGGAAGGATACGACCAAATCATGGCAATTAACACCAGAGAGGATTTATAAAAAACCAGAGGCAAGAGACAGCAAATTCAATGCCCAGGAATATTTGATGAGACATTATGGTGGGTTGAAATGAATTACCAGCGGTTTGCCGTTGAGCGGATCAATTATTATATTCGTCATAGTAACGTTTATTTGCGGCAAGTACGTAGTAACCAGGGCGTTGCGTCAGTGCATCGGTTGCGCGTCAATTTAAGGAGGCTGCGTAACGCGCTGTGGATGTTTCGCGGGCTTCTCCCGGAGAGGCGATTATCCGCGTGGAAGAAAGATATGCGTGTCATCGCCCAGATCTCTTCACCCATCAGGGATTTAGATGTGTATACCGGTTATCTGAGGCAATATGAGCGTCTCTTAACGGGCCTTGCCGCGAAAGAGGCCTTGAATAGATTAATCCGCGAGGTACGCCATCGCCGCAGGAATTTACTGCCGCGTCTAAGAAAGGCCTTAGATTTAATCACACATAAAAAAGTCTTTGAGGGTATGGCGCAGGGGTTAAAGGGATTTTCTCAGAAGACATCGCGAGGCGGTACGACCAATATTTATAGAATCTATCGGAAAAGAATTCTAAAGAGAGCAAGGAATCTGTTGGCGTTGGATGCCATAGCGTATCAGTCGTCCAACGTCCAGGGGTTGCACCAAATGCGCATCGCCTCCAAGCGCCTGCGTTACAGCCTGGAGGCGGTCCAAGAGATTTATGGCCGGGGGATTAATTCTTATATCAGGGGAGTCCTGCGATTCCACCGGCTGCTGGGACAGATTCATGATTATGATGTGTGGTTGGCCGAATACCTCACCTCGCATAGAGTCCACGCGAAAGATAAATCCGTCTTGAAGAGATTGCAGCAGTATACCCGAATTTCGAGAGGTAAGGTTTATAGGGAATTCATCCGGCATTGGTCCCGCGCACAACAGGATAAATTTTTTAAAGACCTGATGGAATATGTTGATTCCCCTAAAACACCATGAAGACTGCCAAAGATTTGTATATCGGTGTAGACATAGGCGGGACTAAGATATCTGCTGGTCTGGTCGATAGTCGGGGAAAGATATTGTCTTCTCAAAAATGTCCTACCCCAGTCAAAGGAGAGGGGGCGCAGATATTTCGGCAAACAAAAAGTCTTATTGCAGGATTATTGGCCAGTCAACAACTTAAGTCCAATCAGATACGGGGAATCGGCATTGGTATCCCGGGCATTGTCCGGCCGAACCATCGCGATATCCTAAGGACCCCTAATGTTCAGCTGGCGGGTTATCCTTTGGCCAGAAATCTCGAACTTATTTTTAGAACTAAGGTTATCCTTAACAATGATGTCAACGTGGGACTCTTAGGGGAGCACTGGCGCGGGATAGCCAAGGGGGTGCAGGACGTGGTTGGTATATTCCTGGGAACAGGGGTGGGGGGTGCGATTATTATTCGAGGAGAATTGGTCCTAGGGGCGCAGGGCGCGGCGGCTGAACTGGGACATATGATCCTTGATCTAGACAGCTCCAAGGAATCCGCGGGGTTGTGCGGCACGCTGGAGGCCTTAGCCAGCCGACGGGCGATCGAACGCGAATTAAAAAATGCTATTCAAAAAGGCAAGAAGACAATCCTTGCCCGATTCTACGCGAAGAGCCCACGCGTCATTAAAAGTAGCGTTATTGCGCAGGCCCTGGAAGCAAGGGACCCTTTGACACGCAAGGTGATGGGTAAGGCGTGTGCTGTCTTGGGTCAGGCGTGTATTACGATCCGACATATCCTAAACCCTGCGATGATCGTCCTGGGTGGGGGGCTCATTGAGGCCTGTGGTGATTATATGGTACCGAAAGTTCGCAAGATCTTTAATCGCGACCCTTTCTTTAAGGGCATCGATAGCTGCTCGATCGAACGGTCACTGTTGGGAGATGATGCCGTTGTCTTGGGCGCAGTCGCTTTTTTTAAGGCAGGCCTTGGGAGAAAAGATAACGACTGCCGGGGTCTTTTATCCGGCATGACGGCTTGGCCAGAGGGGTAATGTCTTTTCCTGTATAAGAAGATTTCCCGATACATAGGATTTCCTAGATAAAATTTCGTTCGATCTCTTGGTTAAGGTATTTTTGAAAAAGTTCTTTAACATTCTCAGTAGTAAATTTTTTTGTGGATGTGGCTAGCCATACTCGGAATCTCCTTTTTCTTCCAAGCATGACCTAAAAACGGGTCTCCACTTTTAATTGTTAGATGACACTGCACTACTTCAAAAATCCTATGTTCAAACTATGACGGGTATGTTATCCTTAAATATGGCTCACAGTCCTCAAGAATGGTTAACGCAAGCTGATTACGATTACCAAACGGCTGAATATATGTTCGCTGGTGGTCGGTATGCGTACACGGTTTTTATGGCGCACTTGGCTATTGAAAAAGCATTGAAAAGTATTTATCAGAAGAAATTCAGTGCCATTCCACCGAGGACGCATAGTTTAATTTATTTTGTGAATAAAACTGGATTAACTCCGCCCGAGGGAATTGGGAAATTCTTAGTTAAACTTGACCAAGCCAGCGTCGCAACACGCTATCCCGAAGACTTAGCAAAGCTACAAAGTGTCTATACTCAAGAGGTTGCCAAAGAAATGCTTGCGCAAACAAAGGAAGCCATCGCATGGATAAAAAAGACGTTGTAAATATCTTGAAGCATTTAAGGGAATTGCTTGAAGCCAATAACATTCATGTTGAACGGCTGATCCTTTTTGGCTCATGGGCTAAAGGCACTCAACAAGAAGGAAGTGACATTGACGTTGTTGTTATTTCCAGTGATTTTAAGGGTAAAGACTACTGGGCACGGATCAACATCCTCTCTGATGCCATTTATAAAGTCTTTGCCCCTATTCAAGCGGTCGCCATGACCCCTCAAGAATGGGACAGCAAGGAAAGTCCGATCTGCGATTTTGCCCAAAAAGGCGAGGCCATCACAGCATAGTAGGTCGGGTTGAGCGACCCCAAAATATTTTTTAAAGAAAAGGCAGTCAAATGGAAGAATCTATTTCAGCGATATTAAAGCAATATAAAGTAGAGCATTTATCAGACGTTTTGGATAAGCTTAAATTACCATGCAACCTGGATGAGTATGAAAAGATAATTCCAATTTCTAAGTAAATGGGAATGAAAAACGAGCTACAATCTCTGTTTGATAATAATAGAAAATGGGCTCAAAATATTGGGGAGAAAGATTCTAAATTTTTTCTAAAATTATCGCGTTTACAGTCACCTCGATTTTTGTGGATCGGATGCTCAGACAGCCGGGTTCCGGCTAATGAAATTACGGGTCTTCTGCCTGGAGAACTATTTGTCCACCGCAACGTGGCTAATCTTGTCGTTCATACGGATCTAAACTGTCTATCTGTATTACAATATGCCATTGAAATTCTTAAAATAAAAAATATTATCGTTTGTGGCCATTACGGTTGTGGGGGGGGGGTGAAAGCTGCGTTGGATACGAAAAGGTTAGGGTTGATTGATAACTGGTTAAGATGCGTTCGGGACGTTAACGAAAGACATATGAATGAACTGAAGGAAATTAGGAATAGCCGTAAACGATTGGAACGCCTATGTGAGCTCAACGTGCTGGAACAGGCTAACAATGTTTGTAATACTACGATCGTGCAAGATGTGTGGAATAAAAAACACCCTTTGAGTATTCACGCGTTAATTTATGACCTACGTGATGGCCTTTTAAGGAAATTGTGGTCGAAGAGTTGCAAGTAATTCTACTTGGTGTTCGGCGAACCATAATTCGAGAAGTCACTTTCTCCTCGTGTCCCGTCCGCAAGGGGGGTCTAACCTTCTCATTGAGAAACAAAGGTTTTAGGTGGGCAACTGCCGAAGTTCCGTAAAGGGCGGATAAAATAATCTAAGTTTTTTTGGGGCGGTAGATGTGGGTGGCGTGGCCAAAGAAATTCTCTGCTGCCTCCATGATTGTTTCTGAGGTCGTGGGGTGGGGATGAATCGTCAACGTGAGGTCCTCTGCGATAGAGCCCATCTCTATTGCGAGAACGCCCTCGGCAATCAACTCTCCAGCCCCTGGGCCAACAATCGCCATGCCCAGGACCCGCTTTGTGTCCGGGTCAAGAATTAATTTGGTTAGTCCATCAGTACGGTTTAGGGTCATGGCCCGTCCTGACGCGCCCCAGGGAAATTTGGCCACGGCAATGGTGCGGTTTTCCTGCTTAGCTTGCGCTTCCGTTAGGCCGCACCAGGCGATCTCCGGGTCGGTAAAAACGACGGCAGGGATGGCCTTGGGCTCAAAGGTGGTTTTTTTGCCAGAGATTGCGTCCACCGCGACACGGGCTTCGTGCGCGGCCTTATGGGCGAGCATGGGTTCGCCAGCCACGTCACCAATGGCGAAGATGGACGGGTCTGTTGTACGCCGCTGGAGATCCACCGCAACAAAACTCTGGGGAGTAATCTTGACCTTGGTATGATCCAGGCCTAAGTCATGGGAATTTGGTTTTCGGCCAACCGCGACTAGGATCTTATCGTAAGTCTCTTCACTTGTTTTTCCATCTGCGGTTTCGAAAGTTACCTTGACGTTCTGAGGGCCGGCTTCAATTTTGACCACTTTGGTCGTGAGCATGATCGCCCGGAAGATCGTCTTTAAGCGTTTTTCCAGGATGCTGACTAGATCGCGGTCGGCGCCGGGCAGGAGCCCTGGCGTCATTTCTACGACGGAGACTTTACTACCTAATTCGGCGTAAACCGTGCCCAGTTCTAGTCCGATGTACCCACCGCCAATGACCAGCAGTGAAGGGGGGACATCCGTGAGGTCGAGCGCGGTTGTGGAATTCAAGATCAGTGGCGAGTCAGGCACGCCCGGCAAGGAAACCGGCCGCGACCCCGTTGCCAGGATCGTATGTTCAAATTGCACCTCTTGTCGCGACTCACCTTCTTGTTGGATGCTTACGGTATTGGAATTAATGAAGGTCGCTTTTCCTTGCATAAACGTGACTTTGCGATGCCTGGCCAGGAGTCCAAGGCTTCCAGTCATTTTTGACACCACATCATTCTTCCAAGTCCGTAATCTGTCAACATCGATGCGCGGTTCGTTAAAGACAATCCCGAGTTCCTTGGCATCGCGCGCCTCGCTCAAGACCTTGGCGGCATGCAGGAACGCCTTGGAAGGGATGCAGCCTCGATAGAGGCACACCCCACCTGGATCAGGTTCTCTATCCACCAGCGTGACCTCCATTCCCCTGTCGGCTGCGTAGAAGGCAGCGGCATAGCCCCCTGGGCCGGCGCCGATGACTAAAAGTTGTGTCTTGATCAAAGACATTTTTTAATTTTTTATATCCGATATGGAAGGTTGTTCGAGAGATTCGCAGACCCAGCGCAGGAAACGCGCGCCGTTGGCACCATCGATGAGTCGATGATCGTAGGACAAGGCCAAGGGGAGCATGAGACGTGGCGATGGTGCTAATTTTCCATCAAGGTAATGTGGTTCCCATTGGGCGCGGGAGACTCCCAGGATGGCGACCTCCGGCCAGTTAACGATGGGGGTAAAGTATGTTCCACCGATACCCCCTAAGTTAGTTAGCGTCATGCAACCGCCTTGCAACTCTTCCAGGGATGTCTTTTTGTCTCGGGCGCGTTGGGCGCAGGCGCTCAATTCATCTGCCAGCTGGATAACGGTCTTTTGTCCCACGTCACGAATAACAGGCACCAGAAGCCCGCGGTCGGTGTCAACGGCAACGCCAAGATGGCAGTATTTTTTATAAATGATTTCTTGAGTCGTCATGTCGATGGTAGCGTTAAATTCAGGAAAATTTTTTAAACCAGCGGCTAAGGTTTTTAAAATAAAAGGCGTGATGGTTAATTTGCGTTCTGCAGTGGAAAGACGCTTGCGTAATTTTTCCAATTCGGTCATATCCGCTTTATCAAACTGGGTCACATGGGGGATTGTGGTCCAGCACAGGGCCATATGCTCGGCAGTTTTCTTACGAATATTGTTCATGGGTCTACGTTCAAGCGCGCCCCACTTAGAGAAATCTGGCAATGGTCTTGCAATCGATACGCTGTCGGTCGTCCGTGAGGTATTGAGAAATTTTGCGTAGGCCTTGACATCTTCAATGGAGATACGTCCGCCAGGACCATTTCCTTTCACCTGCGCGATATTAATGCCGATCTCACGGGCGAATCTACGCACAGAAGGAGCCGCAGGGACATCAATGGCTGGTATTGCCGCAGCAAAGGTTGGTGACACGATGAAAGAGGGCGGCGGTTGTATCGGCGAGATGGTTTCTAGAGGAGCTTCCCGCATGGCTGTCTCTGCGCCAGGAATAGGGGCAGCCATGGCCCTTGCTGTGGTCATTTTCAGTGGAGCCATTTTGCCCTCTTCGATGCGCATAACCAGTTGGCCAATTTTGACATCCTCACCTTTTTTAATGAGAATTTCGCGAATGGTTCCATCGCAAGGGGAGGGGACCTCCAGCGAGGCCTTGTCAGTTTCCATCTCAAGGAGTGGCTGGTCTTTTTTAACCACATCGCCGATGGCTACCAGGATGTTGACGATATTTCCTGATTTGATATTCTCCCCTACCGCAGGGAGTTTGAAATCTAACATGGTTGCATCTTTGTTAGCGCTCAGTTATCTGACGTTGTCTTATGAAATCATTGGATTTCGTTTGTGTGGATTGATGGCCAAATCTCTGGCTGCTTTTTTGACGAGGTCGGCTGTTATTTTGCCATGTTGATGGAGGGCGCCGAGGGTGGCGAAGATAATATGGCGCGTGTCCACTTCAAAGAAATCTCTTAAGGCCTTGCGACTGTCACTACGCCCGAACCCATCGGTCCCTAGCGATACCGAAGGCCCTGGTATCCACTTAGCGATGGCATCGGGCATGGTTTTCATGTAATCCGAGGCAAAGACGAAGACATCCCCTCGCCCTTTTAAACATTGGGTGACATAGGGGATGCGTGGCTCTTCTAAGGGATTGAGCATGTTGCAGCGCTGGGTTTGTAGGGCATCACGATGTAGTTCGTTATAACTAGTAATACTCCAGACATCCGTTGCCACACGGTAATCTTTCTCTAAGATGTTTTGCGCCTCGAGGACTTGGTTCAGGATAGTCCCGCTGCCAAAGAGTTGTGCGCGTGCTAATCCCTTATTTTGGGTGGCTGGTTTCAATAGATACATCCCTTGAAGAATGCCTTCTTTGAGGCCTTCTGGCATTGGGGGCATTGCATAATTTTCGTTACCCACGCTCAGGTAATAAAAAATGTTTTCTTGCTTTTCGTACATTCGATAAATGCCGTTACGGATGATAACGGCGAGTTCAAAGGCAAAGGTGGGATCGTAGGTCACGATGTTCGGGACTGAGGAGAGTAAAAGATGGCTGTGACCATCCTGGTGCTGGAGGCCTTCACCGTTGAGGGTGGTGCGTCCGGCTGTGCCGCCGACCAAAAATCCACGGCAGCGGGAATCCGCCGCCGCCCAGATCAAATCCCCAACGCGTTGCGGTCCAAACATGGAATAATAAATGTAGAAGGGGATCGTATTGATTCCTTGGGTGGAATAGGCAGTGCCAGCGGCGATAAATGAAGATATGGCGCCAGCCTCGTTGATGCCTTCCTCGAGGATTTGGCCATTAACGGCCTCCTTGTAATAGAGGAGGCTGTCTTTGTCCACCGGCTCGTACAATTGTCCAACGTGAGAATAAATACCGCATTGACGAAAAAGTGCTTCCATGCCAAAGGTGCGGGCCTCATCAGGGATGATGGGGACAATTAATGGGCCAATATCTTTATCCTTGAGTAGTTTTGTGAGGATGCGCACATAGGCCATGGTGGTCGAGACCTCCCGGCCATCAGTCCCTTTATAAAATTCATCAAATAGTTCTTCGCTAGGCGTTTGCAAAGGTTGGCTGGTTTCATGACGTGAAGGCATATACCCCCCCAGCGCCTTTCGGCGTTCATGGAGGTAAGTCATAACCTCTGAGCGCGGATCAGGCTTGTAGAATGGTGTGCTGGCGACGTCCTTATCGGATATAGGGATGTTAAAGCGCGTACGGAAATTTTTTAATTCGTCTTCATTGAGCTTTTTTTGCTGATGGGTGATATTTTTTCCTTCACCGCTTTCTCCTAGGCCGTAGCCTTTGATAGTCTTGGCGAGAATGACCGTGGGACTCCCTTTAAAATTAACTGCAGCCTGGTAGGCGGCATAGACCTTGACTGGATCATGCCCCCCGCGGCGCAGGTTTTGGATATTTTCATCGCTTAGATGTTTAACCATTTTAAGAAGCCGCGGATCGGTCCCAAAGAACTCTTTGCGGATATAGTCTCCTGAGGAAACAGAGTATTTCTGGTATTGTCCATCTAAGACCTCACCCATGCGTTTAGCGAGGATGCCCTCCGTATCGTTTTCTAGCAAGGGATCCCAGTCCTCGCCCCAGATTAGCTTGATCACATTCCAGCGCGCACCGCGGAAGATCGCCTCCAATTCTTGGATAATTTTACCGTTGCCACGCACTGGGCCATCAAGCCGTTGGAGGTTACAATTGATGACAAAAATGAGATTATCTAGGTGTTCCCGTGATGCCAAGTGGATCGCCCCTAGCGATTCTGGTTCATCAGACTCGCCATCCCCCATGAAGACCCATATCTTGGCATCGTCTTTAGGTTTGAGACCGCGGTCCGCAAGGTAACGCATGAATCGCGCCTGGTAAATACCCATTAAAGGGGCCAAGCCCATGGAGACCGTGGGAAACTGCCAGAAATTGGGCATGAGCCAAGGGTGGGGATAGGAAGAGAGCCCGTTTGTCTCTTGCAATTCTCGGCGAAAATTTTCCATATTTTGTTCGGTTAGTCGGCCCTCTAAAAACGCCCGTGAGTAGACACCGGGGGAGGCATGCCCTTGGAAATAAACGAAATCTCCACAGAAATCTTTAGTCCTAGCCCGAAAGAAATGGTTGAAGCCGACCTCAAAGAGTGTTGCTGCTGAGGCAAACGTTGAGATATGCCCCCCAATGCCATTTTCCACACGGTTGCCACGCACAACCATGGCCATCGCGTTCCAGCGGATGATGCTTTTAATCTGGCGTTCGATTTCACGATTGCCGGGATAGGGTGGTTGTTTGTTCTTGGGAATTGTATTGATATAAGGGGTATTGACCGTAAAAGGAAGGGTGACACCGGCCTCTTGAGCACGGATTTGCAGTTGGTGGAGGATCTTGTGGGCTTGCTCCATGGAGCCATGTTTCAGGACATAATCGAGCGAGCTAAGCCACTCTTGGATCTCTATTTCTTCAACTTCGGAACCGGGACGTTGCAGATCATCTGGACTCATCTATATTCCTTTGGATAAGCGAGGCATCGTCTTCACCATTAGTAGTAGGGGTGCGACCCAACGCCCATATTGGGGAGTTATTCTATTATGCTTTGAGGTTCTGCGCAAGGATATTTTACGGTTCTGTCTCAAGCCAAAATAGAAATGTCCAGATTTTGCGGTTTTGCGGTTCTATCTGTTTTAGGTGTTTTTCTGTATTTTTAATCTAGGCGCATTTCATGGTTGAATGTGGGATGTTTTATGGTAGCATAACCCTATGCTCGATCAATTCATTAAATGTAAGAAAGGCTTGGCGCTGATGATAATGACCATATGGTTAGTGGTTGTCTCTGAGACCAGGGCCTATCCTGAGGAAATGACCGTTGGTCGAAATTCTCCTAAGAAATTTCAGATTCTTTCAGTCACTAGAGATTCAGGCAGCCGCGTGTCGGGTGGTTCAGTGCCATTTATCATGAAACTTGTCAATAATCGTTTTCGTCTCTATTATTGTGGCAGGGGTGGGATCCTCTCTGCGATTTCATCGGATGGTCTTAGCTTTGAACCAGAAGAGGGGGCTAGGATTAGGGGGGACTTTGAGAGCGAGTTTGAGCAAGTGGTGTGCGATCCCACGCTGGTTAAACTTCCGGATGGCCGAGTCCGGATGTATTACAAAGGCGCGGATACCCCTCATGGCGGGCCGGGCCAAGCGATCCATAAAATTTTCTCTGCTATTTCTGCAGATGGTTTGAAGTTTCAAAAAGAAGGAGTAAGGGTAGACTCTGAGACCAGCGGTGATCAAGGCTGGGCCTCAGTGCCGGAGGCGGTCCTGCTCCCTGATGGACGGGTCAGGCTTTACTTTGTAACGGGTGATTTCTCAAGCAATGGTCTCATGGCCATGACCGCATCCGATGGTCTCAATTTTAAAGAACGTAGAGGCGTAAATCTTAGCAGCGTCGTTGATCCCGCCATTGTTTTACTTGCCGATGGCACATATCTACTGTTGGCGGCTGTGATCGATGAGCGATTTGCGCCATATCGGGCCAGAGGTCTTTATTTATTTACTTCTCAAGACGGCTTTAATTTCGACAATGAAACACTATTGCTAGAAGAAGTTGGCGTTTTTGATCCAACGGGTGTCTTATTCAATGACAAGACGCTTCGGATCTATTACGGGCAAGGCCTGCCCCCAGAACCACCAGAAACTAGAAGCATAACGGTTCAGTTTAGCTATTAATTTCCAGCCAATTCATCCCTTGGTATTTGATCCTTACTGATTCATCCAGGGGTATTTGATCCCTGCTGATTCATCTTGAGTATTTGATAGTACAAGATGAATCAAAACGCAGGGATTGTCCACCACTGCCGTGGTGGACAATAGTACAGGATGAATCAAAGCGCAGGGATTGTTCGCTGCTTCTGCGGCGAACAATAGTACAGGATAAACCAAGGCAGGGGTCGCCGCGACTAGCGGCGAGAAAGGGTTTTTCAATGGCACTGATTGCCCTAGGCACCATTGCGTTGGATAATATTAAGACGGATGCGGGCGTGCGCTGCAATTTGCTGGGTGGGTCAGCGACACATTTTGCCATGAGCGCGCGGCTTTTTACCAAGGTGCATTTAGTTGGTATTGTCGGCCACGATTTTCCTGTAAGGTACATTCGGTTCTTGCATCGGAAAGGAATCGATCTCACCTCGGTCACGACCCATCACGAGAAAACATTTCGCTGGGCGGGTGAATATAAGAAAGCGGATTACAACAATGCCATTACACTTGCAACTGAGCTGGGGGTATTGTTGAATTATGCGCCCCGCATTGCTGACCACCAGCGCCATATCCCCCATGTATTCCTGGCCAATATCGACCCTGATATTCAGATGCAGCTATTGAATATGCTAGGGCATCCGCGTTTGATTGGCCTGGATAGCATGAACCTGTGGATTCAGCGCAAGAAAAAGTCATTACTACGTTTGATGAAAAAGGTGGATTTATTCGTTGCCAATGATGGTGAGGCGCGCAGCCTGTCAGGAGAAAATAATCTGATCCGCGCGGCTAGACGGCTACGTCGGCTTGGACCGGAGCTGATTGTGATCAAAAAAGGCGAACACGGGGTCCTGTTCTATTGTGACCGGTTTATGTTTTCTTTTCCGGCTTATCCTATTGAGCGTGTCATCGACCCGACGGGTGCGGGTGATACCTTTGCCGGTGGATTGCTAGGGTATTTAAGCCGAACGAGACGCCAGGGCGTCAAGGAGCTTAAGAAAGCGGTTCTCTACGCGACGACAGTCGCATCATTTAATGTTGAGGGCTTTGGAATGAGTCGAACATCTACGCTGACCCTAGCGCAGGTCAATCAAAGAATGCAGCGCCTGCTTCGTTTTATGGGCCATTAAGGAACATTATGGAGACATCGGTCATTAAGATCATAGGGATCATCACGGCCTGCATCCTTCCTTTATTTAATATTCCGCTTATCTGGCGTATCGTGCATAGAAAGTCGTCGCAGGATATTAGCCTGGCCTGGGCGCTAGGGGTGTGGGTCTGTCTACTCTTTATGGCACCATCGGGATTTACCTCAGAAGATATTGTTTGGCGAATCTTTAGTTATATAAATTTTTTATTTTTTACTTGTGTGGTCGGCGTTGTCTTAAGATATAGAAATGGACCAAGGACAAAAAAATAATAGTAATCAGCGGCATCGCTGCGGGGTCGTGTCCATCGTTGGCAGGCCCAATGTGGGCAAGTCCACCCTATTGAATTGTATCCTCAAGGAGAAGGTAACCATCGTCTCTGCGGTGCCGCAGACAACCCGCCATCAGATCCGGGGCATATATAATGATGAACGCGGACAGATCGTCTTCATCGATACCCCTGGCCTTCGCGTGGGTCGAGATAAACTTGATAAATTTATGAACAAATCTTCGGTTGGGACGCTCGATGATGCAGATTGCATCATCTATCTGGTCGATACCAGCCGTCGGGTAGGGACAGAAGAAGGATACGCCTGCGGTCAATTGGCTGGCGTCAAGGCCCCGGTTATTTTAGGATTCAATAAAATTGATCTTAAAGGGAAATATCTGGCGGATTATATCGCCTTGTGGGAGAAGGCCAAGGGCAAGACGGTTCAAGAGATGAAGGGAATGACGCTCTTGGCCTTGTCCGGTAAGAACGGGACGAATGTGACGAAATTGATTGATATCATTTTCGATTGTCTACCCGAAGGGCCAGCCCTCTATCCCCCGGAGGTGATTTGTGACATGCCCCAGAAGCTCGCCTTGGCGGACATTATTCGTGAAAAGTTGTTTGAATTAATGAAGGAGGAAGTTCCTCATGCGTTAAGCGTGGTGGTCGAGTGTTTGGAGCCAAGACGTAACAAAGTCACCCACATCAAGGCCCTAATTTTGGTTGAACGCGAGACGCAAAAAGAGATCGTCATTGGTCGTGGCGGTCATGTCCTTAAAACAGCCGGGACCTTGGCCAGAAAAGAACTTGAAGGGCTTTTGGAGACTAAAGTCTTCCTGGAGTTGTATGTCAAGGTGCAGCAGCAATGGCGCAATGATGATACGTTGTTATACGATTTAGGATACGCGCCGTAACTGTTGGGCGGGCAAGACATCGCATACTTCAAGGAGCGCGAGATTTGCAACAACTGTATTATTGGGGAGATGCGTTGAAATCTGGCAGGTAGTTTTTACAATGCCCAGGATTCTTACCGTTCAGCAAATTCAGGATTTGGATAAAGCCGCCATCGAGCGTTACGGCATTTCGTCTCTTGTCTTAATGGAAAACGCGGGGCGCGCCGTAGCCCAAGAAGTAAAAAAGTCCTTGTGTCGCCATAGGCATTCGATTGTATGCGTGGTGTGCGGTTTGGGCAACAATGCCGGTGATGGATTAGTCGCCGCGCGGCATCTGATCAATGCCGGTATCGACACGAAGATATTTTGTGTAGGCAAGATTAACCGGCTCAAAGAGGATGCAGCGATTAATGGCGCGATTCTAAAGAAGGCGCGGTATCCTATCCGGGAAATCGCCAAGCCGCATGCCCCATTTGTGCGGGATATCACCCATGCTGATTGTGTGGTCGACGCTATTTTTGGCATTGGGCTTAACCGAGAAATTGTCGAACCGTTTCGTGGCGTTATTGAAACGATCAACCGTCAAGCGAAATACATCATTGCCGTTGATATTCCCTCTGGGCTTGATGGAACGAACGGCCGTATTTACGGTGTCTGCATTAAAGCGGATAAGACGGTGACCTTTAGTTTCCCTAAAAAAGGTTTCTTTAAAAATCACGGGCCGCGACAAACCGGAAAGGTCATCGTCGTCGATATTGGGATCCCTATGAGCATCTCATGACAGTATCCAGTCGGAACATAGATCAAGTCATCGCTATTTTAAAGCAGGAGATGAGCGATCTCCCGGATCCCTCCGTCACGTTGGTCGGCAAAAAATGGCAAGATCCTTTTCTGGTTTTGATTTCTTGTATCTTGAGCCTGCGGACCAAAGATGCAACAACCCTTTCGGCAGCAGAGCGGTTGTTTCAGGTGGCCACTACCCCTGAGCGTATGGTGAAATTGCAACCACACACCATTGAGCAGCTCATTTATCCCGTAGGGTTTTATCGTACCAAGGCGCGCACAATCTTAGGGGTTTGCCGGGATATACTCGAAAAATTCAATGGAGAGGTTCCCCACACCTTAGAGATATTGTTGACGATGAAGGGGGTGGGACGTAAGACCGCTAATCTGGTATTGACGGAAGGGTTTGGATTGCTGGGAGTCTGTGTAGATACCCACGTGCATCGCATTTCTAATCGCTTGGGCTATGTGCATACCAAGACCCCTCATGAAACCGAGATGGCGCTGCGGGAAAAGTTACCTGTCCGATATTGGCTGGATTACAATGCCCTTTTGGTCACTTGGGGACAAAATATTTGTAAGCCCATTTCTCCTTTCTGTTCACGCTGCGGCGTTCGAGGATATTGTGCGCGTAGAGGCGTTGGCCGTCAGCATCGTTAAAAATTTAATAAATTTTTTATAAAGATTTTTTAAAATTCTTGACTTTCTTTTCCTTGCATGATAAAAAAATATTATTATAGTTTTAAAAAATCTTTGTTGTACAAAAGGAGAATTAAATAAATTGAAAATAAATAAGGAAAAAGGGGCCCAGGGAGACGGGTTCCTTTTTTTTGTGCACCATGGGTAAGATTGTCGGTCTCACTTATGATTTAAAAACAGATTGGGTGTGTAGTCCTGATGATCCGGCGGATATCAACGCGGAATTGGACAAACCACAGACAGTCGATAGGATCGTTGCGGCCCTCGAGTCTGGCGGGCACAATGTAAAAAGAATCGGTAATGTCCACCAGCTCTTGGCGCAATTGGACCATCTGGACGTTGACATTGTTTTTAATATTTGTGAAGGCACGCTCGGACGTAATCGTGAGTCACAGGTGCCGATGCTCTTGGAGTTGAAAGGGATCCCTTACGTTGGCGCCGATGCCCTAACACTGGGTATTGCCCTGGACAAGGTCGTTGCCAAGAAAATGTTTATCTGTGCTGGGATTCCTACCCCGCGTTATTTCGTGGCAGAAACGATGCAGGACTTGGAGGGGCAGGATATGACCGATTATCCGTTCATCGTCAAGACCATCCATGAGGGTTCTTCAAAGGGGATTTCTGCGCAGTCACGTGTTGTCAATTGGGAGGGGCTCAAACAGCAGGTCCAGCGGATTCATACCGTTTATAAACAGCCGGCACTCGTTGAAAAGTTTATCTGTGGCACGGAATTTACCGTGACGGTACTGGGCAACGACCTGCCACAGGCGATGCCTGTTGTGCAGGTCAGTATCGATGGCAACACGAATTTAGGGGATGAGTTTTATACCTTTGAGCGCATTTCTTCAGCGAATCTGCGTTATGTCTGTCCGGCCAGCATCTGTGATGTGTTGAGGCGCACCATCCAGGATCTGGCTGTGCGGGCGTATCGGGCGGTGGGCTGTCGCGACTTTGGCCGGGTGGATTTTCGTGTGGACCAACAAGGCAATCCTTATGTCTTGGAGATCAACCCTTTGCCCAGTCTTGACTATCAAGACAGCTTTAATATTTTTCCTAAAGTGATTGGCTCTAGTTATGATGCCGTCTTAAATCAGATTTTAAATTTTGGGCTCAAGCGTTATGGACTCTTGGAGAAGACATCGCGGGAAAGTTTATTGCAATTTCGATAAAATGGGATCCATACGATGACAACAGCAACCATCAAAGAAATTCAGGGTCAGCCTTCCGTTCGGCTCAATGCCAAAGAAAACCGTGTTATTAGTTTTTTTAAGGATGCAACACCGCTGGATTGGGAAGACTGGCGCTGGCAGCTGCGTAATCGTATTACCACCAGAGATATATTAGAGAAGATAATCAATCTTACTCCTCAAGAGGAGAGGGGGATAGAAGGGTGCGGCAGCAAACTGACCATGTCGATCCCCCCGTATTTTGCCAGTCTCATCGATCCTGATAATATCCATTGCCCGATTCGCAAACAATCCATTCCCTTGGAGGATGAACTAGAGACGACCCCTGAGGAGATGGCAGACCCCTGCGGGGAGGATAAAAAATCGCCCGTACGAGGCTTGGTCCATCGTTATCCGGACAGGGTCCTATTCCTAGTGAACGAAATGTGCGCGATGTATTGCCGTTACTGCACACGTTCGCGCATGGTCGGTGACGGACATCGGACCTTGAGTATGCAGACGTATAACAACGCCTTCGATTATATTCGCGCCCATAAGGAAATCCGGGATGTGCTTATCTCTGGCGGCGATCCTCTCACGTTAAGCGACCGCGTCTTGGAACACATTATTAAGACCATTAAATCTATCCCCCATGTCGAGTTTGTGCGCATTGGCACACGCATCCCGGTCACGTTGCCTCAGCGCGTCACCTTCGATTTGGTCAATATGCTCAAGAAATACAGTCCCATTTGGATGAGCATTCACTTTAACCACCCCAGAGAGGTGACCAAGCGCGTTAAATTTGCCTGTGATTTATTGGCGGATAGCGGTATCCCGTTGGGAAGTCAGACGGTTCTCTTGAAAGGCATCAATGATAGTGCCGCAATTATGAAAAAGTTAATGCATGAACTCTTGAAGATCAGGGTCCGCCCTTATTACATTTATCAATGTGATCCCATTCTTGGTTCTAAACATTTCCGTACGCCGGTCTCTGTTGGGATTGAAATTATAGAAAAATTGCGCGGACATACAACCGGCTACGCCGTTCCCACCTTTGTTATCGACGCCCCCGGCGGCGGGGGGAAGATTCCTGTTGGTCCGCAGTATATTGTAGCTCACCAAGACAATCGTTATATCATCCGTAATTATGCCGGTGAACAGTATGTCTATGAAGACCCTGCCTAGTTTTTGCTAATCACGATCACTCCAGGATTGACGTCAGAAAATCACCGTGTTAAGATAACAAATTATGAAAAAGATTGAGGCTATTATTCGTAAAGAAAAATTTCATGACGTCTACGTTGTATTGGAAAAATCCGGCATAGGCGGCATGACGATCTCTGAGGCCCGCGGGTTCGGTCATCACCGCAATGGCCTCAAGGATAAGGTTAAGATCGAAATTTACGTAGATGAGTTCCAGGTCGATAAGGTCGTTGACATGATCCGTCAGGCCGCCAAGACGGGCATGACTGGTGACGGGAAGATCGCCATTTTACCCTTGGAGAACATCTATCGTATCCGCACGGGCGAGGATGGAGCACGGGCGATATAGTCCATCATAAGTCATAAAATTATCGGACTCTGTTAATTTTTATAAAGTGCCCGACATCCCCCTTTACAGTGTTAATCAAACAATCAAACAATTGACAATGACATAAGCGAATGTTATACTTCGCTTCATTGTGGATCGGCGGATGAGAAGAAAGATAGCCACACTTGCCTTGTGCCTCTTGGTATGTTGCGGTTGCGCAAAACGCCAGGAAGACCTGAATACCATTACTCTCTGGCACTGGATGACCGACCGCCAGAATGCCCTGGAAGAATTGGCCAGGCGTTATGAGGCGCAGACCGGTGTCAAGGTCAAGATTGATCTCTACGCGCCCTCTGATATCTATAGCCAGCGTATTGTTGCCTCAGCCCAGTCCCAAGTCCTACCTGATATCTATGGTATCCTCGACAAAAAAGAGATCTTTGCCTCCTTTATTCAAAGTGGGTTTGTCGCTGATTTAACTGAAGAATTCCAGAAAAACGTCGGCGCCTGGGAAAAGATGTTGTTTCCCAAGGCCTTAGATGTTAATCGTTTTCCAGAAGGGAATATTTACGGCGTTAAGGCGGGGATTTACGGCGTTCCCTTGGATGTCACCAATATCCAGATGTTGTACAATAAAAATCTTCTCCAAAAAGCTGGAATCAAGACTCCCCCTAAAACCTTCCAGGAATTCATTGCCGCTGGGCTGGCCCTTAAGCGCGTTGGTATCGCCGGCTTGGTCTCGGGCTGGGGGGAGATGTGGATGGTTGATTGTTTCGCCTCGAACTATGCCTTTAATATCATGGGCGAAGAAAAGGTCATGGCTACCTACCGCGGTGAGGTGCCATATACGGATTCGGATTGGATAAAGGTCTTTGATATTTTTAAAGAATTGAGCAAAAAGGGCATTCTGATCGAAGGGATTGTGACCAAGCCCAATAAATACGCTGAACAGGATTTTGCCCTGGGACGCGCGGCCTTTGCGTTCAATGGTTCATGGTGTGTCAATGTGTATCACGATATGAACTCGGATTTGCAATACGGGACTATGTTGCCGCCCCCCATCAATGAAAATTTGCCGATGCGCATTTGGGGCGGGGCCGGATCTTCGCTTGTTGTCAATAATGCCTCTGTGCGCAAAGACAAGGCCATTGCCTTTTTGAAGTGGCTGACTGAAAAAGATCAGCAGGCCTATTTGGCTATCGAAACTAAGAATCTGCCAGCGAACCGTGAAGCCCTAGAATCGATTCCGCCTATTCTCGGTGAGTTTGCCAGCGCGATGGATTTGACCACACACCCCACCATTTGGCCATCCAACGAGAACGGACTGGTGATTGAGAAATTCGATAAGGGCATACAATCGATTATCATCGGTGAGAAAACACCCGAAGAGGTTGCCCGCGAGGTCCAGGCCATCAAAGAGCGTGAGCTGCAGAAGGCCAGACCATAAGTGCAATAAAGCAATACCTATCGATGAATATAAAAAGTCCTTGTTGGTTCAGATTTCAAGACTATCTAAAAAATTTTTCTTTTGCCCTCCCCGCTATCCTTATATTCTCCGTTTTCTATATTTTTCCTTTTATTGAGATCTTCCGATTGTCCTTTTATGAATGGAACGGGATTACGCCGGCCATGCGGTTTGTCGACTTCCAAAATTTTGCGGAATTGATGCAAGATGAAATTTGGTGGCAGTCGATAGGACACGCCGCATATATCACCTTCATCGCGTTGACGTTTCAAAACGTCCTGGCCTTTGCCTTGGCGCTCGCCTGTGACCGGGAAATCCGTATGAAACGGTTCTACCGTATCGTCTTTTTTATCCCGCCGGTCCTCTCGGAGATTGTCGTTGGGATCATCTGGCAGTGGATTCTTTACGCCGGTCTTCAGGACGGCCAGTCCATTGGGCTTTTAAATTACTGGCTAGTTAAAAGCGGCTTGCCGCACCTGGTGAACGACTGGCTTTCAGATCCCCAGACCGCCCTAACCTGTATTGCCATTGTCCATTCCTGGAAAGGATTTGGTTGGGGATTCATTATGCTCTTGGCCGGGCTACAAACCATAGACCGTCAACTCTACGAGGCCGCGCGGGTAGATGGGGCTAGTTCCTGGAAGCTTTTTACCCAGGTGATTATCCCCATGATGGTGCCTGTTATTTTAGTAGTCGTCATATTAACTATTTTAGGCTCCATGCAGGTCTTTGTCCTGGTTTTATCTATGGTCGGGCAGGGATTAGGGTATCATACCGAGGTACCGGTCACGCGCATCCTTTCTGCCATGACGGGGACTAATCGTTTTGGGTATGCCTGTGCCATGGGTGTTAATTTCGGGGTTATATTGGTTATGGTATCGATAGCGTTTCGCTGGCTTTCTAACCGCATGAAACAGGCATGAAGAATGGCAATCAATAAATATATCGCAGAGAGAATAGCCAAAGGATTCTCGATCCATCTGTTCCTGATCCTTTTTACGCTCACCTGTTTATTCCCGCTTTTCTGGATGGTCCGTAGCGCCCTTATGTCTAATGCGACGGTCTTTACGGACAAGTCGCTTATTCCGAAGGTAATCAATTTTGGAAATTTCGCCGAGGCCTGGGTGGAAGGAAATTTTGGTATCTATTTTTTCAATAGTCTCTTGTATACCACTTCAGTTGTTATTGGAATCGTGCTGATTGCGTCCTTGGCCGCGTATGCATTTTCCCGTCTACATTTTCCGGGGAGAAATTTTTTCTTTTATATGTTTGTGGCCGCTATGATGATTCCTCTCCCCGGGAGCTTCGTTCCCTTATACCGCCTTATGATCGTGTTGGGCCTCATTAATACCCGTATCGGATATATTCTGTGCATGATCAACGTTGGGCTGTCTATGAGCATACTTTTGCTGAAGACGTTTTTTGACAAACTGCCACCTGATCTAGAAGACGCAGCCCGTATCGACGGTTGTGGTCGTTTGGGAATTTGGTGGCATGTGGCATTGCCCTTGGCTAGGCCAGCGATTGCGGTCATCGTTATTTTTAATTCATTGATCGTCTGGAACGAATATATCTTGGCAGCGCTTCTTTTAAACGATAAATCGCTTATGCCCCTGCAGCGGGGGCTGATGGTCTTCCAGGGGGCCCATAGCGTGGATTATCCGCTTTTGATGGCAGGCCTGACCATCGCTGCCATTCCTATTATTTTGATTTACCTTGCGATGCAGAAACACATCGTTAAGGGATTATCCTCGGGGGCTATCGTCGGGTGAGAAAGGTAAAAAGTATTTTATTTCTTTCTGCCGCCTTACTTTTTACCTCCATGGTGTTTGCCCGAGAGGAGGCCTCCTTAACTCCCTCGGCCCCATCGGTTTCCTCGGGTCCCTCGGGTCCCTCGGGGCCCTCGCCGGTCTCTTCGATAGAACTTGTCCGTCAGGCATGGGAGGCCTCTAGTCAGGGGAACGCACAGAAATTAGAAGAATTGGTTAATCAGTGTATTGATTTGTATGACCAAAAGGCAAGAGAGCAACAAAGTCAGTTGACTGGTTTTCCGGCCAGTGGTCAGGAGGACAAATACCAGGCGCTTAATGATGTGGCTACTTGTCTTTTTATTCGCGCTGAGGCGTTGATGAACGCCAGCAAAAAAGATGAGGCCATCCTGCGTTTTCAGGAGATTATTGATGAATATTCTTGGGCCCGGGCGTGGGATCCGCGGGGCTGGTATTGGTCGGTCGCGGAGAAAAGCGAGGACAGTATCCGTGTCCTGACCGGCCAGGTCCAGGCAGAGGACCTTGCGGTGCACAAAGCGGTGCGCACTAAGCCCTCTATCCATGTCCCTGGCACCTCTAAAATTGTTGATTACAAAAAATATGGTAAGTTTTATGGCGTGGGCACGGCGAGTTATCATTACGAGATCGTGGATATGGAGGGCCTGTCCCGCGCTATCGGCGAAGGCATTTATCCTAACCTCACCGCTATTTTTAAGAATCCACGATATCAAGAGGTTCGTAAAGAAGGACGCCTTAAGGGCAAGCACTGGGATTTTGTCAATAGCGAGGATCTGGAAGCCGCTTATTTTAAGTGGGTGACCGCCCCGGAACCGTGGGGCGTGCGATTGTTTTACCTGGGGGCCATTTTTGAGAAGGCGGGGATGTATTATGAGGCGTTGCGGGCCTATCACGCCTTGGTTGTTCATTTTCCCAATACGTCTGCGTGGACGTATTGGCAGACCCCCTGGTATCCCGGACAGGCAGCTATTGCTAAGATCCGCTATCTTTTGCGTATTCATCCCGAACTCAACTTGATGGATAAAAATATAAAGATTGCCATCGAGAACGGATTCGACAATGATATCCAAAACGACATTATTAGGACTTATCCCGGAGAGATTACGCGTAAGAGTTTATTCCAGAAGATCAGAAAAGGGCTTGGCCTGGGAGAGAAGGTTGGCCTGGGGAACCCGCGCCGGCGGATCGGCCGTGGCAAGGTGCAGCTGGTGCAGTATAGAAATGGCCACTGGCAACTTTTTGCAGATGGCAGGCCTTATATTATTCAAGGGATCACTTATGCGCCGACCAAAGTCGGGCAGAGTCCAGATCAAGGGACAATGGCCAATTGGATGGAAGAAGATACAAACGGCAATGGACGCGCGGATGGCCCCTATGACGCCTGGGTAGATAAAAATCGCAATAATATCCAGGATCCCGATGAGCCGGTGGTTGGTGATTTTGCGCTGATGAAACAAATGGGGGTAAATACATTGCGTTTATATTATCACCCTCATAAGCCTGATAAGTCATTTTTACGTAAGATGCATAAGGAATACGGTTTTCGGGTTATGATGGGAAATTTTCTGGGTAAATATGCCATCGGTTCCGGGGCTACTTGGGCAGAAGGGACAGATTACGAAAACCCTGAACACCGTAAGAATATGCTGGAATCGGTACAGAAGATGGTCATGGAATTCAAAGATGAGCCTTACATCCTTTTATGGGTCCTGGGTAATGAAAATAATTACGGGGTTGCCTCCAATGCAGATAAAAAGCCCCAAGCGTATTTTCAGTTTGTTAATGAGGTCGCACAATGGATCAAATCTGTGGATCGGGATCATCCGGTCGCTGTCAATAACGGTGACACGCTCTTTCTGGACATCTTTGCCCGTCATGCCCCAGAGGTGGATATCTTCTCGGCCAATGTCTACCGAGGCAATTACGGTTTTGGTTCGTTCTGGGAGGATATTTCTGATGTGAGTGAAAAACCCGTCTTTATCACCGAATACGGCTGTCCCGCGTATGGTCCGCACTTGACGCTAGAGGAGGCTGAGGAGGCTCAGGCCGCGTATCTTCGCGACAATTGGGCGGATATTGCGGAAAATACAGCTGGACATGTTCGTGGGATAGGCAATGCCCTGGGAGGGGTTGTGTTTGAATGGACTGATGAGTGGTGGAAGAATTATGAGCCTAAGCGCCATGATCATAAGGCTGATGCGATTGGACCTTTTCCCGGCGGGTATTATTTTGAAGAATGGTTCGGGGTAACAAGTCAAGGTGATGGTCAACACAGTCCGTTTCTGCGACAGCTGCGAAAAGTTTATTTCGTTTATAAAGAATTGTGGAATAAAAAGATCTAAAATGCCATTTTTATTTTCTGAGCCAGGATGGGGTAATGTCAAATAAATTGTGTAAATTGGGTTAAGGGTTTAGCCTTCCAGTTTGTGTTTAAGCGAAAAAAGACAGCATAAATAATGCGTTGAAGGCTG
>SBBO01000038.1 GCA_005239675.1 Planctomycetales bacterium
GCGGTTTAAGTTTGTCTTCTGGCTGATAGATAGCCAGTTCGTTCTTTAATTTTTCAAACGTTTCTTTTGTAAAAATTAAAAGCTTTTTTAGGGGGTAACGATCTATTATCCCATTCCCGAGGCCTGCAAAAGACTTTCTTCTAATTTGATATATTTTATAGTATAATTCTCCCCCGATTATGGCTCGACGCGTTTTAACGACTTGCCATGCTTACTTAAGAATCTATCATTTTCAAAAGGAGGTTGTTATGCACGCAGTGATTCAAATAGGGGGTAGTCAATATAAGGTTGCTGAGGGCGAGATCGTGCGCACCACGCGACTTAAAGATGCACCAGGAAGCACGATTACCTTAAACAAGGTGTTGCTCTTTCTTAATGACTCAGATATCCGGATTGGTCAGCCGTATGTGCCAGACGTCCAGATCACGGCAACCGTCACTAAACATGTCTTAGGAGACAAGGTGCATGCCTTTAAATTTCGTCGCCGGAAAGATTCTTCAACCCTCAAGGGGCATCGGCAACAAGAGACTCTTTTGAACATCACAAAGATTGCTGTATAATTTTTTGAGGTCCACCAATCTTTATGACGGATTGCTGTCTAAAGGAAATCGTGTCATGTTTATTGATGAAGCAAGGACTTATGTTAAGGCTGGAGATGGTGGCCAGGGCTGTGAGAGTTATTATCGAGATCGCTACATGCGTTATCCCCGGCCTGATGGCGGCAATGGCGGCAGGGGTGGCAATGTGGTCGTGATCGCCGATCGAGGCATACAAACCCTGCTAGACCTTAAATACAAACAACATTACCGCGCCCTTAATGGTGGTCATGCCAGTAGCAAAGGAAAGAGCGGTAAGGAGGGCAAAGATTGTGTCATCCGCGTACCTGTAGGGACAATCTTAAGGGACCATGCCACGGGTTTATTAATATGCGATCTGGCCGTGGACCAACAATCTGTCATCGTTGCCAAAGGTGCCCCTGGCGGATTGGGCAATGCTGTCCGCAGGAGAAAGATCGTGACCTCACCCGGGATTGGTGAAGGGCGCGTTCTTGACGTAGAATTAAAACTTATTGCCGACGTGGGCATTGTTGGTTTTCCCAATGCCGGCAAATCGACATTCGTGACCGCCGTTTCCAATGTCAAATCTAAGATTGCCAGTTATCCATTTACGACCAAACAGCCTATCTTGGGTATTGTCTGCGGCGAGGAGTCTGATACCGAGAGACAAAAAAATTTTATTATCGCAGATTTGCCAGGGATTATAGAGGGGGCGCATCAGGGCAAGGGGTTAGGGGATCGTTTTCTGCGGCATGCCGAGCGTACCAAGATCCTGCTTCATATGATTGATATGGCCGCAACCGACGGTCGTAACCCATTAGACGATTACGCCAAGCTGGAGCATGAATTAAAGCAATACAGCGAACAGCTCGCATTTAAACATAAGATCGTGGTGGCCAATAAAATGGATTTGCCTGAGGCGTCAGGGTATTTGAAGAGATTTAAGCGCAAGTATACCCAGGATATTATTCCTATTTCCAGCATTCAACGCGAAGGCCTGGATCGGGTGATTAAGGTCATACGTCAGAAATTATGTCCAGAATGTTCCCTAGACCAATCAAGCGCGTCGTCATCAAAATAGGATCGAGCGTTATCGCGACTTACGCCATGAAGCCTAGGACGGCTCATCTGCGTTCCCTGGCTGGACAAGTCGCCGCTATCCAGCGCAATGGCGTCCAGGTCGTGTTGGTGAGTTCTGGGGCAATCGTTTTCGGGATGGGGGCGCTGGGTCAGAAGAAACGACCAGCGGCCTTGGCATCGCTGCAGGCCTTGGCGGCGATCGGCCAGACGGTCTTGATGGAGAAATACGCTTATTTCTTTAAACAGAACAAGACCAAATGCGCCCAAGTCCTGTTAACGTGGGATGATTTTAATAACCGTACCCGTTACAACAACGCCCGACATACCTTCCAGGCCATCCTTCGACGCAAGGTCGTGCCGGTCGTTAACGAAAATGATACGATTGCAACCGACGAGATAAAATTCGGTGATAATGATAAATTATCCGCCTTGGTCGCTTGCCTGGTGGGGGCGGATCTATTATTGATCCTCTCCGATGTGGAAGGGCTGTATCATTTTAAGGATGGTAAGGGCGAGTTGTTTGAGGAGATACGGGAGATTACTGGCGATATTGAGCGTGTGGCCGGACCAACCACTAAGAAGCAGGTATCTCGGGGTGGGATGGCTACAAAGCTGGAGGCCATTAAGATCGCCACCCATGCGCAGATTCCCTGCATTATTGCTCATGGAGAGATAGATAACGTATTGTTACGCGTTCTTCAAGGAGAACGCATCGGGACATTGTTCGTTGAAAGAGAGGGCAGACGTTTAGCGAGGAAGCATTGGATTTCTTGTGGCGCCCAATTAAAGGGAGTTCTGACCGTAGACGACGGGGCCAAGGCGGCCTTGTTGAGGGGGGGGCATAGCCTATTATTGCCAGGGATTATTGGCTGGCAAGGGCAATTTAATACTGATGAGGTCGTGGCCATTCATGATACTCAAGGACACGAGATTGCCCGCGGACTCACCAATTATTCGACGACTGATTTAGGCAAGATCGAGGATAAGCAAGGAAAGTTAGAGGTTATTCATTGTGATAATCTTGTCTTAGGCGAGCGATCCACAGCGCCATGAGCATTAAAGATTCTAACTCTGTTATTTTGATGGCCCAAGAGGCCAAAGTGGCCTCCTTAAAATTGTCGCTCTTGCCGACCTCGGCCAAGAATGCTGCGTTGCGGGCGATGGCAGGGGCACTACGCCGTAACCAATCGTATTTAATAAAAGAGAACGCCAAAGATCTGGCCGCTGCCGCAAAAAAGAATTATGCCAAGGCCCTCATCGACCGGTTGAGCCTTAACGAAAAAAGAATCAAAGAGATGGCACAATGCCTGCTGGATACTGAAGAGCTAAAGGATCCAGTGGGTCAAATCCTCAGTGTATTTAAAAGGCCGAATGGTCTTGTCATTAAAAAGATACGGGTGCCCTTTGGCGTTATTGGCATTATTTACGAATCTCGTCCTAATGTGACCAGTGACTGCGTCGGGTTGTGCCTAAAATCGGGCAACGCTGTCATATTGAAAGGCGGCAGAGAGGCATCCTATTCTAATCAGGCCATCGTTTTTGTGCTCACCAAGGCATTGAGGCGCACGCAAGTGCCCTCCGCGGCTGTCCAGTTTATTTCTTCAGCGAGGCGTTCTGCCCTAGATATTCTCCTGCGCCAAGAGCAATATGTGGATTTGATTGTCCCGCGCGGAGGGGAGGGATTGATTCGTTTTGTCGCTGAGCATTCCCGCATCCCGGTCGTTAAACATTACAAGGGAGTCTGTCATACCTATGTGAGCGATATGGCGGATATAGAGATGGCACGCAATATCTGTTGGAATGCGAAGGTCCAGCGACCTGGTGTTTGTAACGCCATGGAGACCATGTTGGTTCACCGCCATATCGCCCATCGATTTTTACCGGTTATGGCTGCTGATCTGCGCAAGGCTGGTGTTGAGATCCGTGGTTGTCCGCGGACCCGCAACATCATTGGCGCTAGTGTCAAGAAAGCGACTGAACGCGATTGGACTGAGGAATACCTTGATCTTATTTTATCGGTGAAGGTCGTGGATAGCCTCCAAGAGGCGATTGACCATATCAATATGTATGGTTCCCATCATTCGGATGCGATCGTCACTAAGGACCATAAAGAAGGTGAACATTTTTTGAAATCGGTTGATTCCGCGTGCCTGTATCTGAACGCCTCGACACGTTTTACAGACGGTTATCAGTTCGGGTTTGGGGCTGAAGTGGGCATCAGTACCGACAAATTGCATGCCCGTGGGCCCATGGCGCTCGAGGAATTGACAACGTACAAATATCTGGTCTATGGCGCAGGCCAGATTCGTGAATAGATTTTTAGGCCCATGAGACGCATTGGTATTTTAGGTGGGACCTTTAATCCAGTTCATATGGGCCATCTGACGATGGCCAATATGGTCCTAGAGAAGTTTGTATTGGATAAGGTTATTTTTGTGCCATCCTACCTACCGCCTCATAAAAGTGGTCGCAACGTGATTACCGCCCAAGACCGTCTGAAGATGGTGGGTCTCGCTATCCGGGACAATCGGCACCTGGAAATCTCAGCGTTTGAAATTAAAAAGGGCGGCAAATCGTATACAATTGATACCATTGAGCATTTCCGTCAGAGGTATCCAGAGGCAAGGCTTTTTTTTATCATCGGCAGCGACCATATCTTTAGATTGCACCGTTGGAAACGTATCGATGCGATACAGAAGATCGCTTCTTTTATTGCCGTGTATCGTCCAGGATTTAAGGCCGTTCGCTCATCGATACCTGTCCAGCGGGTAATGTTACCGGGTGTGGATATCTCCTCATCGGATATCCGACATCGACTCGCGACCGGGAAGACCATCGAACATCTAGTGCCTAAAAATGTCTTTCGGTATATGAAAAGACATAAGTTGTACCACCCCAGAGAAAAAGGCACGGCGTAAAATATATTCAACCACAGGAAAGGGAGAGACATGAGAGAGGAGACAAAGGATGTAATCAAATTCGGGACCGATGGCTGGCGGGGGGTTATCGCGGATAATTTCACGTTCGCCAACGTCCGCATAGTGGCACAGGCCATCAGCGAATGGATTAACAGGGATATTCATGTAGAAGGAGCAACCCTTAAGAGCGTGGCTGTTGGTTACGACACGCGGTTCTTATCTGAAGAGTATGCCTGTCTTGTTAGCAGTGTGCTCGCGGCCAATGGTCTTAAGGTATTTCTTTCCAATACATCTCTTCCCACGCCTGCCTTAAGCTATGGGGTCCTAGGCACCAAGAGTGTCGCGGGGATCATGATCACTGCCAGTCATAATCCTGCCAAGTTCAATGGTATCAAGATTAAAACCGGTCAAGGCGGCGGCGCCCCCCCCGAAATCACCAATAAGGTTGAAGGGTATTTATCCCAGACCCCAGTTTCGCAGATGGCCTTTGACCAGGCGCTGGCGGAAGAAAATATTAAACGTCACGATTTTAAGGTCAACTACCTTAAGTTTATCAAGAGTTACCTTAACCTTAAAGACATCCACAAGTCTCGTTTTAAGGTCTTGGCTGATGTCATGCATGGCAGTGGTAACGGTTTGATCGCACAAGTCCTCAAGGGCACGAACATCCGATTGTCGCTCATGCGTGATGACGTGAACCCATCGTTTGACGGTGGCAAGCCCGAGCCAGTCGTGGAATATATCGCTGGGATTCTGCAGCGCGTCAAAAAAGAAAGATTTGATTTGGGATTGGTCTTAGATGGAGATGCAGACCGTATCGCGGCCGTTGCCCCTGGCGGGGAGTTTATCCATCCGCAAAAGATCCTTGGACTCTTAGCGTTGCATCTGGTCCGTAACCGTGGCCGCCGTGGCGGTATCGTTAAGACAGTTTGCGGAACGACGATGATTGATAATATCGCCAGAAAATTGGGAGTTAGGCTGTATGAAACGCCTGTTGGATTTAAGTACATTTCAGATCTGATGGTCTCTCAAGAAATCGTGGTTGGCGGTGAGGAGGCTGGTGGCATGGGGGTGCAGGGGTTTATCCCTGAGCGCGATGGCATGTTGGCCGGACTGCTACTTCTTGAGATGATGGTTTATGAAAAAAAAGATATCAAGCAGATCCTGAATGCTATGGAAAAGGAATTCGGCCGTTATTATTACGAACGCTGTGACTTAGAGCTAGGGAAGGGAAGGTTTGATCGTGAACGTGTCCAGTCCCTGAAGGGCTTATTAGGACAACAGGTCGTTGACGTTAAAGATATAGACGGCGTTAAATTGCTTTGTGCGGATGAATCCTGGCTTATGTTGCGGCCCTCAGGCACGGAACCACTGGTACGTGCCTACGCAGAGGCAAGGTCGCCGGGTCGCGCCAAGGAGTTGATTGAGCACGGACGATCGTTATTGCTTAAGCGATAAGTTAATGATTTATTACATTGGTTATTTTTTATTTAAGGTCCTTAGTGCTATTTTCTTCCCGCTGACTGTCCTAGGCCGCGAACACCTTGCGCTCAAGACAGGCTTTGTCATCGCCAGCAATCATGTCAGCAATCTCGATCCCTTTATCCTTGGCATTGCCAGCCAGCGCAGGCTAAGTTACATGACCAAGGATGCCCTTTTTCGTAACAAGATCTTGAGTTATCTTTTGTATCGGGTTGATGCCTTCCCTATTAGGAGGGGGGCCACGGATTTTCAGGCCATACGTGAGACGTTACGCCGGTTAAAGAGGGGCACCCCTGTTGTCCTTTTCCCTGAAGGGACGCGCCAGGGGGTGTCCGTAAAAAAGAAAGTCCATCCGGGCATTGGTTTTATTGTTGTTAAGGCAGGGGTACCCGTCATCCCCGCTTATATTAAAGATTCTCAAAAAGTCATGGCCCCAGGAAGAAGAACGCTTAGGCGCAGTCGAGTAACCGTCGTCTTTGGGGCACCGCTTTATTTTACCCAATCTCAATCGTATCTAGACATCGCGCGTGAGGTGATGCACAAGATCTCTTTGCTTGGTCCTGCTTTATGATCAGTCTTTTTTTGTTTTCTTACGATATTTTTAATCCCATAATCCACGATATTCTTAATGTTACGTAAATTTTAAAATTAGACATTGGGGACAGAAGGGGTAGCAAAAATATAGTTGTAATATAGTATTGACACTGGTTTTCTTTTTAGATATTATATGGCCATCCTGCGCAGGATTATCTTATCTTGAAGGGAATACACATGTTACAAGGATTTCTGAAGCTCTGCTCAAATCTCTTTAATTATTTCATCGGGTTTTTTTCCAACGAAATCGGTATTGACCTGGGCACAGCCACGACCTTGGTATATGTCAAGGGGGAGGGGGTTGTCCTGTGCGAACCTTCGGTTGTCTCCATTGAAAAGGATAGTAGCCGCGTGATTGCCGTTGGCGAAGAGGCGAAGAAGATGCTGGGTCGTACCCCTGGGAATATTGTTGCCATCCGACCAATGAAAGATGGGGTCATCTCGGACTTTGAGATTACCGAGGCGATGTTGAAATATTTCATCAAAAAGGTACGTAAACGCAAGATCTTGATTGCCCCGACCATGGTCATCGCCATTCCCTCTGGTATTACGGCCGTTGAGAAACGCGCGGTGAAAGATTCTGCCGAACGTGCTGGCGCGCGATCTGTTATCCTAATTGAAGAACCAAAGGCCGCGGCTATTGGCGTAGGCCTGCCTGTAGAGGAACCAGCAGGCAATATGATTATTGATATCGGGGGCGGGACGACCGAGCTTGCTGTTATCTCACTGGGCGGATTGGTCTTTGCTAAATCTATCCGGGTCGCTGGTGATGAGATGGACGCGGCGATCATCGAATATTTACGTAAGACCTATAATCTAATGATTGGCGAGAGAACCGCAGAAGAGATTAAGATTCGCATTGGTTCGGCATTTCCATTAGAAGAAGAACTCCAGATGGACGTGCGTGGCCGCGATTTGATTTCGGGATTGCCAAAGACAATTTCGATTACCTCTGCTGAAATCCGCGAGGCCTTGTATGACCCTGTGCAGGCCATTGTTGATGCCTCCAAGACGACGTTGGAACAAACACCACCGGAATTGGCAGCAGATTTGATTGACCGGGGCATTGTGATGGCTGGCGGTGGGTCACTTTTACGCGGTCTGGATAAAAGAATTGCTGAAGAAACAGGTCTGCCCGTGCACATTGCCGACGATCCTTTGACAGCTGTAGTCTTGGGGACGGGTCATGTCTTGAACATGTCTCCCCGCCTGAGAAGACGTATTGTCATTGAGACCAGACTCGATTTCTGAGGCCGGTACCTTGAATAAGAACATCTCTTTACCGTAGAAGAATATGCGTGCTTAGAAGAAATCAAAAGAATTTAATTTATCTTCTTGTCCTGCTTACTCCGTTTCTTATATTTCTTGTTCGTTCCGATTCCCTTGTCCCCTTAAAGTCCGGATTGATCCAAGGATTGTCACTGCCGATACACCTTATTGCGATTCCATTGGATGAAATCAAAAAAATACTTTTTTATCATCGAATTCACAACGAATATAAACGGTTGCGCAAAGAGACCGGGGAGCTCAAGGCCAAGCTGGTTGGAATGGAAGAAATTATTCATGAGAATACTCGCCTGGAACAATTGCTGCAATTTAAGCGCAATTTAGTCTATTCTTCGGTTGCGGCTAATGTCATTGGACGCGATCCAGCTGGCTGGAATTCTTCCATTATCATTGATCGCGGGACGCGCGATGGCATCGGCCCGGGCATGCCGGTGATCAGCACCTTAGGGGTCGTTGGGAGAGTCGCTGAGGCAGCAGAACAGTATTCCAAGGTCATCCTTTTGACGGATCCGCAATTTAGCGTGGCGGCCGTGGTGCAAGGGTCCCGGGAGATTGGGCTGGTGTCAGGGTCATTGCAAGGAGAGATCTGTCGCCTGCGGTTTATCGGTTTTAATAGTCCTGTGAGCGTAGGCGACAAGGTAGTTACCTCTGAATTAAGCACTTTTTTCCCGGAGGGGCTGCTCATTGGCGAAATCCTCCAGATTGTCGAGGACTCTCACAAGCCAACCATTGAATGCATTATAAAACCCTCTGTTGTGCTTTCTCAACTTGAGGAAATCCTTGTCATTAGGCGCTGAGTGATGGGTAGGAGTATGTTCATAACTATTTGTGTCGCTGCAGCCTTCATCCTGGAATTTTTTCTGTTCAATATATTCGGGAGATGGTCGACCCCGAACCTAGAATTACTCCTGATCATTTTTTTCAATTTGTATTTCGGGATACGCTATGGGCTAGTGACGGCAGTCTTGGCGGGGGTCGTGAAAGATAGCTTTGCCCCGGCTGCCTTTGGTATCTACACTTGCTCGTTTGTGGTATGTGCTTATGTGACCACATTATTGAAACAGTATATCTATCATGTGGCCTCACGACTTTCTCGGCATATCTTGATTTTACTTGTCCTTGCAGTCAACATGGCTGTCCATTATATTCTTTATAGGATGCGGGTGGGCGCAATCGATACAGGCGAGATGATACGATACATTTTCCTGCCTCAGGCGGTAGTAACCTTGTTGGTCGCCCCATTTTTATTCGCTCAATTAAGACGATGCGTCTCAAGATTATTCGTATAGTTATCGGCGGATTCTTTCTGATGATTACCATCAGACTTTTCTATCTTCAGGTTATCCAAGGACAGCATCTTCTACGGCTGAGCGTCAACAATCGGATACGCGTTGTCCCTTTAGAAGGATGGCGCGGTCAGATCAAAGACCGTAATGGCAAGATCTTGGCCGACAATCGTCTTTCCTACGATGTAATGATTACCCCTCAAGAGATTCAGGGTGGAGAAGCGGTATTTGTATTTTTAAGCCAGATCTTGGGAACAGATCGGCATACACTCGTTCAAATTTACAACCGTAAGAAGGTAGCCGCTTTCGCGCCAGTCGCGATCGCAGAGGACATCCCTAAAGAGAAAGCGATTATGATCGAAGAGAATAGAGACAGATTCCCCAGCCTGTTTATCCAGGAGAATTATCGAAGGTTTTATCCTCTAAGGGAGAATAGCGCCCATGTCTTGGGGTATATCGGAAAGATGAGCCTGGCGAAGAGGGAGCAATTTCAAGAATACGGTTATTCTATGCACAGTGTCGTTGGTTATTCGGGGGTAGAAGAATTTTACGATGATGAGCTGCGAGGAGGAGAGGGGGGATTGCAGGTGGAAGTCAACAGCCGGGCGCAGCAGGTACGATTATTGGGATTCCGTGAGCCCAAAAAAGGTAAAGACATCACCTTAACGATTGATAGCGAGATACAGCGAGACGCCTTGGAACTCTTGGCTGATAGGATCGGCACCGTGATTGTAATGGATATGGACAATGGTGAGGTCCTGGGGCTTATCAATTCTCCCGCATTTGATCCGAATGTATTTGTGGGCAATCGGGATTCGCAAGAAATTAACCGTCTTTTTGCTGATCCTGATGCCCCGCTCTTGAACCGCGCCATTAAAGGATTATTTCCGCCAGGGTCTATCTTTAAAGTGGTCATGGCCATTGCCGGTCTGGATACTCAAAAGATAACGGTCGACACGACTTTCTTTTGCGATGGGTCTTACCGGTTAAGACAGTCCATATTCCGCTGTGCCCATACCCATGGTCTGCAAAATCTTATTGAGGGCTTAACACATTCATGCAATGTATACTTTTATAACCTTGGTATGTTCTTAGGGGTAGATACGATCAGTCATTATGCCCGCTTGGTGGGGTTGATAGAGAAGACAGGGATTGATCTTCCTTACGAACAACGTGGGATAGTCCTGGGACGAGAAGAAAGACGTCTCAAGGGCGCAGGTGGTTGGCATGCTGGTGACACGCTCAATTTATCCATAGGGCAGGGCCAAACACAGGTGACTCCCCTACAGATGGTACGATTGTTGGCGATGGTGGCGCATGACGGTCGTGTCCCACAGCCCCATATGATTAAGGCCATTGGCAATACACCGGTCGAAAAGTTTTCATCGCCACATAAAATTAAGATCGCTGAGACGGTCTTCGCAACGATCCGTCAAGGCCTGCGGGCAGCTGTCGCTGACCCTTCAGGGACGGCGCATGTGGTGGATTTCTCCGATATCTTTGTCGCTGGCAAGACAGGTACCGCGCAGACCTCCGGGGGGAAGAAAACTCACGCCTGGTTCGTTGGGTATGCTAAAGGAAAAAACCGCAACGTCGCCTTTTGCGTCTTGCTTGAGCATGGAGGATCCAGCTATAATGCTTGTGTTCTTACTCGAGAACTGCTTTTGCGGATGAAAGAGAAAAAGATTCTGTAAGATGCTGCGATGCCACGCCATCTAGAAAGACAAATTTGGATTTATACGGCGATGATTATGGGTATAGGGTTGATCGCCCTTTACAGCGCCGCTTTTGAAAATGTCCGCGTACCTCATAAAATTTTCTACGATCAATTGATCGGCGTGATCGTGGGATTGGCCGTCATGTATGGTATGGGGAGGTTGGATTATCGTCTTTTTTATGATACCGCCTATATCCTCTATATCTTGAATGTCATTTTATTGATCTTGGTCCTTGTGGGTGGGCGTAATGCGTTAGGGGCGCGGCGTTGGATTGAAATCGCGGGGGTCAGTTTTCAGCCTTCCGAGATCACTAAGCTGACCGTCATCTTGATGTTAGCGCGTTATTTTAGCCGGCGCCGGTCCATGTCTCATTTTGACATGATGGGGAAAATCGAAGTCATTGTGCGGGAGATCATCTTTCCTCTTTTTCTTAGTGCTATCTCGATGGTATTGATTTTTAAGCAGCCTGATTTGGGGACCGCGATCCTGATCTTTGGGATATTCATGGCCTTGCTTTTCGCGGCGGGACTACGGATTCAATACATCGTGAGCTTCTTGGGTGTCGTGATTGCCTTGGTGCCCTTAGGTTGGCATTTCCTTAAACCCTACCAGAAAGACCGCTTATTGGTTTTTCTCAATCCCAATATCGATCCTTTGGGGGCTGGCTATACGGTGATTCAGTCGAAGATTGCGGTTGGCTCGGGAATGATTTTCGGCAAAGGGTGGTTCGCAGGGACACAAAACCAACTAAATTTTCTACCTGAGAGACATACGGATTTTATCTTTTCTGTCATTGGCGAAGAATGGGGATTGGTGGGCGCCCTGGCATTGCTGTATTGTTATTTTAAGTTGATCAACAGCGGCCTGGATATTGCCCGTCACACCAAGGACAAGTTCGGGAGACTGCTCGCCATAGGCATAGTTACGATCTTGGCCCTTCAGGTTATTATTAACATCGGCATGGTGATTGGCCTATTTCCGGTTGTAGGGTTGACGCTACCAATGGTGAGTTACGGGCGCACGTCCTTTTTGATGTTCACTATTATGATTGGCCTATTTTTTAGTTTAAGCAAGCACCGGATGGTATTCTAGTATCTTGTGATTTTTATCCACCGCAATCCCATTGATGGAATTTATCCTAATTTTTTAATTTAGGGAACGGTCAATAGATCGTTACCCCCCTTGCTGAGTAAAAGATGCTTCCAACGGAGGAGTTGATCTAGGTCAACCGGAGGAACCATCAATAAA
>SBBO01000009.1 GCA_005239675.1 Planctomycetales bacterium
GTAGATATGACGCCCGAAATGGTTAAGAAAGCCAAAGACAATGCAAAAAAGAACGGGGTTCATAATGTTGAGTTTAGGCTGGGCGAAATTGAGCAATCGCTCGGTTGATGTGGTTATCAGCAACTGTGTAATTAATCTCTCCGCTGATAAACCAAAAGTCTTTCAAGAGGTAGTAAGGGTCTTAAAGCCAGGTGGAAGAATAGCGATTTCCGACACGGCCCTTGCCAAAGAGCTTCCCAAGAGAATTCAAGAGAACGTAGAAAGTTATGTGGGTTGTGTCGGAGGCGCAATACTTGTTGATGAGTATAAGAGACTTGTCGAGACATCGGGTTTGAAAGATGTAAGAATTTCTGTTAAAGGCTCCTCTGCCTGTATTGATCCCAACACAAAAGACCCAATTGGCAGAGCTATTTTAGAGGGCTTGGAAAAAGAGGAGTCTCTTGAGGGTTATGTAGTGAGTGTTTATGTAGAGGGATGGAAGCACCCGGAGGAGTAGGCATAACAGTTCACTGGAGCCGACCGCATAAAGCGTGGTTGATTTTAGTCCGCATCGTTTCGCGGTCGGCTCAGTTTTTTCGTTATGCCTTATGGGGGCGTAGTGGCCAATTTCAATTCTGAACACAAGGCCGTTCTTGATGACCTGCTCCTTGGCCGCGCTCATGTGCGGCCTGGCAAGATGTTTGGCTTCCCCGCCTATTATGCTGGGAAGAAGCTCTGCATCTGTCTTTATGAGCAAGGCGTTGGAGTCAAGCTTCCTGAGAAATCGGTCGCAAAGCTGTTGGAGGCGGACCGGAACGCTGTGCCATTCCGACCTATGGGAAAGCCGAAGATGCGTCAGTGGATTCAGATCAATCTGAGCCGCTCGGAGGACTACGTACAGTACCAACCTCTGTTTGAAGAATCTATCCGTTACCTGCTGGCGCAACAGGCGATGGGAGAATCATGAGTGACACGAACTGGATTGACCGAGGGGAATATCCGTTTGAACCGCGTCACTTCGAGGTGTCGGCGGGAAGGCTACACTATGTTGATGAAGGTAGTGGGCAACCCCTTGTCATGATTCATGGCAACCCCACGTGGTCGTTTCTGTATCGCCATCTCATCAAGCGGCTTCGATCTGAGTACCGCTGTATCGCGGTGGATCACCTTGGCTTTGGTCTATCGGACAAGCCAAGGGATTGGAGCTATCTACCAGAAGATCATGCCAAAAATTTAGCGGCCTTGATTGAGGGTCTGGGGTTGAAGGACATCACGCTCGTGCTGCAAGATTGGGGCGGTCCCATCGGCTTGTCCTACGCCGTTGCTCATCCCGAGAATGTTGGGCGCATCGTTCTCATGAATACTTGGGCGTGGCCGGTCAACCGGGACCTGCACTTTGTCGCCTTCAGTTCTTTCATGGGCGGACCGATTGGCCGGATGCTCATTCGGCGGTATAACTTTTTTGCTCAGACAATTCTGCGCCAAGCCTTCGGAGACAAGAGCAAGCTGAGCGATGCCGCGCATGAGCACTACCTCCACCCCCTGGCCATTCCAGAAGATCGCAAAGGGTGCCTCGTGTTTCCAAAACAGATAGTCGCATCCACCCCCTGGCTTGGCCGACTCTGGAGCAATATTTCCGCCTTGAGCGGCAAACCTAAATTGTTTGTCTGGGGTATGAAAGACATCGCGTTCCGAGAGAAGGAGTTGAAGCGTTGGGAACGCGCCTTCCCGGAAGCCCGGTCGATTCGCTTGAGTACGGTAGGCCATTTTGTACAAGAAGAGGCGCCCAATGAACTGGCTGAGGCTCTTCTCTCTTTTCTAAAAGAGACCGCGCCGGCATAACGACAGCTTGCAGCCGACGCCGCCATGTGGGCGCCGCCGCTGAACTCAGTCGTTGGGCCGAACCGAAGAAAAAAGAGGACGCCATTGAGTTTAAACTCCCGGTACAATTCGCCATCATCAATTGCGTACGCGGTGGCAACCGCCTGTTGGATTGTGAGCGCCGGCCTGGCTGCCCTGTGGATCGTATTTACTCCGCTTTTGAACGCGCTCGCCAAACCCTCGGACTCATTCAGTGCTGCGCTGAACCTCGGGTTAGGAATTGTCTTTGGCGGCATATGCTTTTGGGGTGCGGAAATCGTTGCGCTTATCGGGATAGCGGTCAGCGTCACGGGTATGAAATCGGCGAAAGCCGGACGCCTGCGGTTTCCCCTGGCAATAAATATATTCATGTTCGGATCATTAATGGGCGTTCTAGTGTGTCTATCGTTTAAACGATGAGAAGGTGCGCGGGTAATTTACTCGGCCCAACAAGTTGTTCCAGCCGACGGCAGCCATCATCGGGCGACGCGGCTGAGCTTGGTTCGTTAGGCCCTCCGGGTTGGCGGAAACTCGCAAGACATAGGGTGAAACGTTCCCCTTAGAACAAGGGGACAGTGCACGATTCAAGCGAGGCGTGCTGCATGCACGCAGGATGCCGCCTGCTTCCCGCAGCATATGTTGAGCAGGGGACGTCCTCCTAATAGGGGTGGTTCACTTCGAGTGTGAACGAGGTCATGACGCGTATGCGCATATTCATCTTTCCAATACTCTTGCTCACGTTTTCTTCCATCGCGACTGCCGAGTGTATGGGGCGTATTCCGCAATACGTGCAGCTCAAGGTGATGTCCTGTGTCAGTGCGATGGAGACAGTGCAAGCGAAAATCGATGGGAAGGGGTATACGCAGCGCGAGAGAGTCCATGTCGAGATATCCGCACGTGCTATCAGTATCATCGAGGCCTTTCCCTTAGTCGATGTTGAGATCATACGGTGGAATGTCCAAGGGCGGGAGTATCTATTTAAGGGTGCCGTGACGCCCAGCGCGTCACAAGCACCGAGGCAATATATGCTGCTTGGTACGTCGCTGGAGTCATGTCAAAAGTTCTACGCAGACAAGACGGGGTTGTTCATCGTGGATGAGCACTTTTCGTGCTGCCGGGACATGATCGACCTTGATAGGAAGGAGACCGTGGCGCAATGTTTGCTCGGTCTCCCGTCGGCTGCGTCGTCTGGGCTAGCATTGGAGAGTCTCGATCCTATTGGCATTCCTCTGCCAACACCATCTCGCTAATGGTCCGTATCCAGGCGACGTGTTTGACAGCATGACCGTATTCCTAATGAATTTATAGACTAATGATACCTTAAAAGGTATAATTATTATTTATATATACCCTTAGAGGTATAAAAATATTAATTATATACCCTTAATGGTAATAATCTGTAAAAATTTGTTGAAATTATACCCGAAAGGTGTTATATTTATTTTGTTACGATGAAATCAGAAACCTTAGGAGAGATCAATGACCATTAACATATCTTCTCAAGTCAAAGACTTGCGTAAAAAAATTGGTTTGACCCAAATAGAGTTTGCCAAACGAGTGGGGGTTGGCTTGCGTTTCTTAAGAGAACTTGAACAGGGCAAGACAACAGTAAGAATGGATAAACTTATGCAAGTCTTAGATTTTTTGGGATGTTACTTAGAGATAAAGAAAAAATGAATCACCATCGATTAAACATCCGAAAACTGATTTGATGGATACTAACCAATGAGCATGATGAGAAAAGCCAACGTTTTTTACAATAATGAAATAGCAGGATATCTCAGTGAATCTTTAGATGGGTATATTTTTCAATATGATCTTGAATTTTTAAAGAAAAATATACCGCTCTCGATTTCTCTGCCGCCTAGTCCAGAGCCCTACCATTCAAAAGAGTTGTTTCATTTTTTTAAAGGCCTTTTACCGGAAGGATGGTACCTGAATATCGTCACTACGACTCAGAAAATTGACAATAAAGATTATTTTGGGGTGCTAATCGGGACAGCGAGTGTGGATACAATCGGCGCTGTTACAGTGAGGAAGGAAAACCCATCATAAACGAGAAGTTTCTTAAAGAGATGTTTAATTCTTCCAAGCTGCCCAAGATTGATTTCGGTTTGGCAGACATATTGCAACAGGCTCAGAAATTGGTGGGGAAGCTATCTATCTCGGGTGTGCAGCCAAAATTATCCGTCAAACTGGACAAGAAGCAAAATTTGCTGATTGTTGTGAGTCAAGGAGGCGAATATATTTTAAAGCCGCAGACCTCCACATTTGCCCATATCCCGGAGAACGAACAATGCTGCATGGACATGGCACAAGAGTTAGGCATCGATGCACCGCCTCATTGCTTGATTCCCTTAAAAGATAAAAGCCTTGCTTATGTGGTCCAGAGATTCGACAGAGAAAAAGGAGATAAGATTCATCAGGAAGATTTTGCGCAGATCCTTGAGGCCAATGATAAATATAGGGGGTCGGTGGAACAGATAGGTCACAAACTCAAAGAAATATCTTCGGCCCCTGGTTACGATGCTCAACTTTTGTTTGAACGGGTTGTGTTTAACTTTATTATTGCCAATGGTGATGCGCATTTGAAGAATTATTCTATATCATACAAAGGGGGCAATATTCGGTTAACGCCCGTTTATGATATCGTGTGCTCTCGACTTGTAATTCCTGACGAACAGGGAGAGTCTGCGATCAACATCAATGGCAAGAAAGATCGTTTATCAAGGGCAGATTTTGATAAATTAGCAGAGTATTTGAATATGCCGATTAAAGTGCGTTATGAGAAGTTCGCTGGAAAATTTGAAATCATGAAAAAATTTATCAAGGCTTCTTATTTTAGTAAAGCGGACCAGAATAAATTTCTGGATATTATTAAAGAAAGATTGCATCGCTTAGGGTTATCGGAATAATGTGTCAAGATTTCTCCGATGAGTTCCGCGCGTGTCCTGGGGATTAGCTCCTCGGAATTACGCCTGATCGAGGGACGATATTTCACGATTTTTATAGCCGGGCGTCGACACGGAACTTGATTTTATTGCCGCTGCCCTGACGTAAGGCGAGGGCAACTCGATTTTGACAGGAGCAGTATAGAAAGGCGTGTATGTTTAGCGCAAAAACATTCAAGAAACTTTCTTACCTGCTGCAAGTCTTTTCCAAAATAGATGGCCGTTACCAGAAACGGTTGCGCTCCTGGGAAGATTTTAAGCGTATCCCAGTATTGGACCGCCAGGATGTTAAGGCGTTTACCCAAGCCACTTTGATACGCGATGCTTTTAATGTTACGGCGACATCGGGGTCGACATCGTCTCGGCTGCTTGTTGCTCATTCCTGGGCGGCGTACGCCGCTCACCTGCGGCGTTTAGTTAAGATCTACCGCCATGTCGGCGCCAGGGCCGGCGTGCTGTGTTTGAATTTGTGTTCCTATGAATTAAATAGCGGGGGCCGACTTATGGAGGCCGCGTACAAAGCGGCAGGCGCTGGGGTAATCCCCTTAGGTCCGATCAGTACACCGGAAAAAGTCCTAGCCGCGGCCCAACTCGTTGCCACCTTCAAACCCACTATCGTTAATGCCTACACGAATCAGCTGTTCGATCTTTTCGACCTTGTTGGCCGCAAACATTCCATCCATCATTGTGTAGTCAACGGAGAACCTCTATGGCCTGAGTATCGTCGGCGTATAGAACATATGGGTGGGGTCCGTATCCACGATCATTACGGCGCGATGGAGGTCTCCGGGTTAGCGATTGCCAGCAAACCTGATGATGAATATATGAAAGTTTTTTCTGATGGATTACTCTTGGAGGTAGTACAGAGTTCTGGAAAGGCGTCCGAAACCGGGGTTGGCGATCTTTTGGTGACCGATTTGAATAATACGTGCATGCCGTTTATCCGTTATCGCATCGGGGACAAAGTGGAGTTGGTGCGTCGTTCTAAGACGTTATGGATTAAAGTGCTTGGCCGCAGCGAGGATAGCCTACTTATTAATGGGGTGGTTGTCTTAAAGCGCGAATTGATCCGCGCCGTCAATAATTTTCTAGGCCACCCGCGCTTCTTTTTTGTCCTTGTAAAGCATTCTTTGCAATATTATGATAAACTTATTATTAACGTGGTTGATGAAGCCCCGAGGCCGTTTGCGGCCTTGACCCAAACAGTGGCGAGGACCACGGGAATGGACCGCTGTATCGATGTCAGGGCATATCATGGCGATATCCCTAGGACACCCAATGGAAAGATTAGATACTTTATTGATGCAAGAAAAAAGGCCTAAGAGCTTTAAGGTCCATTATACCTGGATCTATGTGACCGAGCGCTGCAACTTGCATTGCGATTATTGTTTTTTTCGCCACATGCACGGTCGGGAGATATCCTTAGATGCAGTCGAGCAGCTTTTTTTGCTGTTTGAAAGAGAGGAAACGGCCCCCACCACCTTGATCTTTAGCGGGGGGGAGGCGTTCTTAGCCAAGGAGAACCTATTTAAGATTTTAAACGAGGCCCACCAGCGTTTAAAAGAGACATCTTTGCATATTCAAACAAACGGTTTGTTGATCAACGCAGCGGATATTGTCCAGTTACGGGAGTTGGGGGTCAGTCTTGAGTTTGGCATTGATGGTAATTCTCAAACAACGCTGGAACACCGTTGCGGGTTAAAACCGGCGTCTTTTGAGAAGTTGACCAATACCATTGCTCAATGCGTGGCCGCGGGCATCTCGTGTGGCTCTACCATGACGGTTCATCCCCATGAAGTTGAACACATGGAGCAGGGGTTAGATTTCTTAAGAAGTATAGGGATGCCTCATGTGGACATAACCCCTGCCGCTTTTATGCCATGGACGCCTGAACTGGTTGCCTCTTTTAAGAAGAATTACCTGGCGCTGGCCCGCTGCCGCGAACGGCGACGGGTCATGTATGCCAATGAGGATATTGAGTGGATCAGTCCAGGGGTCATGGATCTAAGTCTTCACCCGCCGAATTATTTGTTTGGAGGCGATGCCTTCCTGTGCCTTCCAGAGGAGAAACGACTCGAGTTTACCCTTTGGAATCCTGTTAATGGTCAGTTCCGGCCGGAGATCATGTCGATCTATGAAGACGCCTACGCAAAAATGCACCAACAGCACCCACGACTTCCTTACCGCGAACATGTCTGCCACAGCTTTGAGTTGATGAACACGATGATGGGCACAGAATATATGAACACCTGGGCGATCAACGATATTATGCGGTTTTTAACAAAGACCCATTTGAGATTAAGGCTTAAGAAATATGGACATGATCAAGGGCATTAATCATGTATGGCTATTTTTTACAGACCGTTGCAATTTAGGCTGTGGGTATTGTTTCTATAAATACCGGACCCAGCAGCAGGTGATCACGCTCAAGACTTTCGAGAATATCTTGAATTATATCCGTCCTGTTGCGCCGGTGGAATTTATCTTTTCGGGAGGTGAGCCGTTAATGGACGCTGAACGACTCAAGGAAATGGTCACGATCATACGTCAGGAGGGTTTAAGTCGGTATATCTCCGTTCAAACCAACGCGACCTTGCTGGATGAGTCTTTGATGGAGTTTTTTCTGCAGCATGGGGTAAATCTTGAAGTCGGGATTGACGGGGATGAAGCCACCACCCAGCGCAATAGGCCTGGCATTGGCGAGTATTATTATCGAGATATCGTCAGAGGCGTTGCTCGGGTGATCCACGCGAAGGGGCCCATGACCGCGACCATGGTGGTGCATCCCTCTAGCGTTGGGAAACTCTTTGAGAATGTGCAATATTTAGCCGCCATGGGATTAAAATCATTGGAAGTCCATCCCGCCTTCCTTGAGGTGTGGGGGCCAAGGTCTTCCGCTATCTTTTTAGATCAATATCGTCGGGTTTGTGCGTGGGAATTAAGAGAAGGACGCCATGGGCTGATTGGCCGGGGGTATAGTGAGCCATCGCAGGGGGGTTGGGACCTGTTATCCGTTCCTAGCGGGAAGATCCTGGCAAACTGGTTGTTGCTATCTTTTCCCGAGGAGGTACGTGAGCATCTTTACTTGATGGATTTTAGTAATGGATCGTCGGGAAAATTCCTGCCGCAGGCAAGAGGGTATTTTCAGGCATTACAAGAACATATGATGAGCCATCCGAATTGCAGTTATCGCAGTATTAGCAATTTTAATGCCTCTTATGCGGTCAAGACACCGCCCGGGCGTCGGTACGAAGAGAGGGTTAAGCATTACATGGACCTATGTGAATGGATTGAGGCCATTGATCATAAGATGATGAGGACGCTACCATGGCAACGATCAGGTACGAAAGTCTCTTAGTTGAGCAAGCCTTGGCGCGGGAATACGCATCAGCGATGGAGTGTGCCCTGAAAGGCATGAGTGGGCTTAATGATATTAAACGGATGGTTCAGGATTATGAGAAAAAATTCGCCACTTATATCGGAGTTAAGAATGCGGTAGCGGTCAATTCCGGGAGCGACGCCTTGAAGATGGCCTTGTTGGCCGCGGGGGTGAATCCCGGTGATGAGGTTATTGTCCCGGATTTGACTTATCAGGCGGTCGCCTTGGCGGTATTTTATTGCGGGGCTAAACCGGTGCCCGTGGATGCCTCTAGGCACGATCTACAAATGGACCCGGCAGCTGTTGAAGCTGCGATGACCGCCAGGACCAAGGCGGTCATCGCAGCCCATATGTTCGGGCGTCCCTGTGATGTGGAGCGCATTGGTAGGCTCTGTCAGGATCAAAAGATCGTTTTTATCGAGGATGTTTGCCAGGCGGAGAGTTCGAAGTATAAGAACCGGATGCTGGGCAGCTTTGGTGATATTGCCGTATTTTCTTTTTCCTATTACAAACCATTATCGTCCTGCGCTGGCGGCGGCGGGATGGTTGTTTTTAATGAGGAACGATACCAGCGCATTCGTCATTGGATGGAAGATTGGCGCGATGACCGTGAGTTGTTAAAATTAGGACAGCGTTTCGCCCCCATGTCATTCCTGGACCTGATTGCCCTGCAGGTCAAATTCACTCATCTCAAGGAAATCATCGCGTCCCGTCAAAAGATCAAGACGTATTATGAGGATGAGCTTGAGCTGATCGATGGCTTGACAATTTTTAGGGATCGTCCTGATAGAGAGAGTGTCCCGCAAAATTTTGTTGTTTGCTGCGAAAATCGAGATGAGTTTTTTGATTTCTTGACGAGTCAGCAGGTCATGGCCCAGAGGCCTTACTTATCCCTTCATGAGAGACAGGCGTTCAGGGGAGCTTTAAAAGAGAGATTTCCTGTCAGCCAATGGTATGCGTCAACGGCCTTGCACCTTCCGTTATATTCGTTCATGAGCGTGACCAAGGCCGTTGGCGTTGTGGAATGTTGCCGGTCTTTTTTTGTTGGGAGTGCTCGTTCATGAAGCCATTACTTAATGATATTACCATCGAAATAACCAATCGCTGCCAACTGCACTGTCAGCATTGCGGGATATGGGCGGAAAAAGAGCGCTACGAGATGAGCGCTTCGATGGTTATCCGCACGCTGCGAGAATTGCTTGGCCGTTATAAGATTTATTTTGTATCCTTGACCGGGGGTGAGCCGTTCTTAAATAAGGATTGCGGTCGATTGTTAAAGGCTGTGTCTTTTTTTCGTGATCGCGGGGATATCACCGGATTCGGCGTTTACAGTAACGCGGCTTATTTTGAAGGAGTCCGGCGCGCGTTCTCTACCTATGGCGCGTATCTGCGCGGGATGCATATGGGGATCAGTATCGATGGTGGAGAAAAAACGCATGATCGTTTACGTGGTCCGGGGGCGTACCAAAAAACGTTGAAGACCATTGACTGGGTCGCCGAGAACTTCGGTAAAGACATCGTATTGGAATTTAAATTTACCATCAACCAGATCAATTATGCCGAATTAGGCGATGTCTATCATCTGGCCCGCCGTTTTAAGGCGCGGTTTTCTCCCAAGATCATGGAGACAGGCGTATTCGATTACTATCACCGCCATGAAATGCCCAATACCGACACCCTAGCTTCGATGACCCCTGAAATCATCGAGAGTGTCCACCGGCAAGTGGACGCCCTACTTAAAGACGATTATCCCGGTGTTAACAGGGAATTGGTCGAAGCCATGATGGTATTGTTATCCGCTGGCAAGCAATGTATCCGCGCTTGCGCCACCCCGGCCCGGTCTCTTTTTATCACTTCCCGGCGAGATGTCCACCCTTGTCTTTACCTACCGTCAGCAGGCAAGGTCAGCGGTGACGGAAAATTACCGCAAGAATTAGACTGTGTGCGTAAGAAACACGCGGATAATGCCGCCCTCGGTCATTGCCCGCGTTGCTTTGCCTATCATGGATTTTTGAAAGAATTTAATTTACAGTATCTTGAACGACAAGACGCGCCGCAACATCAGCCCCATTAAACCAATCAGCGGGAGCTGGAGTAGGGCGCCGGCGGGTCATTTGTTCTTTGATCGCAAAAGCGAGGGAATCGCCTGTCATGGTGTTACCATCAAGGACAAGACTTGAGAAGTGTTTTTGCAGCAGCTGAGCTCGGGCGATTTGGTCATTGGTGGGCATTGAAAAATTTGTGTTTCGATAGGGAATGATGACCGATGGTATGCCATAGCGCATCAATTGGACCGATGTATTGTAGCCGCATAAGCTAACCGAGACCCGGCAATGACGCAGGTGATCATCAAGATTATCTAAATAATTGGTTAGAAAGACACGCCCTTTGTCTTGGGGCTTAAGGCAGGATTGGAATAGGGCCATCTCTTCAGGAGAGGTGGCTGGGCCGCAGGCGATGATCGTAGAGATATTGGCCCTGATGTGGCGCTGGGCCTCAATGGCAAGCTTAATCAACTTTGGATATACAGCGCCACCACCACGACTGATGACCAGGGTTTTTGACTCGGCATTCTTTTGGGTCGGCAATGGCGTGCCGCCGGTTATTATTTTTGTCGGAAAGATATAGCCGGTGTAGACAATCTTTTTTCTTAAGTCTTTGATAATAGCAGCGTAGGAGCCAGATAAGATCGGGGATTGCAGGGTGGCCTGGATGTATTGAGTTTCAAGTTCCGGGGGGGTATGGATCAAGAAAGTATCATAGAAGGCAAAGATAGCCCGCTGCAAGGCTGCGAACTTTTGATTTTGAAACCGGTCTAGATTAACGAGTAAGGGATATCCAATGCTGGCCATAATGCGAGCGCCTCTTTTGTAGAGGTAGCGTAAAGGGGCCAGGAGTTCTGGCATATAGGCTAGCCGTCCGAAAGGGAAGAACTCGGTAATAAAAACATCTGGGCAAAAATCAGCTGCTGCCTTGATAATAAATTGGGCGCGTTTTTGGAAATATACGGGTTGATGGTGTGATTTAAAACTGGTACGGTTATCAAAAGGAAAAGGAATATCCAGCACCCGGCAGCCTTTTGGAAAACAGATGAAGGGTTGCGGTTCCGCGCCCTGGAGGACTAGTACTTCTGCGCCATAATGAGCTAGGGTTCTGGCCAGGGTGATTGTTCGGGTAGTATGCCCCAGGGTCTGTTTGTGAGTGTAATGAAGTAAGACGCGCATTGTTTGGTTAGGCTATTCATAGTATACTGTAATATATGATCCGTGCACGTCTTTTTATTCGCAACGACGATGTCTGGACGTTAGATAAGAATTTTCGTTTCTTTTTTGATCTGGCCATTGACCGTAAGCTACCGGTCATCTATGCGGTCATTCCTGGAAAAATGGAGCAGGGGCTTATTCGGTTCCTGTGTCGGGCCAAGGAAAAGACACCCGGCTTGCTGGATATCGTCCAGCACGGATGGCTTCATGTGAACCATTCGACAAACGGTAGTCAAAAATATGAATTTGGGGAATCACGGTCTTTCCAGCGGCAGCGTGAAGACATTCAGCGAGGGTTAAAACAGATGCGTTTGGCGTTCGAGGACCATTTCATGCCAGCGTTTGTCCCCCCTTTTCATGGTTATGATGAGCGGACATTACGGATACTAGAGCAAGAGAACTTTCAGATCTTTTCTGCTGGAGGCCGTAAGCCACAGATAAAATCACGATTAGTAGAATTGCCGTCTAGAATTTCTTTTAGTAGATATGACAGTCAAAAGGTTTCGATTAATACCGCTGGGGAGATGATGGCCATGCTGGTAAGGGACATAGGCCGTAGGCCATTGTCTGGTATAGTGACTCATCACGCAGATTTTGTGACAGCGGCATCCCGTAAAGAATTGACACAATTTTTTAGTATTGTCGAGGCGTTAAAGAACACAAAAGAATGGCGAATATTGTTATTTTCCGATCTCTGGGGGAAATGATCCATGGTTAATACGCAAACCCTAAAAACGTTGGCCCCCCATATTAGAGATATGTTGCGCGTCCGAAGTTCGATCTTGGGACGGCCATTGATCGGTCCTCAGTCGATCAATATTCACGTGATTCAGGCCTGTGACCGCAAATGCGCGTTCTGTTGGTATTTTTCTCCACTGATTTCATCACCCCCCAAGAGGGTCATGCTGGATTATGCGGTACTGGAGGGCGTGATTGATGATTGTCATGAGATCGGAGTTGATGAGATCAATCTCGAGGGTGGAGAGATCGTCCTATATCCTTTTACGGAGCAGGCATTTCACAAGATCAAGGATCTGGGGATGCGGTTAAAGGCGTATAGTCATCTCGATTTTGAATCAAAACACTTGCGGTATTTGTGCCTGGCCGACCGTTTGATTGTTAATTTTTCTGCAATGACCGAAGAATCCTACCGGCGTGTTCATGGGAAGATAAAAGGGTCGATGGCAAATTTGATTAAGCATTTGGATCGGTTGTTGGTTGCTCGACGCAAATATGGCAAGCCAAAGATCGTCCTGACATTCATTGCCTATGATCATAATTACAAGGAATTGCCCGCGCTGCTGGAGCTTGCCCAACAGCGTGAAATCGACAGGGTCTATATTCGCTTTTTTAAGGCCACCAAAGAAATGAAGGAACTTGTTTTTTCAAAGCAGTCCCTAGTAGAATTCCGTGAGATTGTTGAAAATGCGCTGGGGGCCGGTTATACATTTCAACATAACCTGGAGAATCTAAGAAATATCATTGATAATGGACATCAATTTGAGAATATCGTTGCCCTAACGTCAACGCCCATGCATAATGACCGCCTGTTCGTTTATGATTCAACCAGCGGCAAGAAAGTCAATTGTCAGGTAGGTTGGTTTTATAGTTTCATGGATGAGAATGGTCGGGTCATCGCGCCTTGTGATAGTGTGGGCGTGTGTATTGCCGGTAACGTTTATGAGCGTCGTTTTAAGGACATCTGGTTTGATAACGACTTTTTGCATAATACGCTAAGAGAGGCCAGCGCGGGGATTCACACCTGTTCGTCCAAGTGGCAGGAATGCCGGTATTGCGGTTATGTCCCTGTTAATAAAGCTCTTAATGACAAAATCAATCGTGTTCGTGGTGAAACCCTCGCAGTGCCAACGGAAATGGATGATCAGGCCAAGAAGGCATGACCGATGCTGATGGATATATAGAGGTTGGGCATGAGATCGATGAGGGCGCAGCCTGGGATTATATCCGCGATGGCTATCTCCTGGCCCCACGAACAGTTTTAAAGGGACGAATAAAATTCCCTCCACCTCTATTACGAGCCACCCCATTTGATTTAAATAATCTGACAGGCGCCCTCCAACAAACACTTGTCAATGCCATGGGCCCTATGGCAGGGTTACCTTTAGCAGTTATGTTCAGCGGCGGATTTGACTCGATGCTTATCTGGCTTTTGGCCCAGCAGGCTGGGGCCAAGGTTACTGCCGTGACTGTCCAATTTGATGATTTTAACTCCCTGACGGTGGCGGAGTCAACCCGGCTTGCTCATCAAGCAGGAATTGCCCATCATATCCTTCATGTTAAGGTGGTGGAATTTTTTTCTGCCTTTGAGGCGCTTGTGGGCATCACCGATGAGCCCATGCTGGATTTGGATTTGGCGGTTGTTTATGCAGCTCTAAAGAAATATGACCTTAGGATCGCTGGAAACACGTTTATTTCGGGGATGGGGAGCTGCCAGTGGTTCGGGGATCAGTCCGCAGTGGCGTGGCCAGGGGGCCTGGCAGGGCGTCTGGATTGGGCCATGACCAGTGAGCAAGCGCATCAAAAGGTAGCTAAGGCCCATGGGTGCAGTTTTGTATTTCCATTTTTGTCAGCCCCCATGTTGGCATTATCACAACAGATTCCAGCAGCGATGAAAAAAGATAAAAGGCTATTGCGTTCACTGGCTACCGGAAGCACGATTTCCCATCATAGTGGCCAGCATGAGATACAAGTTCCGGAATCGATACGGCGCATTTTGGTAAAGATGTACGGTCATCGGGCCTGGCCCGGGCCTGTCTTGGGCCACGAAAAACGCGGCCATGTGACTGAACAGGTGTTGCGTCAAATCGTGTTGGGACTATGGCAGGAGAAATGGAAGGGTTCGTGAGTAAATTATTTTTGTCCGCAGTGACGGCCTCTGGGGGCTAGAAAATTCTGTCCCCAACTCTTCAGCAGTTCTGTTTAAGGCTTAGAATCTCCTCGCAGTTCCGCTATTTTTTAATACGTCCATAATAGATTCTTTGCTGGCCGAAAGTTGCAGCCTATAGGCCTTCACAAGGTTCGGGGGATGTTGAGCAAGGCCAGGGGATTTTTCACGTTGGTCATTCTTCAAATATGCTTTGACTAGACCCAGGGTAATCAAGGCGTTGAGAACGAGACGATACCTTGGCTCCATCCTATGTTGGGCAAGGTAGTCTTTAATGATGTTGTTGGTTGTGGTGGTGGGTATTTTAAACTGTAGACAGGAAATGACCAGACTTGCCAGGTCGGAGAGAACGTAATCTTCTTGGATGTGGGATAGATCAAGGGTATAGACGGTTTCTTGGGCGATGAGCATGTTGCTTAAGGAGGTATTATTATGAAGCCATTGGCGGGTAAAAAGTTGTCGATGGTTCTGGTAGGTTCGGCAGGCATCCAGTAAAGCGGCCTCAATTATTCTTTTTTGATTATAAGGCTTAATGGCGCCAGATGCCTTGGCAAGGTCATTGATGGTTGTTGCGAAACGTTTTTTTTGTTTTGAGAAAGGATGTCCTGCATAAACAGATAAGAGGTTTTTAAGAGAGAGCATGGCGCTATTGATTTGATGGATGACATGACTTTGTTTAAGGCATTGCCATGCCCCCAATCCATCAATGTATAAAAAGCAGGTAACGAGCCGTTCATTGCTGGCCAAAAAGGGTCGACCATCGTGGCCTGTGCGCATCAAAGGTGTTGGGAAACGATGTTTTGTTAAGAAGCGGTTGAGGGTGTAATCCATAGTGATTCTTTTGGCCGCATCGATCGGGTAGAATTTAAGCGCGTATTGTCCACAGGTCGTCACCACAAAGACAATGAAATTGGAGTGAGAAATAATAATGCCCTTTTCTTTTTTATAATGTTTGATCTTTCCGATGGCAAAGAAGCGGCAGATTCGTTTGATATCATCGGGGGATGGATCAAAACGTCGTTTATCAAACAGTATATGATCGACACCACCAATAAAATTATTACGATTGTCGTTTATTGGTAGATTATCGCTACAGGTCAGAGGAGCAGTGCTATTGTCATTTACGCACATCGAGGAAATTTGGCCTTGAGGACGCTAAGGTTGCTCTGTGGCCAAAGGCATTAGGGCTATAGAGAGGGATCATCGGTCAGTGACATTGGCCTCCAGCAACGGGTCGGTCATGGCATCAATAACGGAGCCTTCCCAGCCCTTTATTTGCGCATTCCAGGAGCGGATGACATAGGGGCCGCCGATGATAATCCCAGCCATAATCAGCATCATGAGGATGATGTATTCGATGGTGTGCTGGGCGGTCTTTAGTCTTAATTTAGATGGTGGTTTGAGCATAGAAGTGGCATCCTTGCCACTATAAGTATAGGGTATAGACTCTGAATATTCAATAATTATGAGGTATTCGTTATACAAGCTATGTTATACTGCTTTCATTTATGGGGCCAATCAACGAACAGCATCTATTTATTTTCTTAGTTCAGATCTTTCTTTTGCTCATCTTGGCAAAGGGCACAGCAGATTTTTTTACCCGCTGGAAACAGCCTGCCTTTACCGCTGAGATGCTGGTAGGGCTTCTGGTGGGGCCAAGTATTTTGGGGCGGTTTTTCCCTGATATTTATCGGATAGTCTTCCCCGATGATATTGTCCAGAAAACCATGCTGGAGACGATCGCGTGGATAGGATTATTTTTCTTTCTTTTAAATACTGGCCTTGAGGTAGACTTCTCTAGCGCCTGGCGCCAGCGCGGGGACGCCCTGACGATTGCCTTGACAGATATCATGGTGCCGATGAGTATTTCTTTTGCGGTATGTCTGTTTCTTCCGGACCAGTATTTGGTTGATCCCTCCCAGCGGATGATCTTTGCGCTCTTCATGGCAACGGCGATGACGATTAGTGCCATGCCGATTACCGCCCGAGCCCTTCATGATCTGCGTATTGCGAAGACCGATTTAGGATTTTTGATTATCTGTGCGCTATCAGTCAACGACATTATTGGCTGGCTGATATTTACAATCATATTGGGAATTTTTACGCAGGCCGGCATTAATAGTTTGAAATTGGCAGGAATTCTCACCTTAACATTGGGTTTCACCGTCTTTTGTTTGACGGCTGGCCGGCACGTGGTTGATTTTGTGTTTTCCAAGGTCAAGGCACGACAAACGAGCCCTACGGTCGTGCCGCTGACATTGCTCTGGCTGCTGGGACTTTTTTGTGGGGCCGTAACTCAGAAGCTCGGTATCCATGCGCTCTTCGGTTTTTTTCTGGCGGGGATTATGGCTGGCGAGGCCAAGGCTATCTCCGAGCGCACCCGTCAGGTCATTTCCCATATAGTCTATGCCATTTTTGTTCCGTTGTTTTTTGTCAACATCGGCCTCAAGGTTGATTTTCTTAAGAATTTTGATGGTTTCATTGTTTTATTGGTGACGGTCGTTAGTATGGTAGGAAAATTTCTGGGGGCATGGCTCGGTGTTCATTGGACAAGGCTCCCTCCGACCAACCGTCTACCCATTGCTATCGCTCACGTCCCCGGCGGCTCTATGGAGATTATCGTTGGGTTGATTGCCTATGAACATCATTTGATCACAGAGCCGGTGTTTGTCGCTATCGTATTCGGCGCGCTTGTGTCTTCCGTTATCGTTGGTCCTTGGCTTAGTTATGCCTTGACAAAACGCCGCCGGATTAGCCTCCTGGAATATTTTTCTCATCGTAGCATTATTGCCGACTTGAAGGCCACCAGCAAGGAGGCGGTCATTGCTAGATTGTGCGATCTGGTTGCCAGTCAAGAGGAGGCTGGCGAGGCGGAAACTTTTTACAAATCTGTCTTGGAGCGCGAGCATATCATGGGCACTGCCCTGGAAGAGGGGATTGCCGTACCCCATGCCCGGATCGCTCTCTTGCGACGGCCTGTGATTGTGTTCGGTCGGTCACCCGCAGGGATAGAGTGGAATTCGCCGGATGGTAAGCCAACACAGTTTATATTTCTAATCCTCACCCCAACGCATGAAGACGAGTTTCAGGTGCAGATACTGTCATCTATTGCCCGGGCCATGAGCGACAGCCAGATCCGTAAAAATATTCTGGAGGCCGGGGATGCCGTCACCATTTGGGGCATCCTGCGCGCGGTGTTTGTATCAAGCGAGATTGTAAGGAAACAAGACCAGGAAATAAGACCAAGCCCCGGTGTTCCCAGAGATGAATAGCCATCAAAAGACACGGCGTAAATTTAAACGGCAAGGTCCGTTTCATGTGTATATCGTTATCTGTAGTGACGGGACGTATTACACCGGTGCGACCGGCAACCTTAAAAAGCGCATCACACGGCACAATCAAGGACGGGGTGCCAAGTATGTGCGCGGCAGACGTCCGGTTGAGCTCGTCTATGCCCATCCGTACCCTGATTATAAGCTTGCCTTGACCGCCGAGCGTAAGATCAAGACACTAACCCGCAGGGGAAAAGAGGCATTGATGGTTTTAAAGGAGAAATGATAAAAAAGACAAACATTGTCAGGGATATTATTATACTCTTTTTATGTTTCACCGCTGGGTTTCAGGTATATAAACTCATCAGTCAGTATCTTTATGAGAAGGCGGTCCTTCAAGAGATTGTCACTCGCCTGGAAGCGGATTCGCGGGTGGCGGAAGTCTTGGTGGTTGGTGTCAATTACAACGAAACTGATCAAAAGAGTTATACGACAATCAAATTTTTGGAGTATGATAGTCGCCACAAGCCCCTGGAGCCGAAATATTTTACATTTCCAGGCAATATCATCCAGTTTCAGTCGTTGGTGGTCCGGTTTGATGACATGTATGTCCGTGAGGCGCACCCTCTGAAAGGAAAAAGCGCTTATCTCTTCTGGAAGGTATTTATGCTTGATGGTAAAGATACTAAAGAATATACTATTACCGAAATTTATCAGGTCCCCCGAGGGTATAAACTTGAAGCTAGGGCAGAGAATCCAGTGGAGACCAGGTTCTGGGGGAGTTTTTGGGAGTACGTGCTTAATCCTACCGCTGCCCAATTGGCCGGTGTCAAAAATGCTCAAATTGAGGCGCCAGGGACTATGTTTGTCCCAGGGATTGTTTATACGATTAAAATCGAGCACGATGGCGGCTTGCGCATTGATACGGCGCTCTTGGCGCCCATTGTGCGCGGCGAGAAGATTCCTTAACAAGGTAAGATGCTATGGATATAGTCTGGGAAAAGAGAGCAGAAGGAAAGTTTCACCAACTGATCAATAAGGCGCCGGTATTCCTACGGGATATGGCGCGAAAGAAGGTTGCCCAAAAGGCCGAAAATTTAGCTGTCCAGGCCAATCATCCGCAGGTTACTGAAAAGGACATGGTCGATGCCTTTTTTGCAGAAACACCCTTCGGCTTCCATGGCCCGATGAAAACCGATATGCAGGAGCTTGGCATTGATTACACGCAATACGGCCATGATCGATAAAGCAGGAAAATCATTCTAATGAGACCGGAGCGCTACATCTTGAGTGAGTATGCGGATTCCTTGCTGTATCGGGATTTGGCCTTGGCGGAAAAAGATCCCACTAACAAGGCAATCTTAGAAAAATTGGCCGAGCAGGAGCATGGGCATTATCTATTTTGGAAGAAATTCGCGCCTTCCTATGTGCCGCAGGTAACTAATTCTTTCCTTCTGACTTTCCGCATGATGCGCCGGCTCTTTGGATTGGTCTTTACCATTAAATTCCTGGAACGCCACGAACACGCGGTTATTGAAGAATACAAGAAGGTGGTGGTCAAACTCTCCGGTCAGGACCAAAGCGACTTGGAGAAGATCATCCAAGATGAAAAAGAGCACGAAAAGTTCTTTATTGGTCAGATTCGAGAGACGGTCATTACTTACATCGGTTTTATTGCGCTCGGACTAGCGGATGCCATCGTGGAGATTACAGGCGTCCACGCCGGGTTCTTGGGGGTCACTAGTTCCACGCTCTTCGCGGGGATATCAGGGCTTATCGTTGGATTTTCCGCAGCGATTTCCATGGGTTCGGCTGCATACCTGCAGGCCAAGCAAGATCCGCACCGCACCGCTTGGCTCTCGGCGGTCATCACGGGTATTTCGTATATACTCTCCGCGATTCTCTTGGCCATTCCTTATTTCTTTACCCATCATATGGGCTATGCGTTTGCCTTTTCTACGTTAGTCGGCATTGTTTTGATCTCTTTTTTGACGTTTTACAGCGTCGTTGTGTTCGACCGGCGGTTTTGGAAGGAATTCTTGGAAACGGTCGCGTTGATACTGATTACTGCCCTCGCCACGTTTTTGTTGGGGGTATTTCTTGGCAAGACCTTTGGCATTCATGCCAGGACGTAGGGCACCGAGCAAGACTTGAATATGGAAATCTTAATCAATATCGCCTTCATCATTTTGAGCATTTTTCTTATTGGTAAAGGTTCGGACTGGTTTACCGATTCGCTTATTCCCATTGCTAGAAAATTGGGAACAACCACGGCAAGTGTCGGGTTAATCCTTGTCTCCATTGCCGTTAGTTTGCCAGAGATTCTGGTTGCGGTAGAAGGCGTTCTTTTAGGGCACCCGGCGTTTAGTTTTGGGGTGACTATAGGGTCGATCGTGTGCAATATCGGCCTTATGATCGGACTTTCTGCGCTTATCAAACCTTTGAAGGTCACTGATATCATTCTCTTGCGGGACGGCATTTTTTCTATTATTGTCCCGGTCTTGATCTTTGCTGTGGCGACAGGCGGACAAATCACCGGGATAGAAGGCGTTGCCTTTCTTTTATTGTTTATCCCTTATGTCATTAATGTCTTTTTGCAGGAGCGTAGGGACGTTATAGAAAAGGAAGAGCTCCTCAAGGGGATAGAGATCGAGCTAGATTTGCTTGGTTTTAGTTTTGCTAAGCTACGCTCTCCATGGGTTGCTTTTATTTTTGGTCTCGGGCTTCTTTTGGTGGGGGCAAATGTGTTCACCCACCAAGCGATTGATCTGGCAAGACAATTGTCTGTCGATGAGCGGTTGATCGGCATGACAATCGGGGCCATTGGTCCTTCGATTCCTAACATTGCCGCGGCTATTCAGGCAACGCGCAGGGGAATGACGGATGTGGCGGTTTCAGAGACCCTAGGCTCTAATGTCTTCACGCTCTTGGTAACGCTGGGCATTTTGGCCATCATTTCTCCCATAACGATCTCTTTGAAGTCTTTGTTGTTTGATATCCCCGTTGTTATGGTCATGAGCTTTCTTTTTTTTATTTTTATGTTCACGGGTCGGCTCATTACCAAGAAAGAAGGTATAGTGCTTATTGTGGGATATATTTTATTTTTTATTGTTCAGTGGGTGCTGTAGGAAGAATTTTTTATGAAAATCGTATGCTTGATAAGGCATGCCAAATCGAGCCGGGACGATCCTGCGCTTAAAGACATAGACCGGCCTTTAAATGCGCGCGGCAAACAGCAGGCATCGTGGCTGGGCCGACGTTTTCAAGAATTTAATCAGCCTGAGATCATCATCTCAAGTCCGGCCAAACGTGCCCTGACAACGGCCCACGTCCTGGCCAAGGGGATTGGTTATCCCTTGAATCAAATCGTTATTAATTCAGCAATTTATCAGTTTGGGCCCCTTGCGATCTTAAAGGTTATTAAGAATATCGCGCAGGATGTTGGGCGGGCCATCGTGGTTGGCCATAATCCAGATTTGTCCGAATTAATGAGATATTTAAGTGGGGAAAAATTAGCAGATCTTCCTACGGCGGGAATTGTTTGTTTAAAATTTGATGTTGATTCCTGGCAAAAGATTGCGATGGGGACCGGCCAGGTTGAGGCGCAAGACTCCCCTTCTCATATTTTATGAAATCAGGGCGAATAAATATTTTTATAATTTTATTCCTTCTTTTTACCCAAGCGACGAATGCGCAAACGGTCTACGACGCGCACACCCAGGTGGAGCTGGTTAGTAGCGTTAAGACCATCCGCGCTGGAGAACCGTTTGAGGTTGCAGTGCGGATGACCATGGATCCTGGTTGGCATGTGTACTGGAAGAATCCTGGCGATTCAGGCCTGCCACCGGTCATTCATTGGAACCTGCCGGATAGTTTTCGTGCCCGTGAGATTCGCTGGCCGATTCCGGAACGTCTTCAGGAATCTGAGTTAACGACGTACGGATATACACAAGAGGTCTTTCTTATTGCTGAGATTGCACCTTCACCCGCGATTACCGAGAATACCGTGACGCTGCGGGCAGATATCAAATGGCTGGCATGCGAAAAAATTTGTATTCCAGGCAAGGCTGATTTATTGTTGGATCTAAAGGTAGGGCCGGTTGCCCAGCCAAGCGCCTGGGCCGATCATTTCACAAAGACACATAGCCGCTGGGTGCAGCCGAGCCCATGGCCGGTCAATGCATTTGCGGACACGGCATCGATTGGCTTGAATGTCGCGGTTCCTTTAACGCAACGAGCCACGATTGCCTCTGTAGAATTTTTTCCAGACCAGGATGATCTCATCATCCACTCGGCTGCGCAAACTTTGCATTTTACAGACAGCGGTCTTGAGTTGGTCATGCCCAGGTCAACGATCCAAGCAGGTAAGGTCGATAGCTTCTCTGGTATTTTGGTTGTCCAGGATACGACGGGCGCCCAGCGTGCGTTTGAAATGGCAGTGGATCAAGTAGCAATCCGGACCGTTGCAGCGCCACTAACGGTGCCGGCATTACCCGGTATTTCCTTATGGGTAGCGCTACTTTTCGCTTTTATCGGTGGACTTATTTTGAATTTGATGCCCTGTGTCCTTCCGGTCTTATCGATTAAGGTACTCTCGCTTGTTGATAAGGGGGGTGATCGCAAAAAAGCCCTTCTCTCGAGCCTTTTTTTTGCGCTAGGCGTTTTGGTCTCGTTTTGGATCCTGGCCGGACTTTTGATTACGCTCAAAGCCCTAGGTCGTCCGATCGGCTGGGGATTTCAGTTTCAGTCACCGGTCTTCTTGATCATAATGTGTTTGGTTTTGTTCGTGTTTGCCCTTAATCTGTGGGGATTATTTGCGATCGATATATTCTTTCCGCAGGCCGCGGCTTATATCAATCGACATCACGGCTACGGGAAGACTTTTTTTTCCGGTGTTTTGGCTGTTTTGCTGGCAACGCCATGCACGGCGCCGTTTATGGGTACCGCCATTGGCTTTGCGATTACACAAGATGCGTTGCGCAACTTTTTAATTTTTACGTTTCTGGCCTTGGGGTTCGCGTTTCCTGTTGTCCTTTTGTCTATGTCTCCCCGACTTCTTAAGTTTGTCCCCCGACCAGGGCCATGGATGAATACGTTTAAGAGACTTTTGGCGCTTCTCTTGGTCGGGACGATCGCCTGGCTGATTTGGGTTTTGAGCCACGTTGTTGATAGCCGCGCCCCAATGAGGCCGGTTGAGATCGATGAAGCCTTTATTCCCTGGATGGACTATTCACCGGAACTGATGCGAGCATTACGCGAGGAGGGTAAGATAGTTTTCTTAGATTTCACGGCCAAATGGTGTCTTAGTTGTCAGGTTAATGAGCAGGTGGTTCTGCGCAACAAGGCAGTAGTGGATAAATTCCAAGAACTGGGGGTGTCTGCAGTTAAAGCGGATTGGACGCGGTTCGACGGTCGCATTACGCGGGCCTTGGCCGAATTAGGGAAAAATAGTATTCCTGTGTACGTGATTTATTACGGCCAGGATCATCAACATAAAAAGGTCCTGCCGGAGATTATCACGCCGGCGATCGTGTTAGAGGCCTTGGAATCTGTACGGTAATCGTAACGAAGATAGGCTCGCCGGTCAAATAGTGGGAATTGTCAATGGGGTATTGACACCGATGGCAAATTTGGTTATAAAATTTTATTTACTGTGGAGGTAAGCATGCCAAGATTATTATCCATTTTATTAATTATCGCTGGGTTAATGGTCGGTATGATGGCGTCTGCCATTGCCCAGGTAGAGATAGGCAAGCCTGCGCCGGAGTTTACCCTCAAAGACAGCCTGGGCCACGAGGTGTCTTTGTCCCAGTTTCTAGGGAAATACCTTGTATTGGAATGGCTCAATTACGATTGTCCGTTCGTCAATAAACATTATAATAGTCGTAACATGCAGAACCTGCAAGAAACTTACACCGGCAAGGGTGTCGTATGGCTTTCAATTATTTCTTCAGCGCCGGGCCAGCAAGGGTATTATGAGCCTGCGGATGTCAATGGTCTTAATATTCAGAAAAATGCCTCACCAACGGCAATTCTCCTGGACCCAACAGGGCGCGTGGGGAGATTGTATGGGGCAAAGACAACTCCTTATCTATTGATCATTGACCCCAAGGGCATAATGATCTATCAGGGGGCAATTGATGATATCCCTAGTGTCAATCCTGATGACGTGCCCAAGGCCAATAATTATGTCCAGGCCGCGCTGGAAGAGGCGATGGCGGGCAAGGCCGTGAGTGTGCCATCAACAAAATCCTATGGCTGTTCGGTCAAGTATCAATCATTATAGAAATGACTGCGAAATTACCATCAGAAATTTCATATTCCAATCATAGGCTTACCGTGCGCCTCGAACTAGAAAATCAGCCAGGGGTATTTGCCTCTGTCGCCAATTTATTGGCTAAGGAAAAAGCGAATTTGGGGGCCGTGGATATTGTCGAGGCAACACGGCACAAGATGATCCGAGACGTCACTTTTGACATCGAAGACGAAGCGCACGGCGAACGGGTTCTTGTTCATCTCCCTTACCTCAACGGGGTCAAGGTGATTTCTTTTTCTGATCCAACATTTCTTCTTCATCTCGGCGGGAAGATCCACGTTCAGAATAAAGTTCCCCTGGTCACCAGGGCACAGCTTTCCATGGCCTATACCCCGGGGGTTGCCAAGGTATCTAAGGCGATCGCGAAAGATATTTCAAAGGTGCATACCTTAACTATCAAAGGCAATAGCGTAGCTGTCGTTACTGACGGCTCTGCCATCCTTGGTTTGGGGAATTTGGGTCCCGAGGCCGCGTTGCCGGTCATGGAAGGGAAGGCCATGCTTTTTAGAGAATTTGCTGGGATCGATGCCTGGCCTATTTGTCTGGCAACCCAGGATGTCGACCAGATAATCGATACGGTAAAATATATTGCCCCGGTCTTTGGCGGCATTAACCTGGAAGATATCAGCTCTCCGCGATGTTTCGAGATCGAAGAGCGTCTCAGGCAATCGTTGGATATCCCGGTCATGCACGATGACCAGCACGGGACAGCGGTGGTTGTCCTGGCGGCGCTGAAAAATGCCCTGAGGATTGTTAAGAAAGATATCACCAAGATTCGGATTGTCATGAGCGGATTGGGCGCCGCGGGGGTCGCCTGCGCCCGGATATTGCTTGCCGCTGGGGTCAGAAATTTACTGGGATGCAATCGTCAAGGAGCTGTCTTGGTTGTTGACGAGACTTCTCTGAGGGCCGCGCGTCACGACCTTTTCTTGTGTATTAAGAAAGAAGGAGAGATGACGCTAAGAGAGTCGTTGGTCGGAGCGGATGTATTGATAGGGGTTTCTGCCGGGAATATCCTGACGGTTAATGATCTTAAGAAAATGAAGAAAGATCGGGTGGTCTTTGCGATGGCCAATCCTGACCCTGAGGTGGACCCTGCCAAAGCAAGTAAGGCCTGCCGGATCTTTGCGACGGGACGGTCGGATTTTCCTAATCAGATCAACAATGCGCTTGCCTTTCCCGGCATCTTCCGCGGTGCCCTGAATGTGCGCGTGAAGACAATTAATGAGGCAATGAAGCTCGCGGCCGCCGAGGCCATAGCGGGATTGATTCCGTCAGATCAGCTCAACGCCGAGTATATTGTCCCGAGTATTTTTGACAAGCGGGTCGTGGCAACGGTGGCGAAGGCTGTTGAGCGCGCCGCTTATAGGACTGGTGTTGCCCGTCGGCGTTCCCTGAAAGAGGGTGATTCTGGTTTATAAATAGAAAGATAAAGCCCAAACGCCCGGTATTAATTTGGTTGGATGATGGACGCTGTCGCGAAGAAAAAGAGTCTGGACACATCCCTGTATAAAGGCATCTTTGGATGTCTCACTACGGGCTTCACTCAGGAATTTTTCACGCCGTTTATCCTTTTCTTGGGTGCCAGCGCGCAGCATGTTGGGATACTCAATGGCGCGATCAATATGTTTTCCGCCCTGATTCAGCTCTTGAGTGCGCAGATTTTAGAGCAATTCAGGTCGCGCAAGAAAATGGTCAGCACTTTTATCTTGACGCAGATCATTGTCTTGGCCGTGATTGTGTCTTTAAGTATTACGGGGTGGATTAATTATTGGGTTTTTATTCCCTTGGCCGTTATATTTATTGCGTCCGCAACGATTTTTCATCCGGCCTGGTTGAGTTTTTTGTGCGATTTGGTGGATGTGGGCAAGCGGGGAAGTTATTTTGGGTGGCGTAGCCGTATCATGGGGCTCATTGGTATAGCCGGCATGATCACCGCTGGTATTATCCTGCATGCCATGGAAGAGACGAATCTACTGTACGGATTTTCTCTATTATTCGCTCTGGGCCTGCTGAGCCGGGTGTTTTCATTTTTATCCTTACAACGGATGGAAGAACCCCCCCTGACGTACAACAAAGAAGACACCTTTTCTTTTATACAGTTTTTTTTGAGGCTCAAGGAAAGCAATTTCGCTAAATTCGTCATTTTTGTCGCCAGTATGAATTTTGCCGTGAACCTGGCCGCGCCGTATTTTGCTGTCTTCATGCTCCGGGACCTGTCGTTTAATTATCTAGTCTACGCAACGATCACCACGGCCGCACCGTTGATACTGTATCTGGCGGTCCATCGTTGGGGCCGGCATGCAGACAGGGTAGGCAACCTCAAGATCATGCGCCTGACCGCACTTTTGTTCCCCTTGATTCCTCTTTTATGGATTATGTATCAGGCGCCGTGGTATTTGGTTATGGTTGAGATGTTCTCAGGGTTTCTCTGGGCGGGATTTAATCTCTGCGCGGTCAATTTCATATATGACGCGGTCAGCCCAGCGAAAAGGACCCGCTGCATCGCTTATTTTAATGTGGTGAACGGCCTTGCCCTCTCCTGCGGGGCATTATTGGGCGGATTTATCGTCAAACACCTACCGGCCCTTTTTGGTTATCCAATCCTCATGCTTTTTCTTGTCTCCGCACTCCTGCGCCTGGTCGTCTCCCTTTCTCTGTCACGGATAGTTAAAGAGGTTCGGCATGTAGAGCACATCAAGAATCTGGACCTTTTTTTTAGCATGATCCACCTGAGATCAATTTTAGAGAGAAATAGACCAGAGTAGCTAACCATTGCCATAAACCATAAACAATTAAGCCAGCCCCAGTGAAATTGATTGAACTATTGATTATGAATAGTTATAATAACATCTTATAAAAATTTAATATCCACCCAGATTCAGTAGGAAATTTAAAGGAAAGGGAATAGAAATGGCCGTGGCGCATGTGACGGATAAAAATTTTGAGGTGGAGGTATTGAAGTCCGATCTGCCGGTCTTGGTAGATTTCTGGGCACAGTGGTGTGGGCCGTGCCGGATGATCGCCCCTATTATTGATGAGGTCGCAAGCGACCTGGATGGTAAACTCAAGGTTGTCAAGGTCAACGTCGATGAATGCCAGGAAATGGCTGGGCGGTTCAATATTATGTCTATTCCAACGCTATTGATCTTCAAAAAAGGCGAGGCAATCGAACAGATGGTTGGGGCGATGTCGAAAGATCAATTGTTGGCAAGGATTAATGCGAAAATTTAGAAATTGTGCTTATTCAATTCTGTAAATCAAAGATTGCCCATGCGGTTGTAACTGAGGCTGAACTGCTGTATGAAGGGAGCATCACGATTGATAGCAAGCTGATGCGAGCAGTTGGTATTGTCCCCCATGAACGCGTGGAGGTCCTTAATATCAACAACGGCAATCGTTTTAACACTTACACCATTGCCGGCAAGGCGGGTTCGGGGGTGATTTGTCTTAATGGGCCAGCAGCACGTCTGGGTGTTGTTGGTGATCACGTCATTATTCTAAGCTATGCTTATATGACGCCGCGCGAGGCGAAGAGGGCAAAACTACGCATCATCTATATGGACGCTAAGAATAGGATTAAATCGCGTTTTCCTTCGCAGAAAATTAAAAAGGGATATCATCCCGCCAACGTTAAATAGTATTTTTCATGAATGCCACCCCTTTGAGAGTTAGGTTCTACGGTGACCCCTGCCTACGTAAAAATTCTGTTCCTGTTCTCAGTGTTGGTGTTACGGAACAATCGTTGATTCAGGCAATGCTTATAACCATGCGGGAGAACAAAGGCGTAGGTCTCGCGGCCCCGCAGGTAGGGATCAATCTCCAGATTTTTATTGCCGATATCGGTGATGGGCCATTGGCTTTCATTAATCCCAAGATTACCCGTCGGTTTGGCAATAGCTCCATGGAAGAAGGCTGTTTGAGCATTCCTGGCATTGTGGTTATGGTTAGGCGTCCAGAAAAAATCGTTGTGCGTTATATCGATCAAGAAAATCGGCCGCAGGAGAAGGCATATGAGGATATGATGGCGAGAGTTATTCAGCATGAGATAGATCATCTTAATGGGAAGATGATTGTTGATTATGCTTCTCTCAGAGCAAGGATCCAGATGCATAAACAACTCAAAGAACTCGAGCGTCAGTTTAAGGGGAAGGGATATGGCACGCCTTCTGGAAGATAACGCCACTGCGGCTATAGCTCGTCTGCCGTCCTGGTTTCGTCAAGAGATTCCGGACATGGCAAAGGTAGGGACGATCAAGACGATGTTGCGTCAGGCGAGCCTGCATACCGTTTGCGAAAGCGCCTTATGCCCGAATCTGGGCAAATGCTGGGGCCGTGGGGTGGCGACATTTATGATTTTAGGTGATGTGTGCACCCGTGCGTGCCGTTTTTGTGCCGTGCAGACAGGGCGGCCGACTGCGGTTGACCCTGATGAGCCTCGTCAGGTGGCAATGGCTGTCCAGCAGTTAAACCTACGTTATGTGGTAGTGACTTCTGTTGCCCGTGACGATCTCCCCGATGAGGGCGCTGAGCAGTTTGTCCGCACCATCCAGGCCATCCGGGATTTAATGCCGCAGACCAAGATCGAAATCTTGATCCCTGATTTTTCTAATAAGTTGGAATCTTTGCGTTTATTGACATCGGCACGGCCGGAGGTGATCAGCCATAACATGGAAACAGTACGTCGCCTATCCCCCGCAGTACGCCCGCAGGCCGATTATGGGCGTTCGCTGGCGGTCTTGGGAGTGCTCAAGAAGTTAGCCCCAGCGAGTTTTATCAAGTCCGGCTTTATGGTCGGCCTTGGCGAAACCGATATCGAGATTACCGAGCTGATGAGTGATTTGGTTTCGGTTGGTTGCGACCTTGTGACCATTGGCCAGTATCTGGCGCCGGGACGCAAAAAGCGGTTTTTGCGTGTCCAACGGTTTGTTCGACCCGAAGAATTTGAAGATTATAAGGCCCGGGGACTGCAGTTGGGTTTTCAACATGTGATGAGCGGGCCCTTGGTGCGCAGTTCTTATATTGCTGAAGAAGGCTATCAGGAATGTATCAATAAAATGGTGAATAGTTAATGGAGGGATGGTCAGTTGTGACGACAAAAAACACCCTTTCCCTTGCTGGACGTGTCCTGTTGAGCGTAGCGCTGTTGTATTATCTTTTTTCCAGGATTGACGTGGAAAAGACATGGGGGGTTCTACGCACGGCCCAGTTTGGATTTCTCGGGTACGCAGGGATTACCTTTTTAGGAATCAATGGGGTGTTGCTCCTACGCTGGTTGGTTTTTATTAAGGCCCTCGCGCTAGCCTCTCCGGTGCGAGAGGTGGTCCGTTATTATTTTATAGGACTTTTTGGGAATATTTTTTTGCCTAGTGCGATCGGTGGGGATTTGATTAAGATGTACGGTTTATGCCGCAACAACTCCCAGAAGACCAGGGTCGTTGCCTCGGTCATATTGGACCGTTTAAGCGGATTTGTGGCCATTATCCTGGTTTCCTTTGCGGCATTGATCTTAGGGTATCGTTTGGTGCAGGATAGTGCTTTATTCGTTCCCCTGGCTGGGGTCACCGCCTGTGCGGGTTTTTTTGCCTGTGTTTTGTTTAACGAGAAGATCTACAGTTTTTGCTGTTGCATTTTTTCTCTATGGCCAAAGATTCAGGGCGCCTTGATGGACTTGCATTATGATCTTGCCTTAATGAGAGGCAGGCGTCAACAAGGATTATTGGCAATAGGGATATCGTGTCTCTCGCAGGTGATGTATGCGGTCACGTGGTATCTTATTGCGCGGGCCCTGGGAGAAGGTGTTTCCCTTATCTGCTTTTTGATTTTTGTCCCATTAACCTGCATTGCCGCATCCTTCCCATCTATAGGTGGATTGGGCGTTCGGGAGATCGGGGCTGTTTATTTGTTCGGCAAGGTAGGCATGGAATCGGGGATCGCGGCTAGCATTTCTCTTATTAATTTTATTTTGATGGTGATCGTCGGGTTGATGGGTGGTATCGTTTATGTCTTTACATTATCTTCTGGACGGGTACAATATCATTCATCGGATGTCTCTAGCCGAGCGAGCGACACTCGAAGATCAGCGTCGGCAATTGATTGAATGGTTGGCATTGTGCCGCCCTCATGGAAGTTCGCGTAATACAGTTACCGTTGTCTTTGATGGCCGATCGGATGTCTGGGGCGGGGCAGGCCCAGCAAGTGAGATACAAATTATTTTTTCCAGGGACGAGAACGCCGATGCCAAACTGATACGGATGGTGGAGGAATCCGCATCCCGCAAGAGCGTGGTTGTTGTCAGCGATGATCGCGCCGTCCAGTATGCGGTGCGCGCGTTGGGGGCCAAGGTGAGCAGTGTCCAGACATTTTGGTCAAAGGCAAAATTAACGCAGAAATCGCGAGGCGCTCAAACGGAAAAATATATCTCTAAGACATTAGAACATAAGATCACTTCCGAACTTGCCAAGATCTGGTTAAGAGAGAGGAAAGAATAAAGGCCGTGAGACTGTTGTTGGATTTGGGATGGCATTGGGTCGCGTGGTCAGGACGGGCGGTTTGTTTTCTTTGGGATGTCTTGGCTTGTGTTGTTCGTGGGCGCATCCGCTGGGCAGAAACGTTCAGGCAGATCTACGAACAAGGCGTCCATTCAGTGGCGATTATTGTTTTGACGTCATTTGCCTCCGGTGTTGTTTTGGCCCTTCAGGGATATATGGCCATGTCGCGGTTCGGGGCCAAAGAATATATTTCTCATTTGGTTGGACTGTCTTTGGTGCGCGAGCTCGGACCCGTCTTTACCGCCCTTATATTTTCTGGAAAGGCAGGGGCGCGTATCACTGCTGAGTTAGGAGCGATGAGCGTCAATGACCAGGTGCTGGCTACCCGCGCCTTAGGGGTAGATCCGATTGAATATTTGATTGTCCCGCGGATGATTGCCTGTTTTCTGGTTTTACCTATCTTGACCATTATTGCGGAGTTCGTTGGCATCACCGGAGGATATGGCGTTGGCGTCCTAGAGGCGGGCATCCCAGGGGCGTTTTATATCAACCAGACGATCAGGGCTATCGGATATGTTGATTTCTGGGGAGGGTTTGCGAAGGTGTTCTTTTTTGCGATCATTATTGGGTGGATTTGCTGTTATCAAGGCTATTCGACTAGTGGTGGTTCTTTGGGGGTGGGTAAGTATACAACGAAGGCAGTCGCTTTTTCGTACATCTTTATCATCTTGTCCAATACCTTATTGACTAAAATAATTTTAACATGGTGGGGGTAAAAATGGGATCAAGGTCATGGCGGGGTCTTTGGTCTTTAATATTTAGCCTTTGGTTATTAACCGGTTGCCGTACGACCCAGACCGGCAATATCGGTAATGTCCAGAGCTATTTATTTCCGACGATTGAGGCTAAATGGATTCGTGATGGCGAACCCATTGAATTCGAAGGGGAGTTGTGGGCTCCCGGTGATGGGATCGAAGGCCTGCTGGATTCCGAGGTTTATCATATTGGTGAATATAAAGAGATCCAGGTTTTTATAGATCGACTTGACGTACGCCCTTATGAACGTCTTTACACCAAGTATGGGAAAAACCAATTTCGTTATTATGAACGAACGCCATAGCAAGTCATGATTGAAGTACACCATCTCTATAAATCCTTTAATGGTCAGGGCGTTCTAGAGGATGTGAGCCTTCAGGTCAAGAAAGGCGAGATCTTGGTTATCCTAGGAGAAAGCGGGAGTGGCAAGAGTGTTTTCCTCAAACATCTGATCGGATTGTTGAGGCCCGATAGCGGCAGTGTTTCCATCAACTCCTGGGATATCACCCGAATGACCGAACAGGAATTATTAAGGATCCGTAAGGACATGGGATACCTTTTTCAGGAGGGCGCATTGTATGACTTTATGAATGTCTTTGAGAATATCGCGTTTCCGTTACGGGAACACACGGCCTTTGATGCAGAGACTATTCGGATGAAGGTCTACAATATCTTAAAACTTATAGGCTTGGAAGGTGTCGAGCAAAAATATCCGGCGGAATTGAGCGGTGGCATGCGAAAACGGGTTGCGTTGGCGCGGGCAATCATTCTCGATTCCAAGATATTATTTTGTGACGAGCCCACCTCTGGGCTTGACCCCTTGCGCAGTCGAAATATTTCAGATTTGTTGCATGAGGTGGCTAAGAAGCTGCATTGCACGACAGTCGTGGCCTCCCATGATATTCAGAATTCGCTACGGATCGCTGACCGCCTGGCCCTTTTGCAGAGCGGTAGGATTGTCGCCTTTGGGACGCCATCCGAATTTAAGATTTCTAGCAATATGTTCGTTAAGGAGTTTATTATCTGATGGAAAAGCAAAAATTGGTTAATTCAACCGCCAAGTCTTCCAGTCATTGGCAAGTCATGGCGTTGACCAAAGAGATTTTGGCGGGGCTATTCTTCTTGATGGGGGTTTTCTTAATCTTTATTTTTGTACTTACCTTGGGAGGTAACAAGGGGCTAGCCCAGCCCAGGTTTGCGGTGGTTGTCCTGTATGATAATGTCGGTGGACTTATGGAAGGCGCGCCCGTGCGCCTCGCGGGTGTCAATGTGGGGACCGTGGGGAGAATTAACTTCTTGGATACCCAAGTCGCTGGCCGTCGCGTCAAAGTGACTCTAGACATTCTGGAACAATACCGCGAGCAGCTGGATAAAAATCTTCGTTTTGGAATCAAGACAGAGGGTATCTTAGGGGAAAAGCTTGTTGAAATTGATGTCCTCGCTGAAGAGCCGAGGGCTGATTTGGGTCAACCCATCCTGGGGGAGAACCTCATTGACGTTCAGGACCTAGCCGAGGTCTTTGCCAGGGCCGCCGAATCCTTTACTACAACCGCCGATCAATTGAGCCAGATTGATATCGTGGGCTTGACTAAGGTCATGGAGGACACCTCGCAATCACTTTTGATTACCTCGCGCGGCGTCAATGCGATTATGGAAGAATTGCAGGAGATGACCAGGAAGACTAAACGCTTATTGGATCGCATCGAACAAAAGGTGATAGAAGGTAATTTATTTAAAGTCTTTTAATAAGAAGTTACATCGTTCATGTTTATCTTGAGCAATTTTTTCATGGCGTGCGCAGGAATGGTAAATCTGTTGTTATCCATTGCGTCCTGGTTGATTATGATTCGCGCCTTGATTAGTTGGGTAAATCCGGATCCGTACAATCCGATCGTCCAGTTTCTTACACGGACGACCGAACCGATTTTATATCCAATCCGGAAGATCTTGCCACCAGCGGCAATTGACATTTCACCGATCATCGCTTTTATGTTTATTTATTTTTTGCAGTCCTTTTTGGTGGCGACGTTGCGGGATATTGGGGCGCGGTTGCAATAATGGTTGAACATTTTGTTTAACGATGAAAGGGGGGGGTTGATATGCCTTACGATCAAGCATTGGATGTGGAGACGTTTAAAGAAACCAAAGAGTTTGAGGCAACGCGTATTACGGTTGGCGTATTTTCTTACAACAACGGGGCGAATAAACTTCAATTGACCCGGGAAAATAAAGACCAGAACGATCAATGGCGCTTCGCTAAGCTAGGTCGGATGAGCAAGTCAGAGGCCAAGGAAGTGCTTCCGGTTATGATGCGGGCTATCGAGAAGATGTGATAACAGATGGGATACGCGCGATGACGGATCAGATTTATTTAACGCGGGTTGGTTACCAGAAGCTTTGCAATGAGCTCGAGGACCTCAAAAAAGAGCGCCGTGGCATTGCCAAGGCGATCGGTGAGGCAAGGGCGCAGGGGGATATCTCTGAGAATGCCGAATATGACGCGGCCAAGGATGCCCAGGCCCATAACGCCGCCAGGATCGCTGAGCTGGAAGCCAAGCTGGCCACGGCTAGGATTATTGAAGACGAAGATATCCCTACAGATAAGATTTTTATCGGGGCGATTGTTACTTTAAAGGATTTGAGTTGCCCCTCAGGAGAAGAACTGCGATACATGATGGTCTCACCCGAGGAGGCCAATTATGAAGAAAACAAGATTTCTATTTATTCGCCGATAGGTAAGGGCCTTATAGGGCATGCCCTCGGAGAAGAGGTTCAGATCAAGGTTCCCGCCGGCGTCTTGAAATACAAAATTGAGAAGATCGAGCGATCCAAATAGACCAGGAGTCGACGTTGATTAATGTCGGTGTCATCGGTTGCGGTCAATGGGGGCCTAACCATATCCGTATTTTTACGCAACTGCCTAATACACGCTCGACGGTGTGCGCCGATTTAAGTGAGCAGCGTCTGGCCGCGATTAAGACAAGCTTCCCGCATATTCAAACGACCACGGACTACCAAGATATCCTTAAGAATCCAGATATCCACGCTGTTTGCATTGCATCACCAACGAATACTCATTTCGACCTGACCCGAGAAGCCCTGGAATCCGATAAGCACGTTCTTTGCGAAAAGCCGCTGGCCCTTCAAGAGAAAGAATGTAGCTATCTTAAGGATTTATCGATTAAAAGAAATAAGATCTTGATGGTTGGGCACGTGTTTTTGTTTAATGTCGGGATTGTACGTCTCAAGGAATATGTTCGTTGCGGTGAGCTCGGTCGTGTTTATTACGCTCATGCCACGAGAACCAATTTGGGCCCATTTCGTTATGATGTGAGCGCCCTTTGGGATTTAGCGCCCCATGACATTGCTATCTTTAATTATGTGTTTGATAGCGCCCCCCTCAGAGTCTCTGCGCGGGCACAAAGATGCCTAGATACACCGCGTGACGACCTGGCCTTTGGCACGCTGGAATATCCAGGCAATATCATGGCCCATATTCACATCAGTTGGATTGACCCTAAAAAAATTCGGCAGATTACGATCGTCGGTGAGAAAAAGATGATCACCTGGGACGATCTTGATGACATTGGTCCCATCAAGTTGTATGACAAGCACGTTGAAAAGACAAACGTTTGTTATAAGACTTACGGGGAGTTTCGACTCTTGTCTAAGGAGGGTGGGATTACTATCCCTAAGATTGAATCAAGGGAACCCCTGGAGGTCCAGGATCAGTATTTTATCGACTGCATCGAGCGTCGCGTCCCTGCGGACATAGCCGATGCCGATAAGGCAAGGGCGGTCGTTAGGACGCTCGTTGCCATGCAGGAATCAATCGACCGTCAGGGGGCATGCGTAGGGCTTTAATTATCATGGATTATTTTAAGCATAAGACCGCTTTAGTTGACCCCAAGGCCCAGATTGGTCAGGGCACACGCTTGTGGGCGTTCACTAATGTTCAGGCAGGTGCTGTGATCGGAGGCCATTGCAATATCTGCGATGGTAGTTTTGTGGAAAAAGGGGCCATTGTTGGCAATAACGTGACGATCAAACATCATGTGGCGGTCTTTGAGGGGGTTACGATCGGCGATGACGTGTTTGTTGGCTCTAATGTGGCGTTTATTAACAATCGCTACCCGCGCAGCAAAAAGAAAGATTGGATATTAGAAAAAACTTTGATCAGTAAAGGGGCAACGATTGGTAGCAATGCTGTTATTTTATGCGGTGTTGTGATCGGTCAATACGCCGTGGTGGGTGCCGGTAGTGTTGTCACCAAAGATGTTGCGCCGTGGACGATTGCCCATGGAAACCCCGCTGTATTTCGGGGGTACGCCTGCCGTTGTGGGCGCAAGCTGAATAAAAATTTAAGGTGTCCGTGCGGCCAATACTATTCAAAAATTGATTTTAAAAAGTACGATGAATAAAGTCCTTGTCTGTCCCGTTGTCTTTAACGAAAATGTGAAACTACCAAGCGTCATCCAGCGATTTCTGAAAAGCCCTATTCGAGAGAATGTTGATTATTGCATCATTGATGATGGTTCCACCGATGGCACTACCTCCCTAATCCAGAGTTTTGGTCCTAGCGGTGTGCAGATGGTCCGTCACGATACGCGTCAGGGTGTTGGTTGTGCTATTCGAACAGCCATCCATTATGGGAGGAGTAAAAAATACGAAGTCTTGGTTGTCATGGCGGGAAATGATAAGGACAATCCCGATGAGATTCCTCGGTTGATCGATCCTATCCTGGGGCAGGGATATGATTTTGTTCAGGGGTCTCGTTATTTAGAGCCCAAGAGCGCTGGAGGGGACATGCCTTTGTACCGCAAGATAGCGACCCGCCTGCACCCGGTATTGATGTCTTGGATTGTCGGTAAAACTTTGACCGACAGCACCAATGGTTTTCGAGCCTTTCGTTTATCTATTTTTGAGGACCAGAGAATCAATATCAATCAAGATTGGTTGGATCACTATGAATTGGAGCCATATTTGCTTTATAAGGCGGTCACGTTGGGATACAAATTTCGGGAAGTTACCGTTACCAAGGTTTATCCGCCCCAGAAATTGGGGTATACCAAGATGCGTCCGGTTGTGGACTGGTGGAGTATTTTAAGACCGGTTGTGTATTTGGGATTAAGAATTAAAAGATAGATGAAACTCTTTGGGAAAAATCCGGCGTTAGAACGGTTGCGTTTTAATCCGCAGAGTATTCGTAAGATTTTTATTCAACAGGGGATGCCAGAGGCTGCCTTTATTTTCAAAAAAGCCCAAAGGCATGGCATCCCGGTTATTGTTGTCCCTGCGGCAAGATTCTCCAAGATCAGCCGGACTAGAAATACCCAAGGGATTCTGGTTGACGTGGATGAATTCATGTATGTGCCATACGATGCATTACTAGAAGCGGCCTTGGAGAAAAGACAGACGGTTGTCTTTTTAGATGGACTCAACGACCCGCAGAATCTCGGCGCGATTCTGCGTAGCCTTGCCTGTCTAGGGGGTTTCGCGGCTGTTTTACCCACCCATGATTCTGTTAGTGTGACCGAGGCTGTATTAAGGGTGGCCTCTGGTGGAGACAATTATGTCCCGGTCGCGAAGGTTGCCAATCTGGCCAGTGCCATCAAATCCGCCAAGGAATCGGGATTCCAGATTGTTGGGGCCGTCGTGGAGAAGGGGCAAGGTATTTTTGAGACGTCACTGACACAACCCCTTGGCCTTGTCGTTGGCTCCGAACAGAAAGGTATTCGAGAGGTTATCCGCCGCTTGCTGGATATTGAGTTGACCATCCCTATGGCGTTTCCTACTCTCTCTTTTAATGTGGCGCATGTTGTAACTATTTTATCTTATGAAATCACTAGACAGAAAAAAATTATCCCGATCCCCTAGCGCGGAAATATTGAATGCCCTTAATCTGTTCGCAGAGACGGGACTTCTCAAGAAGATCAAGCGTAGCGGTTGGTGGGTTGCTGGCATTAAAGATCCCGAGAGCGTGGCTGAGCACTGTTTCCGGTGCGCCGTCATGGGATATTACATCGCGCATCTAGAAAAAGCAGACATATTTACCGTCGTTATGATGGCCATTTTTAACGATATCCATGAGGCGCGCATCAATGATCTCCACAAGATGGGGCATTTTTATATTGATTTTAAACAGGCTGAAAAAAAGGTCTTTGGCGACCAGATTAGGCATCTGAATGGCGCTGTCAAGACACAATTGGAGGCGTTGCGTCGTGAGTACGAGGCTCAGAGGACCAAGGAAAGCTTGATTGCCCGCGATGCTGATATTCTCGAGTGTTTGCTGCAGGCCAAGGAATACCACGATGCTGGATACACCAAGGCCAAGAAGTTTTTTCGTACCGCGCCGAATCATCTCAAGACAAAGACCGCCCGTGCCCTCTGGCAAGAGATCAGGCGATGGGACAGTAGTGCCTGGTGGGAAAGGGTGGTTAAATTTGAGAGATAAATTCTTGGCCTACAGCCTTTGGTCGCTTGTCATCAGTCTCTTGGCACAAGGATGCAGTACGCTCTATAACCCCGCAACGGGTCACAGGGAATTTATTATGATTACAACCCCCTCCGAAGTTGCCATGGGTGAGAGCGTCCATCAAAGCGTCGCGAAGAAATATAAATTCTCTAATAGCCCCCAGCAACTGGAGCGATTGCGGCGCATCGGCGAGCGCCTGACGAAAGTCTCTGACCGCCAGGATTACCAATATCATTTTTATCTCTTGGAAGAGGATGCCATGAATGCGTTCACTACGCCGGGTGGCAACATCTATGTGTATACGGGACTCTTAGATCAATTAAAGACCGATGATCAGCTGGCCTCGGTCCTGGCCCACGAAATCGGGCATTGCGCTGCGCGGCATACGGTCAAGAAATTTCAGGCAGCGCTAGGATATAACATCTTGAGCGCCATCGCGATCAGTCAAATCACCGAAGACCAGGCCAGAAGGATTACGGCCATCAGCGCCAATGCGGTTATGAGCATTGTCTTTTCTTCTTATAGTCGTCGAGACGAATATGAGGCAGATCGGTTGGGTCTTAAATACCTGCGCCTCGCCTGTTTTGAGCCGCAAGCCGTTGTCGAGACTTTCAAGATTCTGGGGGCTAAGGAAAAGGACCCCCAAGCGCCGTTGATCCTACGTAGTCACCCTTACCTTGAGGACCGTATCCAGAGAGCCGAACAGGAAATCAAGACCCTGGATGGCAAATACGTCCCGCGGCCTTGTCCTAACACGGGAACGATATCACGACCATGAAACGCATTGGGATTGCCGCGAGCAAGATCAGTAAGGGGAATATCTTTTTATACCATTTCTTCGTTGTTTTTATTTCCTGTTTGTTTTCTTTTTCTATTTTTATCGCTGCCGGGACGACCGTCATGCTTGCCCTGGCCTTGATTGGCTATATCGGCACCGAGGTTGTTGGTCCCCAATTTCAGAAAGATTGGCATTTGGTGGTGATGATATGTATGGTGGTCCTGACGGTTGTGATTGTACTATTTAATATTTTTGCCATTGTGATTAATATCCGCGTGCCCCGAAGACTCTTTGGTTCGCGTACGGCAACGTTGGATGATGAATGGCATCAGCCCTCTTAACCTGAAGACCCGCACTAAAAAGTATCGTCCACGGCCTTGACGTTGTCTAAAATGTATGTTATCTTTTAATTAGTTTTGTTCATTTAAAATCAGGGCATGTATTAACGATAAAGGTCAACTTCCGTTTTGCCATCGATTGTGGCGAACGGATCCGTCAGGATTTCTGGCGGAATCCGAAAGGATAGGGCGCAAAGCTTAAGAGAGCCTAACCTTCGTCTTTTAAAAGAGGCGAGGCAAGGCAGTCAGCTGCCGAATAAAAGTGTAGAAATTTTATTCAACGCCCATTCTTTTGGAAAAGAATGGGCGTTTTTTTGTTCGCCTGGCAGCAGGGCACACACCTTAAGGGAGGGGTAAGAACATGAACACAGCAAAAGAGAGTATGTGGTTGCCGTTGGTCGTGGTATTGTTGTCTTGGGGGGCTATGATGATTGTTGCTCCTAATACAGCCTGGGCTCTCTCTAGCGAAGAGCTCGATAAGGTCGTTGAGGAAATTAAACATAAGGAAGAGGCCGGAGAGGTGAGCTCAAAGGAAGCGAATGTGATGTTAGAAGAGCTCAAAGAGGCGGTGGAAGAAGGCGACATCTCTTATGACGAAAAAGAGGAGCGAGACGTCATTGAAGATTTCTTGGATGATCCTCAAGAAAGGATAAAGGCTGTTGAGAAAATGTTGCAAGACAAAGAAAAGATCCTCGCGGAAGGAGACATCACGCCAGAGGAGTTTGATAGGGTTTTACAAGCAATCCGGGAAGAAACTGACCCGGAGAAGTTTGCTACGGTGATGAGGGAAGTGTTTGAGAAAGATGATGCCCTCAGCGAGGATCATGATGACGATGAAGATCATTGGAAAGAATTTATAGGGGCCCCTTCGGACAACGAAGAAGGGATCGATGTCTTAAGAGAAGCCATTGAGAAACATTACGGTGATGAGGCTGAAGAACGATTTCATGAAATCGGCTTAAGTATGGAACATGAGACACAGGGCGTCGATTTTGAGGATATGACCCCTGATCAGCAATGGGAGATGGCTGAGAAAATGGGCGTCACCAGAGAAGAGTTTGAGAAGTATCATGACGAAGGCCATGAGGCCATGGAGCGCATGGCCCGTGAGCATGGCTTTGATCGGGAGACCATGGAACGGGAGATGATGGAGAGAGAAGGCATTGAATATGAACGACCCCCGGTAGGGGATTATCAAGAATTTACCCCTCATACCGGAGCAGATTCCTCTCATCCCGAGGGAAGTTTTCCTCCCCCTCCCGGAGGATAGCGGTTTTTGTTGTTTGATTAGCGATTTTTTCTAAAAGGTACAGGTGACTCCGATCTGATTTGTCATATTATCGAATTCACCTGCCGTGGCATTGGAAGTTGAAAGTTTTTGCGTTATACTGTAAGAGAGTTCCCAATTTTTGACTAGGGTATAATAGAAATCTAGTTTATATTGGGTCACATGATCGACCCTGGCGACGTTGGTATCGCGCGCCACCCGCTCATCATAGCTTTTTAATTCAAAATCAGGGGTGAAACTCACATAAAGTTTTTTGTCTTTGAGGAAACTCTTTGACAACGTGAAATAGCCCCGATAGCCATTATAATCATAAGATTCCTGGAAGAGGTCATTAGAATCATTACGATAAATCTTGCCTTTTAATCGAGCGGACCATTGGCCTATATATCGGGTGGCATACAATTCAACAGTATTGCGGGTGTCAATCCTTTCCTCAATATTGCGTTGTTCATTATCTCGCGCGAGCCTTTTGTCGTAGACCTTGTAGGAATATTCATATTTACCGCCGTAATGCCATTTTTGGCCAACGTAATGTTTGAATTTTAAAAAGGCCTTGGTATCTTCGTAGGTGCCTGTCTCATCCCGCGGATAAATAAGCCATTCATATTCGCCACCCGGCTGGAGTAACAATAGATGGTTGGCAAAGGGATAATATTTAAGGGAAGTATTAAAAACGTGGTCGAAGGTATCGAGATCTGTTTGTTCAGAATAAGACTGATTGGCCAAACGATAACTAAGATCAGCACTGAGATGTTCGTTCAATGTAGGTAACCAGCTAAAGGAAAAATTTTCCTCAACGAAGACGTCACTTTTTTCGTTTTCATTATTGAGGGGATTTGTTTCAAAACCCGTGAGGAGGCTGGCGGATATCTTTGTCTTGAGGAACTGTTTCCTGCGCTCTTCCTTGATTTTTATCTCCGTCCTTTCTTGGAGCATTTTCAAGACTTCATCAACGGTATCGGGTTCTTGGGCAAGTCTTTCTATCTTGTCTTTAAATTCGGCCTCGCGCTGATCGCTGGTCTCATCGGTTTTCTGGGCATACACGGCAGGCGCAAGGACCAAAAGAAAGATCGCACCCCCAAAAAATAACAATAAATATTTTTTCATTTTGTCTTCTTTGCTCTAATATTGTACACTACTTTTAACATCGTTTTAAGGAGACGTCAACACAATTAACGAATAATTCTAAAGAAAGACACTCCCCAGGGTGTCTGGGAGTCAATGATAGAGAGATGGCCATAACCAATGGGGTGATCATTGTCGGTATTATCTTTGTCATTATCTTGCTGTCGATCGTGGTTTTTATTCCCATGACTCCTAAGACCGTCAAGAGAAAACGTAAGGTTCAAGCGCCAGAGGCATCCAAGCCTGATGCGCAGGCTCAAGAGGTCCTCTTAAGGATGCAGAGAAATATCCAATCTTTGCATGGGCAGATAACGACCCTAGAGCAACGGGAAAAGGCGCGTGAACATGAGCTGATGTTAGAAAAAATCAAGGTCAACAAGTTGCAGGATAAGTTGTCCCAGGAAAGGGATTGGCACACTAAGGAACAGAAGACATGGGATAAGAAGATCCAGGAATTTCATCACAGCAAAGACGAATTGTCTAAATTACACGATCAGTTCAGCAAAGAACATGCTGAGAATTTGCGCCAGAAGAAAGATATTGAAGAGTTCAAGAGTGAGGCCGCAAGACTTCAGGATGCCCATCGAGAGGTGCAGGCGGATTGTGCCCAATGGAAGGCCAAGGTAGAGAATTACCAGAAGGAGATCATGCAGCTACGCAAGGAAAACAGTGCATTGACTAAGAAGGCGCAAGATACAATGTGGGTCGCCAAGAGCGATCATGACAAGCTGGAGCAATTGCTGCGAGAAAAAGAGAAAGAACTCGAGCGCATCAAGCGTGGGTCCAGTCAATGACCATGTTTTCTCAGCGTACCCATTGGCCTTTATCTTCCAACCGCATTACCCAGACCCTGGATGCCCTGCGTCGTGACCGGGTAGAGGTCATTGACTTAACTGAGTCTAATCCCACCCGTTGTGGGTTTCGTTATCCGGCTAGAAAAATTTTGCGACCATTTACGGCCAAAGGAAATTTGTTCTACAATCCACAGTCGCAAGGAGCCTGGCACACCCGCGAGGCGGTATGCCGGTATTACAAAAATCAAGGGCATACATTGTCGGCGCAGCGCGTATTCCTGACTGCCAGCACATCAGAGGCTTACTCATATATTTTTCAGCTGTTGTCCGATCCTGGCCAAGAAATTCTTTTTCCACAACCGAGCTATCCCTTGTTCCAGTTTTTAGGGGATCTGAATAGTATTATCCTGCGCTACTATCCTTTGGTGTATACGGATAGTTGGCGAATCGATATACAAGCCATGGAAGATGCCGTTGGCCCTCAGGCAAGGGCGATTGTCTTGGTTAATCCGAATAATCCCACCGGTTCATTCATTAACCAGGATGAGCTGGGTGCCTTAAACAGGTTGTGCCGTCAAAGAAATATGGCGCTGATTTGTGATGAGGTATTTAACGAATTCACATTTGTCGATGATAAGCCCCCGTTGAGTTTGGTCGGTTGTGATACAGCGTTGACATTTATTCTCGGGGGCCTATCCAAGACGCTCGGACTACCCCAGATGAAGCTTGGCTGGATCATCGTTAACGGCCCAGCGGAATTGGCAGACGCGGCCTGCCAGCGCTTGGAGGTGATCGCGGATACGTATCTGTCCGTGAATACACCAGTCCAGAATGCGGCAGTATCTTGGTTTTGTTTAAAAGAAGAGCTACAAGGACAGATCAGGCAGCGTATTCGGGGTAATTGGAAATTTCTTCGGGACGCAATGCACGGCGCGGTTCACTATGGGCTGTTGAATGCCGAAGGCGGCTGGTATGCCGTGATGAGGACCGCGACAGGCGGCTGCGAGGAAGACCTAGTCTGTACCTTGTTGGAGAAAGACCATGTCTATGTACATCCCGGATATTTTTTTGATTTTGACCCCTCACGCGTACGTAGGGTTTTTAAGGCAGAGGGTTTCTTGGTTGTCAGTTTGTTGCCCAGGCCGCCGGTTTTTCAGGAAGGAATTGCGCGCCTTACCGATCGTTTGGCGACGCGATAGTTCTCGTTCCCTATAGTTTAAGTGAAGTTTAA
>SBBO01000020.1 GCA_005239675.1 Planctomycetales bacterium
CATTTCTTTTAAGCGACGGCGCCCAGTACATAACTGGCCAGATCATCCAGATCGACGGCGGCCTGGCAATACGATAGTTTATTAATTTTGTGGACAACGTTATATTTAGCAATAGGATTTTTATCCGGTTGACCGATCATTGATCCGGTGGAAACTGTTATGGTCAAGACAGTGATTGAAGAATTTTCGAAGTTGAAGAGAGATAGTCATGAAACTTGATATCCGGGAAATTCGAGAGATCATCCCGCACCGGTTTCCGTTTTTGTTAATCGATAAGGTGGTGGAGTGTGAGCCCAACCAGCGGCTGGTGGCGGTTAAAAATGTCTCTGTGAACGAGCAGTTTTTTGTTGGCCATTTCCCCAATGAAAAGATTATGCCAGGGGTATTGATCGTAGAGGCCATGGCCCAGGCCGCCTGCATCTATTTTTATTACAGCAAGAACATGCAAGGCAAGAATCTCGTTTACTATTTGGCCAAGGTGACGGCAAAGTTCCATGCGCCGGTCGTGCCTGGTGATCAACTCAAAATTGAAGTTACGACCCTTAAGCTGATGCCCAAAGCTGGTTTTTTAAGAACGCAGGCATTCGTTGAAGAAAAGTTAGTCGCTCAGGCCCAGATCGGATTTTCGATACGGGACGCGATTGTCAAAAATTAGTTTTGAACATTGAGATAGCGATAGTAATCCGGGGAGTAGCGCAGATGGCTAGCGCGCAACGTTCGGGACGTTGAGGTCGAGAGTTCAAATCTCTCCTCCCCGATTATCCACCGCGACTAGCGGTGGATAATCCCATGCCTCGGAGATCGTGGTGTGCTATCAACCCTTTGACCATGCGTAGTGTTTGATCCTGAGTGTAGCCGAGGGATCAAATACTGCGAGGTAAATAAGGCAAGTAGGTTTTATTTGTCATTTATGATACAGGCGCACATCTTTTATTCGGGCAGGGTCCAAGGGGTTGGTTTTCGATTCACCGCTGAGCGCTACGCGCTTGCGGCAGGATTGAAGGGCTGGGTAAAAAATCTGCCCAACGGTTATGTTGAGATCTTGGTAGAAGGGCCAAAGGAAAAGATCGAAGAGTTCTGCCAGGATGTTGAAAGCCATTTTCAGGATTACATCAAGGACAAGACAATTGACTTCACCTTGGCCCAAGGTATTCACTCGGATTTTCGGGTGATGGTATGAAGTTCTACAGATTGGCTTTGACAACGATGGCGAATTCTTCGCATAAAAATTTTATTCACCGCGATTGGTTACCCTTCAATAGATGAGAAAATCGACCATTGTTGACGAGGCGCAGAGAATGGACAAGGCCAAGGCGCAGGAAGAAATTAAAAGACTGTCCCAGGCAATTGAAGAGCATAATTATCGGTATTATATCCTTGATGATCCTGTCGTCTCGGATAAAGAGTATGATGACCTTCTACGCCAGTTAATCAAACTTGAAGAGCGATTCCCCGCCCTCAAGGACCTTCACTCTCCCAGCCAGCGCGTTGGTACAAAAATTCCATCTGGCGCCAAGACCGTGACGCACCGCGTCAAGATGTATTCCCTGGATAATACCTATACGATAGATGAGCTCAGGGACTGGCATAGCCGTGTCCTCAGGGGACTTGCTGCTCAAGAGGGACTTGCTGGCCAAAAGGAACTTGCTGGTCAAAAGGAACTTGCTGGTCAAGAGGAACTTGCTGGTCAAGAGGTAGAATATTTGGCTGAGCTGAAGATTGACGGTGTCAGCATTGCCTTGACGTATGAACATGGTGAGCTTTCTTGGGGGGCAACCCGTGGCGATGGGACAATGGGTGAAGATGTGACACACAATATTAAAACGATACGCTCTATTCCTTTGAAGCTGCGTCACGCCGACGTGCGCGATTTTCATCCCGACACTCTTGAGGTGCGTGGGGAGGTATATATGAATCTAGAAGATTTTGAGTCTCTTAATCGTAGCCGTAAACGCGCCGGGGAATCTATCTTTGCCAATCCGCGCAATGCCGCGAGCGGCTCGCTTAAACTTTTGGATTCGCGAATAACCGCCCAGCGGTCTCTACATTGCTTTATTCACTCTTTTGGCCATGCCGAAGGCCCCGCCTTTGGCGGACAAAAGAGAGGACGGTCCTTTGAGACCCACGAGGAATTTCTCGGCGCTATGAAGCGGTGGGGGTTACGCGTCAACCCATACAGTCGTTTCTGTCGTTCCTTGAATGAAGTGATCGCTTATTGCCGGGAGTATCAAGAGAAGCGCTCTACAATTCCCTACGAAGTCGATGGTGTTGTCATTAAGGTAAATTCCTTAAGGCAACAAGAGGCCCTGGGGGCAACGCTTAAGAGCCCGCGCTGGGCGGTCGCGTACAAATTTCCTGCCCATCAAGTGACGACCCGCATCAAGGATATCGTTGTTCAGGTCGGACGTACCGGGGTTTTAACCCCGGTTGCCGAATTGGAGCCAGTACATTGCGGTGGTGTCGTTATTTCTCGCTCAACCTTGCACAACTTTGATGAGATCAAGCGTCTAGGCATTCAAAGAGGAGACCGGGTCCTGGTAGAAAGAGCAGGCGATGTTATCCCGAAGGTAGTTAAGGTGGTCGAGGCATCTTCGTTGGGTCGTCAGAGGTTTTTTGTGGTACCTAAGAAATGTCCCGCCTGTGGCGGGGCCATCCGCAAAGAGAAAGCTAAGGACGTCGCCTACCGGTGCGTTAATCCGTTGTGCCCACAGCAGCTAAAGCGAAGTCTTATTCATTTTGCGTCCCGTGGGGCGATGGATATCGAAGGCTTGGGAGAGGCCGTCGTGAAACAATTGTTGGAACAAAAACTGGTTAAGGATATTGCGGATATTTATTCATTGAGCAAAGAAGACTTTTTGAGGCTTGAGCTGTTTGCGGAAAAAAGGGCGCAGAATCTTTTGGATGCGATTGCTAAAAGCAAGCAACAGCCGCTTTCGCGTTTTTTGTTTGCTTTAGGTGTGGCCAATGTTGGCAAGAAAGCGGCTTATGTCTTGGCGCAGCGATACGGGACGCTAGACCAGCTGCTCCACGCCAGCACCGATGAATTAGACGAGATCCCTGAAATCGGGACTATCATAGCCGCATCAATTACCGGATTCTTTTGTCAGCCAGCGACCCAGCGGATCATCGATAAGTTCAAGAAAGTCGGCGTCAATATGACAGAGCCCAAGGTGGCCAGTCAGGGTCAACTGCAGCATAAGAAGTTTGTCTTTACAGGAGAATTGGAGTCAATGAGTCGAACGCAGGCAGGCGCCTATGTTCAACAAAAAGGGGCGACGGTCATGGCCATGGTTAGCCCTAAGACGAACTTTGTCGTGGTTGGGAGTAACCCGGGGTCCAAATACCAAAAGGCCTTGGATCTGGGCATAAAGATTTTGAGCGAACAACAATTTAAGGAGATGATGGATGGGTCCTAACAGTTATTACCGCAACAATCATCGTTGGTGGGTAATTCTTGTGGTATCTTGGTGTGTCCTTACGGTGTCGCTTGGTGGTTGCACCACGTTACGCAAAAAGTTCACCCGAAAAAAGAAAGAAAAAACGAGCCAAGCAGGCCTTTTTGTACCCGTCTTAGACCCTATCGACTATCCACCGCCCACCATTTCCGTGTCAGAGCGTTACCAGTATCATTATTCGCTCTGGAAGATATGGTATCGTGATTTGCTTGAGAATCTGGAGCGTCGGGAGAGTGATAAACGGCAGAGATATCTCCTTGGTCAGGCGATTGCCTCATTGGAAGAAATGAAGAAATGGCTAAACGCCGAGCAACAAGCAAAATTTAATAGATGCATTGACGACTGGCAGGAGGTCTTGGCGATGTATGACCACCCGGCGGCCATGCGTAGCGATGTGACGATCAGGCGCAAGATCAACGCGAGCGCCAAAAAAATCCGTGATCAGTTTAATCCTAAAGCGGCGTCCCATATTTTGATTAGTCAGCCATGACTAAGTATATTGATGAATTCATGAATTATCTGGCTGTGGAACGGGGTCTGGCGAACAATACGTTGTTGGCCTACCGAAGAGATTTGTCCAGATATTGTTTGTTTCTAGACGAGAGTGGACGCAAGGATGTCCGGGAATCCGATCACAAAGATATTACTAATTATATGCACAACCGTAAGGCAGGGGGGTTGTCGGTGGAGTCTATCTGCCGCAACCTATCGGCCATAAAAATGTTTCACCGTTTTCTGGTCCGGGAAGGATTGGCGGCATCCGACCCGACCAATCTCATCGACATGCCCAAGTCTTGGAAGCGGATTCCCGATGTTCTGACAGTCAAGGAAATCGAGGCCATGCTCCATGCCGCCCAGGGTCGTCAGGCACAGGTCATCCGCGACAGGGCGATATTGGAGCTTTTTTATGCAAGCGGAATACGCGTTTCCGAATTGGTCGACCTAAAATTGGAAAATGTCCATCTGGACGTTGGGTATGTGCGCTGTATGGGCAAGGGCCGTAAAGAACGGATTATTCCTATTGGCAAACGGGCCTGCGAGGCTATACGTCGATATTGTTCTGTAGCGCGGCCCAGGCTCGCGAAGGACAAAGTTACACCAACCTTATTTTTGAGTAGATTAGGAAAAAAGACGAGCCGGCAAAGTGTATGGAAGGCGATCAAACATTATGCGGCTAAGGCCAACATCAAAAAGGAAATCAAGCCTCATATGCTGCGCCATTCATTTGCGACACATCTGCTTGAACACGGGGCTGATCTGCGTTGCGTCCAGGAGATGTTGGGACATGCGGATATCTCGACCACCCAGATCTATACGCATGTGGATCGGGAAAGGTTAAAAATGATCCACCAACAATTTCATCCACGCGGGTAAGAGGCCATGAAGGATTATCTGGGGCGTCTTGACAAACGTGTTGGTGTCGTTATTCATAAAATTGGCCATGAGGCAGACCAAAAAGGGGTTGCGGTATATTTGGTCGGTGGGACTGTTCGGGATGTTATCTTGGGCCGTGCCCATTGGGATGTAGATATCGTCATGGAATCTAATGCCATAAGCTTTGCGCAGGACCTTGCCCAGAAATGGGGGATTCAGGTCCAGATATACCAGGAATTTGGTACCGCAACCTTGTCATGGCCCTGGGGGCTGCGTGTCGATTGCGCGAGTGCAAGACGTGAGTATTATCCGCAACCCGGTGCCCTGCCCATCGTTAGTCAAGGGACGCTCAGGGACGATCTCTTCCGTCGAGATTTCACGATCAATGCGATGGCGATTGCGATCAACCGGAACCATTGCGGCCAACTGATAGATGAGTGCGGGGGCTTGTCGGATCTTTATAGAAAGAAAATTCGGATACTGCATGAGGATAGCTTCATCGATGACCCGACCCGTATTTTGCGCGCCATACGTTTTGAACAGAGGCTGCATTTTCATATCGAGGAGCAGACCTTACGGCTTTTGAAACAGGCCCTACGCAAGAAAGTCTTTGACAAGGTCAAGCCCCCGCGGTATTTTACAGAGTTTAAGAAGATGCTCTCGCAAGAGGAGCCATTGGCATATCTAAGGCGGTTACAAAGCCTAGGGGCGATGCCTTGCATTGATCCTGCCTGGAGGGTGGATTTCGGCCTCTTGGCACGGGTCCAGCGCCGCGCTCGACGGTTGTCGGGCATTCGTTGGCTGATGTGTCTTATGGCCAGCGCCCAAGCTGTTAATGGGCGCAAGTTGGAAGGCATCCTGCGCAAATTTCAACTAAATAAGGAGACGGTCGAAAGTGTAGTGCAGGCCTCTCGGTCGGTTCGTCTGCTGCGAAAGTTGGCCACCGCTGATTTATCTAGAAGTGGGGTATACCGGATCTTAAAACCGTTACACAGGGAAACAGTGGTTTATTTGCGCATGCGCGCCTCGGAAAGAAAAATTATGCAGCGGATCGATCGTTATCTGCGTTATGATGCCTTAGCCAAGCTTGACATCAACGGTCAGGATCTCCAGGATATGGGACTCAAGCCCGGAAAGGCTATGGGGGCGATATTGGAGAAAATTTTATATCGGAAGATAGATGGCTTAGCGCAGGGACAAAAGGCCCAGAGGGAGGCCGTTCGAAAGTTGACCCGTCCGTTTCTCTCTGCCAATAAGCTTATGACTTTCAAAAAAGGCGAGGGCGTATAAACATGGAACGCATTAAACGGATTAATGAGCAAATCAAGCGCGAGATCAGTCTTATCATTCAAAAGGAACTGGGCGATCCACGCCTAAGCCTTGTTACCATTACCGCTGTTGAGGTTAGTCGTGATCTGCAGTTGGCCAAGGTTCATTTTAGCGTGCTGGGAGATGCCGCGGCAATCCAGGCCGCTCAGCAGGCATTGAAGGCTGCTGCTGGAATGATCCGTCGACTCATAGGTCAACGGGTTAAGATGCGCTATACACCGTTTTTCTCTTTCTTCTATGACAAGTCTGCTGAGGTCAGCGCCGCTATCGAAAAGACCTTAAGGGAAATCCATCATGACGATATGGGATAGAGTGATACAGGCGATCGTCGCCCAAAAGACATTTTTGGTCACAACCCATGTGAATCCCGATCCTGATGCCTTAGGGTCCCAATTGGCGATGGGGATATTTTTGCATACCCTCGGCAAGAAGGCGTGTCTTGTCAACGAGGAAAGGGTGCCCAAGCGTCTTCTTTTCTTACCCGGCGCATCGCAGATAAAAACTGCCACCACCGTGAAATCCATTAATTTTGATGTAGCGATTATTTTGGATTGTGGGGAGTTAGACCGGATCGGCAAGGTGCGTCATCTTATCCCGCCGGGGAAAAAGATAATCAATGTGGATCATCATATCACCAACAACTATTTTGGTGATTTGAATCTGATACAGCCTAAGGCCTGTTCAACAGCCGAGATGCTATACACTTTATTTTTAAAGGCCAATCACCGGTTCACCAAAGATTTGGCATTCAATTTATACATGGGCCTGATGACCGACACTGGGTCTTTCCGCTTTGAGAATACGACTGCCCGCACGCACCAGATCTGTGCTGATTTGATGCGATTTCGGTTTTCGGTGACCGATGCGTATCGCAGGATCTATGCCTCTATCCCCCCAAAAGACCTTAAAGAATTTACCAAACTGATCAGCCGGTTCGATATTCTTTTTAATGGTCGGGTCGTTGCTATTAAACTTTCACGCAAGATACTGTCGCGGTTTTCCGAACAATTTGATTTACGGGATACCATATTTCAATTCTTGCGCTCTATGGGTGGCATTGATATTTTTGTCATATTTGCAGAGATAGGACACAGTAAGACTCGGATTAATCTTCGTTCGACCGAAAAGTTCAACGTGGCGGCATTGGCCAAAGATTTTCAGGGCGGCGGCCATCAAAGGGCCAGTGGGTGCACCATCGGAAAAGGCATGAAGGAGGCGCAAAAAATATTCATTAGTCGGATGGCAGAATATTTACGCCGTTAGAGTGATGTTTAGCTGCGCAGGATCAGGATATGATGGAAGGCATTTTAGTCATCAATAAGCCCATAGGGCTCACCTCTCACGATGTGGTCGAGGCAGTCCGACGCAGGTTCAGAATACAACAGGTGGGTCATGCCGGTACGTTGGATCCGTTGGCCACTGGCGTCTTGGTTGTCCTCTTGGGTAAATCCACCAAGCTATTTAATCGTTTTGTCGATTTGGACAAGGCATACCGGGCGACGCTGGTCTTGGGGACATCAACTGATTCCGCCGATATTCAGGGCAAGGTAACACAACAATTGCCTTACGCGCATATCACGCGCGAACAGGTCATCAGGGCCTTCCAGAAATTCACCGGTGAAATCGAGCAGATTCCGCCCATGGTCTCCGCGGTCAAGGTCAATGGTAAAAAACTTTATCAGCTCGCCCGTCGGGGCATTGCCATTAAACGGCAGGCCCGTTTGATTAAAATCCATTGCCTTGAATTGGAGGTCTTTGACTCTCCTCGGGTGCAATTTTATCTAGAGTGCTCGAAAGGGACCTATGTACGTCAACTGGCGGAAGATATTGGCAAAGAGCTTGGGTGTGGTGCCTGCATTATGCAAATTGAGCGCACCAAAGTCGGGACCCTGAACATTAATGATGCCGTTGGCATTGAGGCAATGGATGAACATCATATACGGTATTGGAAAAATTAAGAAAGAATTTAAGAATGCTGTCCTGGCCATCGGTGTATTTGACGGTGTACACCGCGGGCATCAGGCCTTAATCAAGGCCGCTGTCCGACGGGCAAAAGAGATCAGCGGTCAGCCGCTTGTCCTGACGTTTGCACCGCACCCCCTCCATATCCTTCGTCCAGCCATTGACCTGCCTTATATCGTTTCTGTGCCTTATCGGATTAAACTAATTGAGAGGCTTGGGGTTGCCGCTTGTATTGTCGTTCGTTTTACCAAACAATTTTCTCGTCTCTCGCCTGAAAAATTTATTAAACGTTATATCGTTCGTGCCATCCACCCGAAGGAAATCTTTGTCGGTGATGATTTTCGATTCGGACAAGACCGCTGTGGCACTTTGGAATATTTCCGCAAGGCCGGTCAGCAATACGGTTTTAGCGTGCGTGCCCTTAATGCTGTTAAGGTAGGCAGCAAAAAGATTGGCAGCTCCATTATCCGCCAGATGATTAAGGACGGTCAGCTGGCCAAGGCCTGTCGTCTATTGGGTCGTCCAGTCTCTGTCATGGGGAGAGTCGTTCGTGGCGATGGCCGCGGCAGGCGATTGGGGTTTCCCACGGCCAATCTTGCGATCACGGGCGGCGTTGTGCCTACGCTGGGGGTCTATGCGGTTAGAGTCAAGATAGGACGTAGGGCTTGGGATGGCATGGCTAATATCGGGCGTCGCCCGTCGTTTAAGAAAAACGATCCTATTTCAATCGAGACGCACCTGTTTGATTTCCACGGCAATCTTTATGGTCAGGAAATAATCCTTGAGTTTGTTCACAAAATCCGCGAAGAAGTAGTGTTCCTCTCTGAAACACAATTCATCGCTCAGCTGTATAAGGACCGCCTCCAGGCCCAAGAGGTCCTTGGGCCTGGAGGGGCATAAATCTCCATCTTCGGTAGGCTATTTTTTGTTTAGCCTGCATACCTGCCTTAAGTATTTAATTCCCTTTAAATTCCCAATTATATGTTGACAGTACCCACGTTATTATATATATTGTGAATCAAAGTGGAGCATAATGGAGTATAGTGGTTTGAAGGGGGTTATTCCGTGTTTTACGGTGAATATAAACACAGTATTGATCGCAAAGGAAGACTTATTCTTCCTGCCAAGTTTAGGGAGGCCTACAAGGAATATGGGGTAGAGCGCTTCTTGTTAACACGCGGCCTGGATCAATGTATCTTTATGTTTGGTGAAGAGGAGTGGCGGGCCCAGGAACAAAAATTTAAAAGCGCCTCTTTTACGAAACAGGAGACGCGCAGTTTTAATCGCATGTTTTTCTCGGGGGCAGTCGATGTGGTCCCCGATAAGCAGGGGCGTTTTATCGTTCCTCCTTATCTCAAGGAATATGCAGGCATCAAGCGCGATACGGTAATTATTGGCGTTTCCAATCGTATTGAGATCTGGGACAGAAAAAAGTGGGATGAATTTTATAGCAATTCTAGTAAAACTTTTGAGCAGACCGCAGAAAATCTGCTTAATTTATGAGGGGCCGCCGCGATGTTCCGGGAGACACAGGTGGGACAACACACGATAACAAGCGATTCTACAATCGATCCCTCGATTTGTACCACGGCCTCACTTAAGGATTCCGCCCAACGGGTAGAGGAACAAGAGGGGCGCAATGGGCTGCAAGGACATGTGATGGCAAATACCATAAAACATATTCCAGTCATGTTGGAGGAAGTGATGACATGGCTAAATCCTCAAGCCAATAGCATGATCGTGGATGCCACTCTCGGGCTGGGCGGACATGCCGAGGCGATCATCAAGAAAATAGCCCCGCAGGGCCGACTGGTTGCCATTGATCGCGACGCCCGGTCGTTACAGATGGCTAAGAAACGATTGAGCGCTTATGCCCAACGATGCCATTTCGTCCAAGGAGATTTTAAGGAGTTGGACAGTATCCTGCGCGAGCTTGGCATCACCGGCGTAGACGGCATTCTCTTAGATCTTGGCCTTTCGAGTTTCCAATTGGAGGACGCACGCAGGGGCTTTAGCTTTCAAGTGGAAGGACCACTGGATATGCGCATGGACGAGAGTTACCCCCTTTCAGCCTTTGACTTGGTCAATTCCCTCTCGGAAGGTGAATTATCATCGATCTTACGCAATTATGGTGAGGAGCGTTGGCATAACCGTATCGCCCGTTCTATTGTCCGTCAGCGCTCGGAGCACCCCATTGAAACGACCAAGGATCTTAAAGAGATTATTTTAAGGGCCGTGCCGTATCGTCTGGGCATAGACAAGATCCATCCAGCCACCCGCACGTTTCAGGCGTTACGCATCGCTGTCAATCAGGAGCTTGAGACGCTGCGGATCATGCTGGACAAATCCATTGATGTCTTGAAACCAGGGGGACGCATCGGTGTTATCGCCTTCCATTCTCTGGAAGACAGGATTGTCAAGCATCAATTTCTTGCTTGGGCAAAATCCGGCAGGATGAAAGTCATGACGAAAAAACCATTGCGCCCGACAGAAGGCGAGCGCCAAAGGAATCCGCGCTCCAGGAGCGCTCGCTTGCGGATCGTCGAAAGAATCGCCTAGCGCTTTTATGTTCGAAAGGATTCGAAGATGAGTTTAGCCAGATTCACCAGATATATTATCTCTGCTACCTTGATCGCGCTGGTTTATATCCATATGCAGATGCAGATCATCGATCTAGCCTACCAGGGTCAGCGCAAGGAAACACAGATCAAGGATCTCACGGATAAAAACGGTCATGCCTTTTATGCCATTGCACGATTGAAATCTGCTAATCATCTTGGCCAGAAGATGTTGGCGGAGAAATCAAGCATGCAATTTGCAGGTGCAAACGACATTGTGCGCGTGGCGACCCCTGATGGGAAAGAGAGTCGCCCCGGAGCGGATTATCCTCTACAGGCTAAGAAAAAAACGGGCGCCTTGTTGAGTTTGCTCTCATTGACCACCCAGGCGGAGGCCAGAAACCGATAGCACCTCGTCAAATCAACATAGTAACCCCAAGGATATTTTAATCTGCCGAGTAGACGTGTGGAGAACCGAAGACATTCCCTGCGATTCAGCCTAGTATTCCTATCGCTCATTGCCTGCCTGTCGATTTTTGCAGTACAGCTTATTTTTATCCAGATCTACCGCTCGGATCATCTTACCCGCCTTGCCGCCAAGCAGCATCGCCATCTGGTGGAGATCGAACCCGTGCGCGGAAGCATCTATGACCGAAAGATGCGTCCCATAGCCTTTAATATATCTGTTTATTCCCTCTTTGCCAGTCCGAAGATGATGTCGCACGCCGACAAGCAAAATGCGGTTGGACATCTTGCCTCGCTTTTAAATATGAGCGTCACTACCCTGGATAAAATTTTTAATAAGGACAAATATTTCGTCTGGGTCAAAAGAAAGATTTCTCCGCAGACGTTCGAGGCCATCCGCAGACTCAAGATTAAAGGATTGGATTTCCGCAAAGAAAGCAAGCGTTTTTATCCTAGCTCTTCACTAGCCGCCCACGTGGTGGGATTTGCGGATATCGACAATAATGGCCTAGAGGGATTGGAGCTGTACTATAACGAGGCCTTGAAGGGCAAGCCTGGCTGGATGCGCCTTGTGCGCGATGCTCGACAAACAGGATTAATGATCAATAATGACTTGACCCCTTCTCAAGACGGGTTCAATTTGGTGCTGACGATCGATGAGACCATCCAGTATATTGCCGAGAAGGCCTTGGAAAAGGCCTACCATAAGTACAAGGCGAAGGCGGCGAGTATTATCGTTATGGATACCAAGACCGGAGAAATTTTGGCCTTAGCCAATCGCCCCACCTATGACTTGGAGCATTATGCCGCGGCCAGCCTAGAGAGCCGCACGAACCGGGCGATCAGTTATGTCTATGAGCCGGGATCGGTCTTTAAGATTGTCGCGGCCGCAGCCGCCTTGGAAGAAGGAAAATTTACCGAGAGCGATACCATTTTTTGTGAAAACGGCAAATACAGAATTGCAAACAATATATTGACGGACCACCATCCGCACGGGAGACTCACCTTTACCGAGGTCTTTAGTCTTTCGAGTAACATCGGTGTCGCCAAGATCGCTCAGCGATTGGGCGCGCAAAATATTTACCGTTACGCAAAAAAATTTCGTTTTGGGATGGAAACAGGGGTGGATTTAAAGGGTGAGGTGGCTGGCTGGCTTAAGGATCCATCGCATTGGTCGAAGACCAGTATCGGAGCGATCCCGATCGGCTATGAGGTGACGGTGACTCCCTTACAACTTTTGGGGATGATGACCTGTGTTGCCAATAAGGGCATCTACCTGCAGCCGTTTGTGGTAAAATATATTGAAGATAACTGGGGCCATAGGATCAAGGTATTCGAGCCCAAGGAAGTTGATCAGGTGATCAACCCAGAGACCGCCCAGCGTGTGACAAAGATCTTGATCGATGTCGTGGAGCATGGGACCGCAACGATGGCCCGCATCCCAGGGGTTCAGGTCGCAGGCAAGACGGGAACGGCCCGCAAGGTGATCGACGGTAGTTATGCCTCAGGCAAGTATTATGGCACGTTTGTCGGTTTCGCCCCAGCAGACAACCCGCGGATCGCGGCTATTGTCATCGTGGACGATCCACGCGGTTCTTATTTTGGTGGTACCGTCGCTGCACCGGTCTTTAAGGAGGCCGTGGAAGACACCCTCAAATATTTGGGAAGTTCTGGATAAATGGTGCTTAAAGACATCCTAGAAAATATCTACACGGATAAGCTCGCTAGCCCCTTCGCTCATCGGGAGATTACCGCTATTGACTGCGACTCTAGGATGATCCAAAAAGACAGTTTATTTGTCGTGCTGAAAGGCTTACGGCACGATGGTATGGATTTTGTCGATGAGGCCATTGATCGCGGCGCATGTGTCATTGTGGCTAATCGCGTACCGAGGGTAACCCGTCATGATGTCTTGTTTTTGCGGGTAGCTGATCCACACCGCTTTATGCGTCAGGCAATAGAGCGTTTTTACGGCGGCTTGTCTTCCCGCGTCCGATCTATTGGTGTGACAGGAACCAACGGTAAGACAACGGTCACCTATCTTATAGAATCGATCTTAAAACAGGCAGGTTGGCCGTGCGGCGTCATGGGGACCGTTAACTGTCGGATGGGTGAGGATGTATTTGCCGCACAGAACACGACGCCAGATTTTGTTAAGATACATCAATTTCTCGCTGAGCTTTCTCAGCGGCATATTGAATACGCCGTTATGGAGGTATCTTCTCATGGCCTAGCGCAGGGGCGCGTGGATCTTATTAATTTCAAAAGTGCGGTATTCACCAATCTAACGAGCGACCACCTCGATTATCACAAGACCCGTGAGAATTATTTCTTGGCCAAGTCACGGTTGTTTACAACCCTCTCCAAAGAGAGTCTTGCGGTTATCAACGTCGATGACCATTACGGGCAGCGGCTGATTTCTATGACAAAGGCGCGGGTGATGCGCTACGGCATCCTTGGCGCAGCGGATATTTATGCCAAAGATATTAAGACAGCCGTAGGCACTAGCCATTTTACCGTATGCGTGCCAACGGGTCAGGCGGTTATTGAAACAGCCCTGTGTGGACTTCACAATGTGTACAATATCCTGGCCGCTATTGGTGTTTGTTACAATGAAGGCATTACGCTTCCCGAGATCGTACGGGGAATTGCGCGTCTTAAGTATGTGCCAGGGCGGCTGGAGCGCCTCGAGAGCCCTAAGGGGTTTTCAGTTTTTATCGATTACGCGCATACCGAGGATGCGTTAAAAAACGTCCTTGAGGCGCTGCGTCACCTTAAGCCTCGCAGGATCATTACGGTCTTTGGATGTGGTGGAGACAGGGATAAGACAAAACGTCCGAAGATGGGGGCAGTGGCAAGCGAACTCTCCGATATTGTCATTGTGACCAATGATAACCCGCGCAGCGAAGACCCAGCGTCGATTGTCGCGCAAATCATTGCTGGTTTTTCCCGGGAGGATTATCAGGTCGTGATGGATAGGGAAGAGGCTATTAAAACCGCGATCACCATTGCCACCCACGGCGATATTGTCCTTATCGCAGGCAAGGGGCATGAGGATTACCAGATTTTTAAAGATAAAACCGTTTCGTTTAATGAACACGCTATTGTGCGCAAGTATTTAACATGCTGACCTTAGAGCAGGTTTTGGCGGCGACCGGTGGCACATTGCTTTGTGGTGGTACCAGACGATATCTGCGTGGGGTCTCCATTGATTCGCGCACCATTCGCCGCGGCGATATTTTTATTGCTATCCGCGGCAAACGCCTCGACGGCCACCAATTTCTTCGCCAGGCTGTCAAGGGGGGTGCTGGCCTAGTGATCATTTCTCGTAAGATTCCTTTTCCTAAGGATATGGCGGTTATTCATGTTAAAGATACGACCATGGCCTTGGGGCAGATTGCCGCCAGCTACCGCGAGCGCTTTGACATTCCTGTTGTCGCTATCACCGGCAGCGCCGGTAAGACAACGACTAAAGACATGATTGCCGCGGCCTTGGCCACCAAGTTTAAGGTGTTGAAAAATGCCCAGACCTTGAACAACCAATACGGCGTTGCCTTGACCGTGCTCGGATTAAGACCATCCCATGAGGCATTGGTCATTGAACTGGGGACCAGCCATCCCGGAGAGATACAATGGCTCACGCGCATCGTCCAGCCAACCGTAGCCGTTTTAACTAACATCGGTGAATCCCACCTCGCCGGCCTTAGGAGTCCTCAGGGCGTCTATCAGGAGAAATCTGCTATTTTCCGCAAAATGGATCCACAAGGGCATGTGATCTTTAATAGCGATGATTCATGGCTAATGAAGATCCCTACAGAGAAAAGACACCCTACCATCATTACCTATGGCATCCAGCATCCAGCAGATTTTCGGGCCCAGGATATCACCATTCAAAATAATAGAAAAATGTGTTTTCACGTCCAACGACATAGATTTATATTAGATACACCGGCAGGACACGGCGCATACAACGCGTTGGCGGCGATTGCCTGTGCACGATTATTGCGAATCAGTTATCCAGATATCCAAAACGCTTTAGGAGCGGTCAGATTTAAGAACCGCCGTCAACATATTCTTCGTAGCGGGGCTGTTACCATCATCGATGACACGTATAATTCTAACCCCGTGTCATTGTGTAGCGCCCTGAGGACCATCGATAGCCTGCAGACAAGCGGCCGAAAGATCTTGGTGACGGCAGACATGTTGGAATTGGGTGTTCAAAGTCGGCGACTGCACGAACAAGAGGGTAGGATGATTGCCCGCTCCAGCGTTACTGTGGCGATCACGATGGGAAAATTGTCCAGGTATGCCGCGCAGGCCCTTCGGCAGGCGAATCCGCATAAGGAGGTGTTTCATTGTCGCTCCATTCACGGAATTTACGGCCGCTTAAGGCATTGGTGTCGGCCTGGCGATATTGTCCTGGTCAAGGGATCGCGGGCGATGCGGATGGAACGGGTTGTCGAATTTCTTCAACGTTATTTTTCTAAAAGACGCTGAGAGGACGAACGGATGTTTTATTATTTGTCACAATTGCGCGATGTATTTTTTGGATTCAATATTTTTCGTTATATTACCTTCCGAGCGGCCATGGCAGGGTTGACAACGTTTATCCTATGCCTTGTCCTGGCCCCGTGGTTTATCCGTAAACTTAAGAAATTTAAAATTCGCGAGATCACCAAACGCGAGGATTGCCCCGACCTCGATCAATTTCAGCATTCCAAGCAAGGAACGCCTACCATGGGTGGAATCTTTATTATTGGGACCATCCTTGTCGCGACTCTCCTTTGGGCCAATCTCAGCAATCCGTACGTCCTTCTTACCATGTTCACCTGTGTTTATCTGGCGGTCCTGGGTGGTATTGACGATTATGTCAAACTGACACATCAGGGCTCCCGGCGCGGTCTATCTAAACGCACAAAATTGTTATGGGAAATCCTCCTGGGATGTTTCATCGGTTCTTACGTGTATTTTAATCCGGCGACCTTAACGACGCTGGACGTGCCGTTCTTCAAGGAGTTCGCGATGGACTTGGGTATTTTGTATATCCCCTTTGCGGCGCTGATCGTCGTGGGCACCTCCAATGCCGTCAACTTGACGGACGGGCTTGATGGATTAGCCATCGGATCTGTCCTAATGGTGAGTTTAACTTTGGCGATCCTAAGCTATCTTACAGGACATGCGCAGTTTAGCGGGTACTTGTTTATTCCCTTTATCCCTGGGGCAGGGGAATTAAGCGTTGTATGCGCCGCGATTCTAGGGGCGAGCCTAGGGTTTCTTTGGTTCAATTGTCCGCCGGCCTGTGTTTTTATGGGAGATACGGGATCATTGTCCTTAGGCGGGACCCTAGGGATTATCGCGGTCCTCATTAAAAAGGAATTGCTCCTGGTTATTATGGGCGGCGTATTTGTTGCTGAGGCCTTGTCCGTCATTATCCAAGTTATTTCGTTTCGAGTATTTCATAAAAGAGTTTTTAAGATGTCTCCTTTGCATCATCATTTACAATTGTCAGGATGGCATGAGTCGCAGATTATCATTCGTTTTTGGATTATTGCCATTGTCTTGGCCATCGTCACTTTGATGACATTAAAGATTCGTTGATGGACTTGCAGAATCAGCGTGTAACGATTTTAGGGGCTAAACTGAGCGGCATGGCGATGGCACGCCTGGTGACTCGTCGGGGCGGTCAAGCAAAGATTTCCGAGAGGATGACTGAGGATTCTGTACCGGCAGATTTCCGGCAATGGGCCCAACAGCAGCGGGTGGCGTGCCAGTTCCAAGGACACACACGCCCTTTTATTGAAGCCAGCGACTGGCTTGTGCTTAGCCCTGGTGTCCCTAAAGACATCCCGGCCGTTCATTGGGCCCAGGCGGATAATATTCCTGTCTTGGGCGAGATTGAATTTGCATTTCAATGGTGTGATAAACCCGTTATTGCGGTCACCGGCAGTAACGGCAAGACGACGGTGGCGACGCTCATTCATCAGGTCCTGGAGGCTGCCGGATATCGTTCGTGCTTATGCGGGAATATCGGCACACCCTTTTCCGATTATGTCTTGGATTTGTTTGATAAAGATTTCGTCGTCCTGGAAGTCAGTTCATTTCAATTAGAAACTATCCTTAGCCAGACCATGCTGCTAGGGAAGGGTGCTGGCATCAAGGGATTTAAACCTTACATCGCCGTCATCCTTAACGTTAGCCAAAATCATCTGGACCGTCACAAAGATTTTCAGGAATATCTTGATGCCAAGAAAATGATTTTTATTAACCAAAAGGAGGGTGATTACGCAGTTTTAAACGCCAAAGATGATCATTTGAAGCGGTTGGCCCAGGGGGTAAAATCCCAGGTGCGATATTTTGATCCCTCTTTGATGCCTCTAAAGGGCATAGAGAGTAATCCTAACTTTGCGGCTGTTTGGGAGATTGCAAAAATCATCGGCATCAAAGAAGCAACCGTAAGTCAGGTGTTGCGGGATTTTAAAGGAGTTGAACATCGCCTAGAATGGGTGCGTCAAATCAATGGTGTTCATTTTATCAATGACTCGAAGGCAACGACCGCCCAGGCCGCTATCTGGGCGCTCGAACGGCTAAATGCCCCCGTTATCATGATCTGCGGGGGTCGTGATAAAAATATCGATTTCTCTGCCGCAGCGTCTCTTGTTCGTCAGAAAGTGAAGCGCATGCTTCTCATTGGCGAGGCCAGAAAGAAGCTCAGAGAGGTATTCAATGGACTGGTAACCATGGAAGAATGCGCCAGCCTTCCTGAGGCGGTCGCGCGGGCCAACGAGATCGCCCAAGCAGGGGATAGCGTTTTGTTGAGCCCCATGTGCGCCAGTTTCGACATGTTTGCCAATTACCAAGAGAGGGGACGTTGCTTTAAGGAGGCCGTCCATCATTTGTCCGACTATGCGTGATATTCGTATATCCTTGGCTGCCCTGACGATCGTGTTCCTTTGTTTAGGGGCAGTGATGATTTACAGTGCCAGCGGGGTCTACGCCCTACGGGAATGGGGAGATAAGACCTATTTTCTCAATAGACACTTGGTGTTTTTGTTGATAGGACTTATAGTGACTATCGCGGTCATGGCTGTCGATTATCGGAACCTGCGGCCGTGGGCCAAGCCTTTGATTGTTGGTGTCCTGATTTTGCTGGTATTGGTCTTAATCCCCCACATTGGTAAGGCTAGTTACGGGGCCCGCCGTTGGTTTAAAATCGGCATGTTGAGTTTTCAGCCATCGGAGCTTGCCAAGTTGGTCTTGATAATTTATCTGGCAGATTTTCTGGCACGAAAACCACATCGGGCAAGTCATTTTTGGGATGGATTCTTACCGCCGATCTTAATCTTGGGGGCCATGTGCTTGTTGATCGTTAAACAGCCAGATTTGGGCAGCAGTGTGCTTTTGGCAAGCATTACTATTCTTATGTTGTTTGTCGCTGGGGCAAGGCCTGCCCATATCATGGCCCTGGGGGCGTTGGCGCTGCCTTTAGTTTATTTTTTGATTGTCCGCGTGCCGTACCGTTTAGCGCGTATCCTTGCCTTTCTCGATCCGTGGCAAGACAGTCAGGGCATCGGATTTCAATTGACGCAATCGCAGATCGCCCTGGGTTCAGGAGGTCTTTTTGGAGTAGGGTTAGGTCAGAGCGTCCAGAAACTTTTTTATCTACCGGCAGCTCACACGGATTTTATTTTTTCCATTATCGGCGAAGAATTGGGGTTGGCAGGGACGCTGGGGTTTATTATTTTATATATCATTTTTATCTGGCAGGGGGCGCGGTTGGCCTCACGCGTGACAGATCCCTTTGGTCATTATCTTGCGATAGGGATCGTAGCCATGCTCGGGTTGCAGACCGTGGTTAATATCGGGGTAAGCATTGGGGCAATACCTACCAAAGGACTGCCGCTTCCTTTTGTAAGCTATGGTGGATCAGCATTAGTTTTTAACATGATGGCCGTAGGGTTCTTATTGAATATTTCACGCGTGCACGATCGATGAATATTGTCATCGCCACAGGCGGTTCAGGAGGACACATCATCCCGGCGCTGCGGGTGGCCGATGAGTTGCGCCGGCATCAATGCAGCATTCGATTTTTGGGGGCCTTTAATTTATGGAAGAAATCTATTGAGGACGCTGGGTTTTTGTACGATGAGCTAAGGGTGCGCGGTTTGGAGCTGTACCGGCCGCATCGGCTGGCGCATGCACTATTTTTATTGATGAGGGCGACGTGGGTATCCTTGGGATTATTGAAGAAATATAATGTTGATGCCGTGGCGGGCTTTGGTGGCTACGGCGCTTTTCCGGTTGTCCTTGCGGGGATTTGTTCTGGCCGACCCACGCTTATTCACGAGCAGAATGTCATACCTGGCCGGGCAAATAGCATTTTGTCCAGGTGGGTGGAGCGCATCACCATCAGTTTTCCCCAAAGTAGGAAGTTTTTTAATAATCAGCGTAAGATTATTTTTACGGGATGTCCTTCGCATGTCCCATCGGTCGCGGTTGACCATAGCGCCCTATTGCAGAAATTTCATTTGGAAAAAGAGAAGAAAACGATTGTCGTTCTAGGGGGTAGTCAAGGTAGTCACCGGATCAACGAAGTCTTTGTTCAGACAGTAAGAGAATTAAAAAAGAAAGTGGACATCCAGGTCATTCATCTGTGCGGAAAATCCGATTATGGGACATTAAAAAATCAGTACGCGACATTGGCCATACCATTTGCCTTATTTGATTTTTTTGATAAGATGGAACACATTTACCCTTTAGCGGATATCGTGATTGGGCGTGCCGGTGCCGTTAGCGTAACGGAGTTGATTCATTTTCGCAGACCCTCGATTCTAATTCCGTATCCATACGCGTTTGGTCATCAGCGGTATAATGCGCAGGTGCTTACACAAGCAGGAGTGGGACGTTTTATCGAGGAAAGAAATTTCTGCCATGAATGGCTTTTGGATGCAATTAAGGAAATGCTGGCCAAGCCCCCAGGGCTGGAGCAATGGGACCAACATTTTAACGAGATCCTGGGCCATGATGCGTCCTCTCAGCTGGCACAGGCAATTATGGGATTGAAACGATGTATTTAAGAATTTTTGTATTGATGGCATGCCTGTCGTTGGCGTTAAATGGCGAGACTTGGGCCACCGAGAATTGGAAGGAGCGTAAGTCTACGCATTTTATCATTTATTACAATCAGGCACCAGCGGCTTTTATTGATAATGTTGAGGAAATGGCTGAATATTACTACAGCAAAATCGCTAGTGATATGGGGTTTACCCGTTATAAAAGTTGGAGCTGGGACAAACGGGCCAAGATTTATATTTTTGATAATGCTGAAGATTTTCAGAAATCCGGTGAGCTCCATTGGGCCGATGGGGTTACTTACAGTAGCGCCAAGATTATTCGCAGCTTCCCTGCCGCCCATGGATTCTTCGACTCAACCTTACCGCACGAATTAGCTCATATTATCTTCCGGGAATTTGTAGGGCTCAAGGCTAAGGTGCCGGTCTGGTTTGAGGAGGGCATCGCGATGTACCAGGAGAAGGCGAGACGCTGGGGCGCAGATGACATCGTGCGTCAGGCATTAAAAGATGGGACATTCCTGTCGCTAGAAGAAATGGCCCAGATCCAGCTATCTGATAAAATGGATCTCAAGGTTATCAAGCTTATCTATGCCGAATCAGCGAGCGTCATCAATTATTTGATCAACACATGGGGAAGGCAGCGTTTCGTCATGCTGTGTCGCAAATTACAAAATAACACTCAGTTCGAATGGGCGGTTCATTCTGTTTACATTAATTTCAAGGATATTCAACAGTTGAATAAGGCGTGGGTCGCTTATCTCGGGCGATGAATAAACATTATCATTTGATTGGTATCGGCGGCATTGGCATGGGGACACTCGCTACCCTTCTTTTGAAGAAAGGGTATCAGGTCTCGGGATCCGACCTCTATGATAACCAGATGGTTGCAGAGCTTAAATGGCGGGGAGCACATATCGCGATTGGTCATTGTGCCGCGAACATTACTGGAGCAGATTACGTCGTTTTTTCTTCGGCCATTGGCCCTGATAATGTTGAATTGCGCTCAGCCCGGCAGCAAGGCATTCCTGCCCTGCAGCGAGCGGAGCTATTGGCGGGACTGATGGAAGGGCATATCGGGATTACGGTCGCCGGGGCCCACGGCAAGACGACAACGACCTCCATGATTTCTAATATGCTGATCCAAGCGGGTCTGCAGCCAACAACGGCTATTGGCGGGATTGTCCAGCGCGATGTGTTGGACGCCTTAGGCTACCAGGCCAGTCTGGGGCAGGGCACTTATTTTGTCGCTGAGGTCGATGAAAGCGACGGATCGTTTCTGAGGTTTTCACCACAATATTCGGTTATTACCAATATTGATTTTGAACATGTGGATTATTTTCATAACTGGGACAATATCTTAGCTAGTTACCGCGATTTTATCCGTCGCACTAAAGCCAATGGTTTGTTGATTGCTTGCGGGGACGATAGTCGTTTGTCTGATCTTTTGTGTGAGAGCCCTTGTCCGGTCCATACTTATGGATTCGGATTAAAAAATGATACTGTGGCCAAAGACATCCGGTTCAATCATTGTTGTGTCGATTTTGATTGCTGGATCGAAGGCCAGCCTTGGGGGAAAGTTCATTTACGTATTCCTGGGACGCACAATATCGCCAACGCTATGGCCTCTATTGCGCTGGGCACACACCTAGGCATTGCGCCGGAGGTAATTCGCCGGAGTTTAGCCAATTATGCGGGGGCAAAGCGACGTTTTCAGATTAAAAGTACCGCCGTTGACATTTGGATTGTGGATGATTACGCCCATCACCCAACCGAGATACGCTCGACATTGACGGCCGCCAGGCACATCGGTCGTAAGCGTCTGGTCACGGTCTTCCAGCCGCATCGATACACGCGCGTGAAATATCTTTGGGAGGAGATGGCAGCAAGTTTTAGGGATAGCGATTATATAATCCTCACGGATATTTACGCGGCCAGCGAATTGCCTATCGCAGGAATTACATCCGAACGATTAAAAGAAGACATCGCCTCGCAGGTATCGGCCCCTGTCGTTTATCTAAAAAAAGAAATGGTTGTCCGTCATGTCTTAGACATGGCCAGGCCGGGGGATTTAATCATGATGATGGGCGCCGGCGATATTACTTATTTGGCCGATGAAATGGCGCGGTCGTTGACGACACGAGAGATAGGGAGCGGGGCCATTAAGCAATGAACAATGAAGTCAAACAATTCGGTCGTATCGGTGTCCTGATGGGGGGATATTCTTCCGAACGGGAAATCTCTCTAAAATCAGGCCATGCGATCACTGAAGCCCTGCGTAGGCAAGGCTGCGATGTGATTGCGCTCGATATCGTTGAACAAGATCGAGAAAATATATTATCCTATATTCGGCAGCGGTCATTGGATCTGGCGTTTATTGCGCTACACGGGCGCCTGGGCGAAGATGGCACCATTCAGTCCGTCCTCGAGGAGCTTAACGTGGTGTACACGGGTTCCGGTGTTGTGTCCAGTCGAATCGCTATCGACAAGGTATTAACTCAGGACTTATTCCAGAAAAGTGGGATCATGGTTCCCGACCATATCAGCCTGTCTATGAAGGATACAGCGCGTCATGCCCGCGTTATCCGAGAAATAGATTTTTTTCCAGTTGTCGTCAAGCCTGCCAGGCAGGGTTCCAGCATTGGTATCAGTCTGGTGCGCGCGCCAGAAGGCCTCGCGGGGGCCGTGCGCGAGGCAGGGGAATACGACGACAAGATCTTGGTCGAGCAATATATCCAGGGCAAAGAACTGACCGTTGGTGTCTTAGATAGAGAGGCGCTTCCCGTTATTGAAATCCGTCCCCAGGGGGAATTCTTCGATTTCACGTCGAAATATAGCTTAGGCAGAAGCGATTACATCATCCCGGCACCGTTATTGCCGGCGATTGCGGCCATGGTTAGTCAGATGGCGCTACGGGCGCACCAGGTCCTGGGATGTATGGATTTTTCGCGAGTGGATTTTATCCTAGCGGATGATGGTGTTCCCTATGTCTTGGAAGTCAATACGATTCCCGGATTTACATCCACCAGCTTATTGCCGAAAGCAGCCCAGGCCATTGGCATTGATTTTGACCATCTATGCCTGCGGCTGGCAGGATTGGCGTATGATAAAAAAAAGAAGATCAAATACGTTTTCTAATGCCCGTGGTTCTTTCTGGGCGCTATGGAAGAAGCGGGGATTTCAGCATATCATCATCGTTATTTTGGTCATCAGCGCATTGGTCTTTACCGCCCAAAAGGCAGTGGAGGTCTTGTTTGAGTCGCCTTATTTCAGAATTAAAACGATTGAAATCGATCGGGCGCTATCTTTTATCGATAAGCGCCATTTGAACGTTTTAAAGGGTAAGAGTGTTTTTACTGTTGACCTTAAACGGCTAGAGCAAGATCTGCGGACCCAATATCCTCAGATCTCCCAGATCAAGATCATCAAGAAATTTCCCAGCAGGATTTTAATTGTGGCAAAAAAGCGTCTCGCCTTCGCGCAGGCCTCCATCCAAGCCGGGACCGTCCTTATCGATGACCAGGGGGTCATCCTCTCGGTTGGGTCGCCTGTGGACAAGCAGTTGCCCTTAATCCTAGGTGTCACGCATCATAAGAGAATTACCCCTGGGGTATCTTTGGGGGGCGAAGACACCCTTGCCGCCTTGAACATTATCAAAGAATTTGAAGACAATAATACCCACCACCTTCCGTATCATTTGACTAAAGTAGATGTGGCCAATCGGTGGGACATTGTCTTTTATCTCTCCAATAATCTGAAGATCATTGTTGATAAAAATGATATTGGTCGGAAAATGGACCTATTGGCGTTGGTTTTATCCGAAAATCAGCTTACCAGAGAGAATGTAAAATATATAGATCTTAGATTCAAGGAGCCTATCCTGGGCACAAAATAGCTTAACAGAGATATCATGGCCATTGTAAGAGAAAAATATTATTGCGGATTGGATGTGGGGAATAAGGAAATCAAGGTGGGAATCGTCAAGGTTAAGGATTCCTCTTGGTGGCCTAAGGCTCGCTTGTCTCAGGCGGTCCTTGGTCTAGGAGAGAGCGTCTTAGATCGAGAGATCGAGTTGTTAGGCAGTGACGGACATAAGACATTGGGTTTTTCCAATGGCGCCGTGAGCGATTTGGGTGAACTTGCTGATGGCATTCATGCCAGCGTTCAGACATTGTTGCGTAAGGTAAAGGTCAAACTTAAAGAAGTCTATCTAGGAGTCGGCTGTGATTTAGTTGAGGTGCGGGAGGCTGATGCCGTTATTCCGTTGGTAGATCGTTCTGCTAATAAGATCATTACGCATCGAGACATGAAGAAGGTGGTCGATCAAGCACGCGCCCTGAACATTCAGATAGATGAGGAAGTCCTTCATGATCTGCCGCAATATTACACTATCGATGGCGCTAATCGGGCCATGGACCCCAGCGGTCTTTATGGTCGCAAACTTGGTGTGCATTCCTTGATCATACTTGCTAATGCCAATCGTGTGCGCAATATTGTCCGGGCGGTCCATCAGGCAGGCTATGATGTCCCTCATGTCTTTTTTAATAGCTATGCGGCCGGTGAGATCGCCCTTAACGCCAGTGAACGTGCCCAGGGGCGGATTATGATGGATATTGGGTCTCAGGTGACGGATCTTCTTATTTTTAAAGACGATACACTCAAAGGTTTTAAGAAGATTCCCATGGGTGGTGATCATTTTACGCAGAGTATTGCCCAGCAGTTAAATCTATCATTTGATCTCGCTGAAGAAATCAAGAAGTCGCATGCCTCGACCTTATCGACCGACAGGACCCACGATGAAGAGATTCTTGTTAAAAAAGAGAGCGCTTATAGGCCCGTCAGACACAAAGATATTTGTAGTTCTATGGAGCCACAGGTCCAGCGTTTTTTGGAGTATGTTCGAGAGGCCTTGGCTGGCATGGAGACACTGGATTGCCCAGACATCATCATGATTGGCGGGGGGGCATTATTGACTGGCCTCATTGAGCGCATTGGTCAGGCCGTGAACCGACCTGCGCGACTTGCTTCGATGAATATTCACTGCGCCACCGGTGCAATGAATACGGCTGTCTTTTCCGCCGTTGTTGGATTGGCCAAAAAGGGGTTTAAGCAGGGCGTGCGGTATGCCATAAGATCATCCAGCGACAACTGGACTAAGAACATCAGCAACCGACTGCAGGAGCTGTACTACGAATATTTCTAAGCGAGCAGTATAAAAGACCAAGTAATTGCGAAAAGGGGGAGTTTATTTATTTTTGTGAGACAGGCGGTTTAAGTGGTAGCTGATATCCTTGAGCAGGCTGTTGATGCGCTGGGTGGTGCTAAGAACAAACAGTATCCAAAAACAATTTAAAATGGCAAGGAAGGCCAGGATCATGATGTTGAGCGACTGCGCGGTCATAATCCGCTCCAGGATGGGTGAATCGTTGGAGACCTGGTAGTTCACATCGACCACCTTAAACATATTCACGAACCAAACGAGGAAAATCACGACCAGGACAATTTGGAAGAACGTGAAGTAGAAATGGCGCATGAGCCATTTGGCCGTGATGTTGTCCCAATAGCGAATTTTGGAAATAAAATTTTGGTAGAACATATACCCTCCATTCTCATTGTAATGGGAGCCCAGTTAAAAGCAATAGCAATTATGTGTTTTTAGGACAATAATACTATTGATCCGGTGGCGATGCAAAAGTAGGTTAGGGTGTTGTTTATTCATCGGCTGGATGATCGCTACTCATCTCCTCTTGGCTTATGCTGCTCCCCATAAGACAAGGCCTTGGCGGATTTATTTCGTAGACGTGCGATATGGCGATGCGATCTTTATGGAACTTCCCTTTCTGGCAGGGGGTCTATTGCTTGACGCCGGCAGCGCCAAACATGCCTCTCGTTTGATCGCCTTTCTGAAGGCAAAAGACATCCATAACATCCATACGGCTATCATCACCCATCCTCATGAAAATCATTTTGGAGGACTTCGAGAAGTCGCCCTCCAGATGCCGATCGGTCGTCTATTGCATAATGGCGACTCCAATGCTCAGGAAGGATACGCCTCGCTTTTGAACGATCTCCAGCATAAGAAAATTCCTACCGCTATTTTAAGACGCACACAAAGCATCAAAGACCTTAGCATTGTTACACTAGACGTTTTAAATCCGCCCGATCTATCTGGAAGTCCAAATGATGACGCGATCGTGTTGTGGATAAAGTATGGGAAGACATCTGTCCTTTTTTTGTCCGATGTCGGGATGCAGCGGCAAAAGGAGTTGTTAAGGCTATTTCCAGAAATCCGGCAGGCGGACTGCGTTCAGATTCCTCACCATGGTGGGCCCTTAAGCGATGAGTTCATCGAGGCCTTTCAAGGGAAAATATTTATTGTATCCACCGGCCCCAACCCTTGGGGAACCCCGCATGAAGAGAGATTGGAGCAGTTGGGTGGTACCATTTATCGTACCGATCGTGATGGGACCGTTATGATAGAAAGTAATGGTCATAGCCTGAAAGTCTCACCATGGACCGCCAACAATTGAGAGTACGATACTGGGCACAGGCAATCGGGTGGGTCGCCCTCATTTATTCCACCCTGTATAGTGTGCGGCCCCTATGTGAGTTTTTGAAGAAGACAACACCGTTTGTGCAGGTGGTAAATGTCGGGCTCATTGTTCTTCTGGCGGGTATCTTGACGGTTCTCTGGCGCCGGCGCCAGAGAATTTTACAAATTCACCACTATGTTTTATTGATTCTTGTGATATCCTGTTATGCGTATGGGCTGGGGAGCCTCACCGTACCTGAGGAAAAAATTCATTTTGTCGAATATGGATTTTTGGCCTATTTAATCTTTCGGGCCCTGCGCGTGGATTTCCCCGCTGGCAGGATAACTTCATCTTTAAATGATGGATCTCCATCTCAAGACGAGGGCCTCCGGTCGGGATTGCGTCCCGCGGGCTTGCGGTCTTGGACCCTTCGGAGGACACCACACGTTTATGTTACTGCCTTTTTGCTGACAATATTTTTTGGTTGGATAGACGAATGCATTCAAGCCATTGTGCCAAACCGTTATTATCAGACCTGCGATGTCCTGTTGAATGCCGTAAGCGGCCTCTTGGGACTAGCATTGGTTTATATTTTTGAATTGACGCAAATAAATCAGGACAAGATGTATGTTTAAAACGGATTACCGCAAGGACTTTGCGTCGTTTGAAGGAAGGATATGGCTCAATGCTGCGAGCGAAGGCCCGCTGCCGCTCGTTGCTGGCAAGGCCCTGGCTAAGGCAGTCGAATGGAAACAGAAACCCTACCTTCTGGATGCTGCAAAATTTGTTATGGCATCAAGCGGTCTCAAGGGCAGTATCGGCCGGTTGATGGCAACCAATGAGGGCGACGTGATCCTAGGCAACAGCGCCAGTTACGGACTACATATCTTGGCTAACGGCATTTTATGGAGAGAGGGTGATGAAATACTTCTGATGGAAAATGATTTCCCCACCAATATCCTGCCCTGGCTTGCCCTGGAGAAAAAAGGAGTGGTCGTGCGTCAGATCAAGCCCAAAGGCAAGGTACTCGAGCCTGAGGAAGTCTTGACGCACCTTAGCCCCAAGACAAGGTTGTTGTGCTTGTCTCACGTGCATACCTTTACCGGTATCATGCTCGATGTGCAGGAATTTGGCCGCATCTGCCGTAAGAACAATATTATCTTTGTCCTGAACCTTTCCCAATCACTAGGGACAATGCCTTGTGATATTGCACGCTACAATACCGATGCCGTTGTGTGTGCTGGTTACAAATGGCTTTGTGGACCCTACGGCACGGGATTTTGTTGGATCAAGCCGTCGCTACGTGATCAGCTTGAATTAAACCAGGCTTATTGGGTTTCTATGCTCTCCCGCAAGGAGCTTCAAGAACAGGGTCCCTTAAGACTCAAGGAGACTAAAGACGCTCGCCGATTTGATGTCTTTGGTACAGCGGATTTTTTTGACCATATACCGCTGGGGGCAGCCATTGACTACTGGTTGGATGCTGGTCTGGAAGATGTGCGCGCCTACCACGACCAGCTGATTGACCATCTGATTGCAGGGTTAAAGGGTTTGGGTTATATCCTGATTAGTCCTGAGAAAGGCAATAGGCGTTCGAGTCTGGTTGTCTTCTCGCACATTGACCGTAACAAAAATACGCAGATCTATGAGGGAATTTTATCGCGGGGTATCTATCCCGCTTTATGGAAAGGTAATATCCGCATCTCCCCACACGTTTATAATACCAAAGATGAGATCGACCAGGTCATCAAGGTGCTCAAGGAGATATCCTCCTCTCTGGGTAATTGACAACCTATTTCGATTAAGTTAGAATCAAATATACGATGTCCAAGACAATGTACGAAAAAATTTGGGAGGCCCACGAGGTGCGAGCGTCGCATGGGGACACGGCCATCATGTATGTGGACCGTCATCTCATCCACGAGGTAACGAGTCCGCAGGCCTTTGAAGCCCTCAGGACAACCGCAAGGGGTGTGGCTCACCCGGAAAAGACATTTGCCACGGTAGATCATAATGTCTCGACACGTACCAAGGACTGGTCGCTGGTAGAGAAGACATCCCGTATCCAGATGGAAACCCTAGAAAAGAATTGTCGGCAGTTTGGTGTCAGGTTGTATAATTTTTCTGATGAGAAACAGGGTATTGTCCACGCCATTGGCCCGGAATTAGGGATCACTCAGCCGGGCATGACCATCGTTTGCGGTGATTCCCATACCTCAACTCATGGGGCCTTTGGGGCCTTGGCCTTTGGCATTGGCACATCCGAGGTTGAACATGTCCTGGCAACTCAGACGTTGCAGCAAAATAAGGCCAAGACCATGCTCATTGAAATCGACGGGACGTTGCAGCCAGGGGTCACCTCCAAAGATATTATCCTTGCGATTATTGGAAAGATTGGTACCAGCGGCGCGACGGGTTATGTGGTGGAATATGCAGGAAGCGCGATCCGCGATCTTTCTCTGGAAGGCCGTATGACCATCTGCAACATGAGTATCGAGGCAGGGGCCCGCGCGGGGATGATTGCCCCTGATGAAAAGACCTTTGCCTATCTGAAAGGCCGCGAATATGCCCCGAAAGGTGCGTTGTGGGAACGGGCGCTCTCTTACTGGAAGAGCCTGCCTAGTGACGCAGGGGTCAAGTTTGACGCGGTCGTTTCGCTTGACGCCAATACCTTGAAGCCCCAAGTTACCTGGGGCACGAGTCCCGGACAAGTGGCGTCTATTGAAGACACAGTTCCTGACCCAGATAGTTTTAGCGATCCCGTGGCGCGTGCGGCCGCCCGGCATGCCCTGCACTACATGGATTTAGAACCCGGGACGTTGATGACAGCTATCAAAATTGACAAAGTCTTCTTGGGCTCTTGTACCAATGGTCGTATCGAGGATCTGCGCGATGCGGCGCGGGTGGTCAAGGGAAGAAAGGTCCATAAAGGTATTCAGGTCATTGTTGTCCCTGCCTCGGAGAGAATCCGCCGCCAGGCTGAACAGGAAGGGCTGGACAAGATTTTTAAAGATGCCGGATTCGAGTGGCGCTATGCGGGTTGCTCAATGTGTTTGGGGATGAATGACGATCAGCTTAAATCTGGCGAGCGCTGCGCCTCTTCCAGTAACCGCAACTTCGAAGGCCGCCAGGGCCCGGGCGGTCGCACACACCTAATGAGTCCCATCATGGCCGCCGCCGCCGCAATTGAAGGGAAATTGACGGACGTTAGGAAATATTATCCACTATAGTTACGGCGGATCTACGGCAGAATCTACAAGATTTTAGATTGAATTTTTATTGAAAGTGGGTACAATGAGAACGCTATGAAGCTCGAGCAACGTGAACCATTTATGTCTAAAAAAGGATTATACGACCCGCGCTTTGAGCATGATGCCTGTGGGGTGGGGTTTGTGGCTCATCTGAAGGGACAAAAATCCCACGCCATCATCCGCAACGGAATTCAGGTCCTGGAGAATCTGACCCACCGCGGGGCCTGTGGTTGCGACCCGGAAACAGGCGATGGTGCTGGGATCACCATCCAGATGCCAGATGCGTTTTTGCGTAAAAAGTGCAAGGAACTGCATATTGACTTACCACCAGCAGGTGATTATGGTGCTGGAATGGTGTTTTTGCCGACCAGCCTCCAAGATTGTAATACCATCGAGGAATGGACCGAACACATCATCCATGAGGAGGGCCAGAAATTTTTAGGATGGCGCGCCGTGCCTCATGATCCAACTAAGATAGGTAAGATCGCCCGGTCGGTCATGCCTAGTTTTAAACAGCTATTCATCGGGCGCGGGAAACATATACCATCCGGTGACGCCTTTGAGCGCAAGCTTTACGTGATCCGCCAGCGCCTCTACAATACCGTCCAGGCCTCTGTCCTTAATCAACGGAGTTTTTATTATTTTTGCAGCCTTTCTAGCAAGACGCTTGTGTACAAAGGTCAATTGATGGCCGAACAGCTGGATCGTTTTTATTCAGATTTAGGTGATGTCGATATGACGTCGGCCTTGGCCATGGTGCATTCGCGGTACAGCACCAACACATTCCCGACATGGGCACTCGCCCATCCATACCGCATGCTTGCGCATAATGGCGAGATCAACACGCTGCGCGGCAACATCAATTGGATGCATGCGCGAGAAAGGCAGTTCGCCAGCGAGGCCTTTGGCTGCGACCTTAAAAAGATTTTGCCCATCGTTATCCCGCATGGCAGCGATTCGGCAACCTTTGACAATGTCTTTGAGATGCTCGTCCTTGCGGGTCGGTCGCCGGCGCATACCATTATGATGATGATCCCCGAGGCCTGGAACGGCCACGAAAGCATGTCCCAGGAGAAAAAGGATTTTTATAAATATCATTCCTGCCTGATGGAGCCCTGGGACGGCCCGGCCTCGATGACATTTACCGATGGGCGTTATATCGGCGCGGTCCTGGATCGCAATGGCCTGCGGCCCTCGCGCTATTGGTTGACCAAGGATGATTTGGTGATTATGGCCTCTGAGACAGGGGTGCTTCCTGTGGCAGCAGACAAGATCCTGAAAAAATGGCGCCTGCAGCCGGGCAAGATATTTTTGATTGATACCCACGATGGTCGGATTATCGATGATGAAGAAATTAAGCATGACTACGCCACCCGTCAGCCTTACGGCCGGTGGCTTAAAGAAAATCTTGTCTTGCTTGAGGATCTGCCAGAACCCAAGAAAGTGCATGGATTGAATGTAAAGACCTTGCTCGAGCGTCAGAAGGTTTTCGGATACACCTTGGAAGATTTAAAGATTATCTTACAGCCGATGGCAGTGACAGGGCTGGAGGCAACCGGCTCGATGGGGACGGACACGCCGCTGGCCGTCCTTTCAGCGCGGCCGCAGTCCTTGTTTAATTATTTTAAGCAACTCTTTGCCCAGGTCACTAATCCACCGATCGATTCTATTCGCGAAGAGGTAATCATGGATGAGTCTGTAATACTGGGCAGCGAAGCAAATCTCTTGGACGAAACACCAGCGCATTGCCATCGCCTGTACCTTGACCGGCCTATTTTAACCAATAAAGAGCTGGAGAAAATCCGTCACGTGAATATCGGCAGTCTTAAGGCCGCGACATTGTCGATTGTCTTTGATGCAGCCCTTGGACCTCAAGGCCTGGAGCCAGCCATGGAGGCATTGTTTCATCAAGCCGATGAGGCGATCGCCAAAGGGTATACAATCTTGATTTTATCTGACCGCGATGTGGATCAAGAGAACGTCCCTATCCCATCTCTTTTGGCCTGTTCGGGGCTACACCATCATTTGATCCGGCGCGGTACCCGCACGAAGGTAGGCCTTGTCTTGGAGACGGGGGAGGCCCGCGAGATGCATCATTTTGCTGTGCTTATCGGCTATGGGGCCAATGCCATCAATCCCTATCTCGCCTTTGAGACCATTGAATATGAAATCCGCGATAGGGTTTACCCGGAAGACCTCGACAGCGAACATGCGCATAAGAATTTCATGAAGGCGACCCGCAAAGGGCTTTTTAAGATTATCTCCAAGATGGGGATTTCCACTATCCAATCGTATTGCGGGGCACAGATCTTTGAGGCCGTGGGGCTTGGCGAAGAATTAGTTGAAAAGTATTTTACGGCAACCCCATCGCGCATCGGCGGTATCGCCATCGAGACCATAGCTAAGGAGGCGATCCATCGACATAATACCGCGTATCCAGAGGGAGGCATCTATAGCCCCATGCTTGAAGAGGGCGGTGATTACTATTGGCGTAAAGATGGCGAGCACCATCAGCTTAACCCTGAGACGATTGCCATGCTCCAACATGCGGTGCGTAGCAATAAATACGATCTCTATCAACGGTTTGCCAAACTGATCAACAACCACGAAACGAATCTGGCCACGATCCGTGGACTTTTGGCCTTTAAGAAAGGAGATCCGATTCCCTTAGACCAGGTGGAACCGGCCTCCATGATTGTCAAACGTTTTGCGACCGGTGCCATGAGTTATGGCTCGATCTCTAAAGAGGCGCATGAGACACTAGCTATTGCCATGAATCGCATGGGGGGATTTTCCAATACGGGCGAAGGAGGAGAGGATGCAGAACGGTATCAAAAGGATCCCAACGGCGACTGGCGACGCAGCCGTATCAAGCAGGTCGCGCAGGGCCGTTTTGGGGTGACGATTGAATATCTGGTTAATTCTGACCAGATGCAGATCAAGATGGCGCAAGGGGCCAAGCCCGGCGAAGGGGGACAGCTCCCTGGACACAAGGTCAGCCGAGAAATTGCCACCACCCGCCATACGACCCCAGGCGTGGGGCTGATCTCACCACCACCACACCACGACATTTATTCCATTGAGGATCTGGCGCAGCTTATCCATGACCTGAAGAACGCCAACCCACAGGGAGATGTTAGCGTGAAACTTGTTTCTGAGATCGGTGTGGGGACGATTGCCGCTGGCGTGTCCAAGGGAAAGTCCGACCATGTCTTAATTAGCGGCTTCGAAGGCGGGACCGGCGCCTCTCCCCAGACATCTATTAAACACGCTGGGCTTCCTATGGAGCTGGGTATTGCCGAGACCCAGCAGGTCTTGGTCATGAATGATCTGCGTGGGCGTATCCGCGTGCAGACCGATGGACAGCTTAAGACCGGCCGGGATGTGGTCATTGCTGCGATGCTCGGTGCCGATGAATTTGGGTTCTCGACGATTGCGTTAATTTCCGTGGGATGCATCTTGCTGCGCAAATGCCATTTAAACACCTGTTCGGTCGGGATAGCGACTCAGGACAAGGAACTGCGCAAACAATTTACTGGTACGCCTGAACATGTAGTTAATTTCTTTGCTTTTGTTGCCCAAGAGATACGAGAGATCATGGCTGAATTGGGATTCCGTAAGTTTGAAGACATGATCGGCCGTGTCGATATGTTGGAAACCAAAGAACTGATCGACCGTTGGAAAGTCCAGGGGATTGATCTCACCAATATCTTGCATAAGCCGGATGTGCCCGCCCACATTGCGATCCGTCACGTTGATCGCCAGGACCATGGTCTAGAGAGGGCCTTGGATAATCGTCTTATTGCTGACTGCCGTACGGCCATTGACCACAAAACTCCCCTTCGGTTAAGTTATTCGATTCAAAATACTAACCGTACCGTGGGAACAATGTTGAGCTCTACGATCGCCCGTAAATATGGTCTGACTGGACTACCAGAGGACACGATTCAGATTCAATTTGCGGGTTCTGCAGGGCAGAGTTTTGCTGCATTTTTGGCTCGTGGGATTACTTTTAGGTTGGAAGGCGACACCAACGACTACGCCGGCAAGGGTCTCTCTGGCGGTAAGCTGATAGTGTATCCTCCTTTGAAATCGGTCTTTGTCCCTGAAGAAAATATCTTGATCGGGAATGTTGTTCTATATGGCGCCGTGTGCGGTCAGGCGTATTTTCGCGGCATTGCCGGGGAACGCTTCTGTGTGCGTAATAGCGGCGCCCATGCGGTCGTCGAGGGTGTGGGGGATCATGGTTGTGAGTACATGACTGGTGGCCGCGCCGTTATCCTGGGGCGCACGGGCCGCAATTTCGCCGCTGGGATGAGTGGGGGGATCGCTTATGTGTGGGACGCGGATGGTCAGTTCGCAAAGCGCTGTAACACGGGGATGGTGGAGCTCTTCTGTGTCGAGCGCACGGAAGATATTGCGGAGCTCAAGACACTCATCACGCATCATGCCCAATACACGGACAGTTCCGTTGCCAGACACATCCTGGACAATTGGGCGAAGGCCGTGCCGCAGTTCGTCAAGGTCTATCCGATCGATTATCGGCGCGTCATTGAGCAGGCCGCCGAGGCTGCTGCCCTCCCTAACGAGACAGAGTTAGTTTCCAGCACAGTTGCTTCCAAGGATGGAAATTGAGTTCCAGTGATCAGTGGAGGCAATATGTTGTGCCCATCGTGACTAACGATGGACGAGGAAAAGTTAATGGGTGACGTTACTGGTTTTATCAAATACAGCAGAGAAGATCTTCACAAACAGTCCATTGTAGAGCGTCTCAAACATTGGAAGGAATTTTATGAGCCAATGCCCGAGGAGAATTTAAGAAATCAGGGCGCTCGATGCATGGATTGCGGCGTCCCCTTTTGCCAGGAAGGCTGTCCCATCGGCAATATTATCCCCGATTGGAACGATCTAGTCTTTCGTGATCGCTGGCGGGAGGCGATTGACCGTCTGCACAAGACCAACAATTTTCCTGAGTTTACCGGCCGTATTTGTCCGGCGCCCTGTGAGAATTCCTGCGTCTTGGGGATTAACGCCCCGCCGGTTACGATAAAAAATATTGAAGTCTCCATTATTGAGAAGGCCTATCAAGAAGGGTGGGTTGAGCCTCAGCCACCCAAACAGAGGACGAGAAAGACTGTTGCCGTTATAGGCTCTGGCCCAGCAGGACTGGCCTGCGCTGATCAGTTGAATAAATTGGGTCACCGCGTGACTGTTTACGAAAAAAACGAGGTTTGTGGTGGATTACTCGTCTTAGGGATTCCGGATTTTAAATTAGAGAAGTGGGTTGTCGAGCGGCGCCTGAAGCGCATGGAGGCTGAAGGTGTTGTCTTCAAGACCAAGGTCCATGTTGGCGTGGATATTTCCGCCAAAGAGTTGCGCGCAAAATTTGATTCCATTGTCCTGTGCGGCGGGGCTGAAAGCCCCAGAGACTTGCCTGTTGAAGGAAGAGATCTTCAAGGGGTTTATTTTGCCATGGATTATTTGACTCAGCAAAATCGGATTAATAATGGCCACAAGGTTTCTCCTGGGGCTTGGGTGACAGCTAAAGGCAAAAAAGTCATTGTCCTGGGAGGCGGTGATACGGGCTCAGATTGCATCGGCACGGCTAATCGGCAGGGGGCCTTCTCGGTGGTGAATTTCGAGTTGTTGCCACGCCCACCCAAGGAACGTAGCCAAGATAACCCGTGGCCGAACTGGGCCTTGATCGAGAGGACCTCCACCTCCCATGAGGAGGGTGTCCAGCGTGATTACGCGATCATGACCAAGAAATTGACTGGAGAAAATGGCCAATTAAAGAAACTACATGCGGTGCGCTTGGCCTTTGGTCCCAAGGATCCTGTGACGGGACGTAGTCCCATGCAAGAAATCGCTGGTTCACAATTTGAACTAGAGGTCGATTTATTGCTTCTGGCCTTGGGCTTTCTGGGACCGGTTAAGAATGGAATGATTGAAGAACTGGGTGTGGAATTGGATCACCGCGGGAATGTGAAGGCAGATAAGAATAAGATGACAAGTATCCCGGGAATTTTTACCGCGGGCGACATGACCCGTGGGCAATCGCTTGTCGTTTGGGCTATCCACGAGGGCCGCGCCGCTGCGCAAGGCACGCATAACTATTTGATGAAATCTGTTGTAAGTTGTTCCTAGCTCTTCGTTTTATCATGCTAAGAAAGATGGAATTTGTAGAAAAAGTTGGTGAAGGGTCTTTTTATAATACGGTCGACGATGCCTTGGAATTTGCACGCAAATTTGTTTCATAATATCATTTATCAGTGCCTTAACTGGCCCCCAAAATTTTGGGAGAATCCTGCTTGCCTTGACTCTTTTCACTGGAATTTACGTCTTGTAACAAAGTCTTAAAAAACGTCAAAACCGACTTCCCGCCATTCTTTTTTTATTTCTTTTTCCGGTAGTGCTCTTTCAAGGATGTTCGTTTTTATATATTGGACGGGTTCCTTACGATCAAAAATCTTTTGAGCAGATCCGGCCTCAGGCCCGATTCAGAATTCTATTTTTGGGAGATAGCACGGCGGTCGGGACCGGATCAGGGGATGGCCGCACTTCGGTTGCAGGATGGTTTGCGCAAGACTTTCCTGCGGCCCACATTATCAACCGTGCGCAGAATGGTTATCGTTTGAAGGATATCTTGAAACAACTCGAGAAGGAGCAGTTTGACCACTATAATCTCGTTGTGATTCAAGCCGGAGCTAATGACATATTGCGCTTTACCTCTTTAAGATCAATTCAATGTAGCTTGGAAGAAATTATTAAGAGAGCAGAGAAAATTGGTGATGATGTGGTTGTGTTGCATTCCGGGGATATAGGAACAGCGCCAATATTCTGGTGGCCTCTCAAATGGTTTTATTCTTTGAAGACAAAAGCGGTCAGAAAAATTTATCTCGAGGCGGAAAAAAATACGGAAATCCACTATGTTGATCTTTATGGCACAAAAGTGGATGAAATTTTTTTAGATAATAAGAAAAAATATTATTCCGATGATTATCTTCATCTAACTGGAGAAGGCTACCGGGCTTGGTATCAAGCGATTCGTGATGAGTTAAAAGAGGCAGGGGCGCTGGAGAATTAGTAAAAAAGGTTCCCATGCCAAGTGTCATTGTTCCAATTTATAATAAATAAATTATTCCTTCAAAGAACAAGTAGAAAACATGGAAATAAGATCCATTATCCGATGTCCTCACTGTGGTTTTGAAAAAGAAGAAGCCATGCCCATGGCTTCCTGCCAATTTTTCTATCAATGCACTCAATGTGGAGAAAGGTTGAGACCGAAAGAAGGGGATTGTTGTGTGTTTTGTTCTTACGGCACAGTCAAATGTCCTTCAAAACAGCATTGAATATAGATGTATAGGCAAAATGAGTGGTTGCTAATAAACAGGAGCCAATGTATTCTTTAGTTGAAATTTGACAGGGTTCATAAAGATTTGACCTCTGGTTGCTTCGATATCCAACGATCTCCAACAAGAACAGGCTGTGAGACGTTGGATTTTTTGACGCTTGATGACTTATTGTAACTCTCGAGAATTTTGCTCATAACCGCCTGACGTCTTTTGCTAACTTTTATCTTGGCTTTTCCTCGGTTCTTTGTTAATCTGTGTACTGCAGGCAGATGGTTCCTCCTTTGTTTTAGGGTTTGGTCACCTTTATTTTAGGAGAACCCTGCCTGTTTTTTATCTAATTTCAACTAAAATTAGCATTCAATCGGCAAGAGCAAATAAAAGACGTTAAAATTAAAAATTGGGAGTCGGCAGCGCGATGAAATGGCATCGGCTATTTTATCTGGCGAATAGCCCTCCCTCGTTGGCGACCACAGGGTTCAACTCCCCACCGTTCTGTCTTAAGGAAACTGCTTTTCAGGAAAGCAGTCTTGCAGGTGAAAAACCTCCGCTGCGATTCTGAGGTTTCCTTAAGACAGGACATATTTTAAGTAGGACACAATGTCAATATTTATCATTATTATCGGTATTATCGTCGGCTGGATTGGAATACTTTATTTGATTTCCAAGTATTTCACAACAATTTTCGAATTTGAAAGGGGCCTAAAGTATCGTAAGGGCAAATTTGTTGAGATTTTGGGGCCAGGCCGTTATTGGATATTCTCGCGAAGTACAACGATAAGTAAAATTGATGTCCGGCCGAAAGTCATTTCTGTTCCCGGCCAAGAGGTTTTAAGCGCTGATAGCGTGACTCTAAAGGTCAGTGTTACGGCAAAATATGAAATTATTGATCCGAATTTGGCTGTTAACAAGATCGAGAATTATATAGAGGCGTTCTACGCGACTGTTCAACTGGCACTTCGTGATATTATCGGATCGTTAAAAATTGATGAAATTTTAGAACAGCGACCCACTTTGAATCAAAAACTCATGGAGATAACATCAAAGAGTGTCGGGGAATTAGGAATAAAAATTCACTTGATCGGGGTTAAGGACATCATGTTTCCTGGAGAATTGAAGAAAATATTTGCGAAAGTTGTGGAAGCACAAAAAGAAGGACTGGCCGCATTAGAGCGAGCTCGGGGTGAAACTGCATCACTAAGAAGCTTAGCCAATGTCGCTAAAATGCTGGATGACAATCCCGCCTTAATGCAATTAAGGGCATTACAGTCTCCAGGGAATACTGTCGTTCTTGGGGTTCCCGGCTCTGTTAAGAAGGAAGATTAATGGAACAAGATAAGAAAAAAGTCTACCTCCAGACCTGGCAAGACCACACAATTCTCAAAGGACGCAAATCATAAATGATTGATATCCAATACGATAAAAAGAGGGTGTTTGTTGAGACCTACGGCTGTCAAATGAATGTCTACGATACCGAATTGGTACGTTCCATTCTGCTAAAGGCAGGCTATAGCTTTGTTGCCAAGGAACAGGAAGCGGATATTGCGCTTTTGAACACCTGTGCTATCCGAGAGCATGCGCATCAGAAAGTCTACAACCGCATCCATGAGATCAGGCGTTGTCATCAGGGCAAGTCGGTTGTGATCGGGGTCTTGGGTTGTATGGCGACCAATTTACGCACCGACCTCTTGGAGAACCGTAGGCTCAACATTGATTTTATTGCTGGACCAGATTCGTATAAGAGGCTCCCTGAGTTGATTGCTCAATGCGTAAACGACGAGAAACAATGGACAGGAGATAAGCGGCGTAAGGCCTACGATGTGAGGCTTTCAGAATTTGAGACGTACGCGGACGTTTATCCTGAGCGTCCTGGGGGTGTCAACGCATGGTTAGCCGTCATGCGTGGGTGCAACAATTTTTGTACGTTTTGCGTGGTGCCCTACACGCGCGGCCGTGAGCGCAGCCGTGCACCGGAGAATGTGGTTGCCGAGGTCAGGCGCCTGGGTCAAGAAGGATTTAAGCAGGTAACCCTTTTAGGCCAGAACGTCAATAGTTACTATTATCAAGGGCATGATTTCGCTGATCTGATCGAGGAGGTGAGCAGGGTAGAGACAATCGAACGCATCCGGTTTACATCCCCGCACCCCAAGGATTTCCCGGAAAAACTCTTGAATGTCATTGCTCGTCATCCGAAGATCTGCAAGCACATCCATCTACCTGTGCAATCCGGCAGCAATCGCATCCTTGAACGAATGGGGCGCACCTACACGCGCGAGGATTTTCTGGAGCTGGTTGCTAAAATCCAGCGTATCATCCCGGGTGTTGCGCTCTCAACAGATGTCATTGTCGGCTTCTGCGCAGAAACCGACGCAGACTTTGAGGACACATTGAGTCTGATGCGGGAGGTAGAATTCGATTCCGCATTTACCTTTAAATATTCCCAGCGTAAAGGCACGATAGCCTCCCGTCAATACAAAGACGACGTGTTCGAGGCCATTAAGACCGAACGTATCGTCTCTTTAAACGCACTGCAGAAAGAGATTTCCTTAAAGAAAAACCGTGCGTATATTAGCCATTGTCACGAAATTCTCATTGAAAACAAAGGCAACAAGCATTCGCCGGATATCCTTTATGGCCGTACCGATGACAACAAGCTGGTGACGTTGGCTAGTGGTAATCATGGTCTGGGCGAATTCGTGAAGGTACGTATAGTGGATGTCTCAGCTAACGTCTTGAAAGGGGTTGCAATTTAGTATAAAATAATGTATATATTTGATCTAAACTCGCAATTCGAAAGGATCTCTCTGGGTGCCACGCTAAGACAAGGGAGAGGTCATACCAATACTGATGATTACTACCCATCATATAACTCCCGAGGAACTTTACGAGTCCTTAAAGACTATTAAGGTCGGGGGTACGGCCTGCCATTATTCTCTCAAGAAATGTGCGGAGCTTGTTCCTACGATCAACGCCATCAATGAATTGAAAGAAGAAAAGAATGCCGTCATCCTTGTTCATTCCTACGTCAGTCCTGAGATTGTCTATGGTGTCGCAGATTATGTGGGCGATTCCTACGCCTTAAGTAAGAACGCGATGGAGACTGATGCCGATGTGATCGTCTTTGCCGCAGTGCGTTTTATGGGTGAGACAGCGAAAGTCATGAACCCACACAAAGAGGTCCTAATCCCGACCGCATTGGATGGTTGTACCTTGGCTGATTCGATCGATGCCGCCACCGTGCGCCGCTTGCGCCAGCAATTCCCGGATTATACTTTTGTTTGTTACATCAACACGACCGCTGAGGTCAAATCCGAGTGCGATGTGTGCGTTACATCGGCCAATGTGTACAACGTGGTCGAACGCATCCCTAATGATAAGATTTATTTTTTGCCCGATAAATTAATGGGACAGAATCTCGTCAACGCCATGTATGCCCTCGGCGTGCATAAGACAATCAGTTATTATACCGGCACCTGCTATGTCCATGAGGAATATAACACAGAGCAGATCTTCCGTATACGCACTGAATACCCCAACGTCAAGGTCGTCAGCCATCCGGAATGTAACCCAGCCGTCGTTGCCCACTCGGATTTTGTTGGTTCAACCGCCCAGATGCTCGCTTATATGCGGGAAACGGAATCTAGGGAATTCTTGATGCTGACCGAGTGCGGACTTTCTTCACGGTTGCAAAAAGAATTCCCTAACAAAAAGCTCGTTGGCACCTGCACGCTCTGTCGCTACATGAAGTCTAATACTCTCGATGATATCCTCCGTGTCCTTAAAGATCCCGCGCCTGCCGACCGCGTTGTCATTGCACCAGATATATGCCAACGCGCCGCCCGCTCTATCGAGGCGATGTTCCAATACAGCCGCTCGTAGTCCCTATCTCATCTACACCAATTTTGCCTGTCTAGACTTCGGTATTGGATTGCCTCTGCAAGATGGTTGGTTTGGATTTTTGGCGATTTAGCCAAGTCGGCAATTGTTCGCGCGACTTTCAATATTTTATCGTAGGCGCGGGCAGAGAGACTGAGCTCATCAATGGCCATCCGAATCAGTTTTTTGCCTTCCCCATCGAGGGAACAATAATATTTGATCTGGCGATGGTTCATGTAGGCGTTGGCGCAAATGCCAGTATCTCTGAACCGTTCCTGTTGGATTTCTCTGGCCTGCACCGTTCGTTTTTTGATACAAGGGGATGACTCGGCCTGTGGATTACCTATCATTATCTCGGTTGAGGAAAGGGCTGGGACTTCCAGATGAAGGTCAATGCGGTCTAAGAGTGGTCCGGAGATTTTGGACAGGTATTTTCTAATCTGGTGTGTAGAGCATGTACAACGGTGCTGCGGGTCCGATAGAAAGCCGCAGCAGCATGGGTTCATAGAACAGGCCAGCAGGAACCGTGACGGAAACTGCAACGTTTTGTTAGCACGCGAGATAAGGACATGATGGTCTTCCAGTGGTTGGCGCATGGCCTCTAAGACCTCCCGGTTGAATTCGGGCAGTTCATCTAGGAAGAGGACACCATTGTGCGCCAAGGTGACCTCTCCTGGCTTGGGATATGTCCCACCACCAACGATGGCTGGGGCAGAGGTTGTATGGTGTGGCGCGCGAAATGGCCGGGTTGCCATAAGACCGTTATTGGTCTTGAGGATACCAGCAATGGAATGGATCTTGGTTGCTTCTAATGCCTCTTGCTGTGTCATATCCGGTAATATCGCGGGGAGTCGCTTGGCCAGCATGCTTTTTCCGCTTCCTGGAGGCCCAATAAGAAGGACGTTATGACTTCCTGCGGCAGCAACCTCGAGCCCGCGCTTGACAAATACTTGCCCTTTGACATCGCTAAAATCAGCATCATAACAAGGCGGACTAGAAGATAGGGTGGTTTTATCTGCGATGATGGCAGGCAGTGCAGCGGGGTTGTTCAAGAAATAAACGACCTGGCAGAGGTTTTGGACAGGATAAACGGGGATGTGTCCCGTAATCGCAGCCTCTTTTGCGTTATTTTGGGGAACAATTAGCCCTGCATACTGGTCCGGCGGGATCGACAAGGCTATGGCCAAGACCCCCTTGATGGGCTTAATATCACCGTTAAGGGACAATTCCCCTAAAATTACGTATTGACTGAATCTATTCATGGGGATCTGTTCACTTGCCGCCAAGATGCCCAGGGCAATGGGGAGATCAAAAGACGGACCTTCTTTCTTGGTATCGGCAGGAGAGAGATTGATCGTGAGCCGTTTGGGACCGAATTTATAGCCGCTATTCTTGATGGCGGCACGGACACGTTCCCGGCTTTCCCGGATGGCATTATCCGGAAGACCAACGATAATAGTGGCAGGAAGGCCCTGGGCCGCGTCAGCTTCGATCGTGACGGGATATGCCTCTAGCCCGTTAATTCCCCAGCTGTGAACTTTGGCTAAGATATTCGTACCTCGTTATATCTCGATACGATCTACGTGATATGTTATGTGTTAGGGTAAGGTGGTTGCAGGGAGGGGGAAAGACCTTGCTTTTTTGACCTTCACGATTATAATGTACCTTATCACAAAACCTTTGAAGCGTCAATGTCTTTATTTCTTAGGATTTATTTCTAAGGGAAATATGAATTCTGTCTTCCAAAACAAGGTATTATTCATTACTCTCTTGGTTTGGGCCTTAACGCAGGGCGTCAAGGTGGCCTTGGGGGTCATCCGGGAGAAGAGGTTTAATTTTAAGTGGTTTATTGGGACTGGTGGAATGCCCTCTAGCCATGCGGCTGGCGCAACCGCTTTAGCCACAACGACCGGTCTGCACACTGGTTTTGATTCGATCTTCTTTGCCCTGGCGGTCATCTTTGCCTTGGTGACGATGTTTGATGCCCAGGGTGTGCGCCGTTCAGCCGGGCAACAGGCCGTCATCCTCAATCAAATGATGGATGAGATGTACTGGAAAAGGAAGTTCGAGACGGAACGCCTGATAGAGCTGATAGGGCATACCCCTTTACAGGTTATTGTGGGCGCTATTTTCGGTCTTGTCTTATCGTGTCTTCTGTATGAAAGCTTATAATCATGTAGTTTAATCAACGCCAAGGAGATAGATTTTTATGAATAGGAATGCGGTGATCATGAATGTGGGTGTTGCCTTTTTAGTCGTTTTTTTACTGTGGTTGGTTTGGCCTAAGACCTCTCGTCTTTCTTCGGTATCCTCATTACAGCAGCAAGCTGTTGCATCCTCATTGCCGGAGCAAGCTGGTACTGGTTCGGTCCAGGCGCTTTATGAGGAGGCCAGCCTTGCTTTTAAAAACGGAGATATGGTGAAGGCCAGGGAGGACTACCGGAAGATCACCACTCAATACGCTAGTTTCAGCAAGATTGAGGAGGTCGAAAGTCAGCTCGCGGATGTCAACATGAGGATTGTCTTTTCCGCCACACCGGTCGCTGAATCGACCATGCACGAAGTCCAGTCTGGCGACACCTTGGGGAAGCTGGCCACTCAATACGGTACGACTGTTGACCTCATCAAGATCAGCAATAATCTTAAGAGTGATGTTATCCGTGTGGGGCAGAAACTACGTATCTGGAATGGAAAATTTAGTGTCTTTGTGGACAAGTCACAAAACATCCTTTTTCTTAAAAACGGCGATGAGATTTTAAAGGTTTATAAAGTCTCTACCGGAGAACATAACAGCACACCCACCGGGAAGTTCAAGATTGTTTCGAAATTAACTGATCCTGTGTGGTTCAATCGCGGGGTTGTTGTCCCACCGGAGAGTCCGCAGAATGTTTTAGGAACCCGTTGGATGGGATTTGATCTGCCCGGTTATGGCATCCATGGGACAATCGAGCCAATGACGATCGGTCAGCAGGTGACGGCGGGGTGTGTACGCATGCTTAACCAAGATGTGGAGGAGATCTATAGCCTGCTTCCCATGGGGACGGAAGTCGTTATTGTCGATTAGGTGAGGGATTTTATAAGCAAAAAATAAGAGGCAAGAAGCAAAGAAAAGATTAAGAAGATTATTCAACGGTGTTTGTATAAATAATTTTTCTTCTTGTCTTTGTTTCTTGTCTTTTTATCTTTATTCGCCATAAACAGAGACAGGATTATATGCTCGAATTCGAAAAACCTATTTTTGAGCTAGGATTGAAGATCAAAGAGCTCGGGGTCTTTAGTGCCAGTAAAAAGATCGCTCTCGAGCCAGAACTCAAGAAATTGGCCGCTAAACTCGAGCAAATGAAGATCGAGATTTATAGTAATTTGACGCCCTGGCAGCGGATTCAGGTTGCCCGTCATCCCCAACGGCCTTTTACCATGGACTATGTGCGCATGATGACTAGTGATTTTATTGAATTGCATGGAGACCGGCAGTTCGCTGATGATCTGGCCATGGTCGCTGGTTTTGCGCAAATCGACGCAATGAAGGTCATGCTGATCGGGCACCAAAAAGGCCGCGATACCAAAGAAAATGTCCTGCGTAATTTTGGTTGTGCCCATCCAGAAGGGTATCGCAAGGCCATGCGCCTTATGAAGACCGCTGAGAAATTTGGCTTACCCATCGTTACCTTTATTGATACACCTGGCGCCTATCCTGGGATTGGTGCTGAGGAAAGGGGTCAGGCCCAGGCGATCGCGGAGAACCTACGAGACATGATTCATCTGAAAACGCCTATCATTGCGGCCATCATTGGTGAGGGTGGAAGCGGAGGGGCCCTGGGGATAGGGATCGCTGACAGGGTGTGTATTTTGCAGCATGCTTATTATTCTGTCATCTCACCTGAGGGATGCGCCTCGATTCTCTGGCGTAACGCGATCAAGGCCCCCCTAGCGGCTGAGGCGCTTAAGATTACGGCGGAAGACCTGCATAAAATCGGCGTTGTTGATAAAGTTATCGCTGAGCCCATGGGTGGTGCCCACCATGATCCCATTAAGACAGCATCTGATCTTAAAGAAATACTTCTCAAATATATCCAAGAATTGACCAGACTCTCCACTGAAGACCTTCTAGAGCAGCGCTACGGCAAGTTTCGCAAGATGGGCATATTTCTCGAGACTCCAACCTAAGCCCCTTGACCGGACTAATCGTGACTACCAAATTCGATATCCGCAACCTGTCGTTTGATGAGTTGAGAAATTATTGCACTTCCATTAAAGAGAAGCCTTTTCGAGCCAAGCAGATTTTTGAGTGGATTTATCAAGAGGGTGCCTGGTCGTTTGACGAAATGACGAATCTCTCTCAAGAATTGCGGGATAAACTCAAGGAGAATTTTAACCTTTCACGGCTACCGATCGTACAAAAACAGGTTTCCCAAGACGGAACGACAAAGTTTTTGTTTGATTTAGAAGACCACGAGAAGATCGAAACGGTATTAATCCCAACAGCGACAAGGACGACTGTCTGTGTCTCCAGTCAGGCAGGATGTAAATTTGGATGCCGTTTTTGTGCCAGTGGAATTGGCGGATGGAAACGAAATTTAACGGTCGCGGAAATTTTGACTGAAATTCTTCATGTAAAAGAAGAAGCCAAACAGCATCCGAATGCATTGTCACACATAGTTTTTATGGGCACTGGAGAAAATCTTGATTCCTATGAAAACGTAATGAAAGCGATTCGAATTATCAATTCGAAAGAAGGTTTAAATATTGGCGCTCGGCGGATAACAATTTCGACCGTTGGCATTGTTCCTAAAATCAAACAGCTCGCGACAGAAAAAATCCAGTTTGAACTTGCCATTTCGCTTCATGGTTATGATAACGAATCAAGGAATGCCTTGATGCCCGTCAATAAGAAGTATCCTTTTGACGAACTCATGCAAGCCTGCCGGGAATACATAAAAGAAACAAAACGGCAGATCACATTTGAATATATTTTAATCAAAGATGTTACTTGTTCGGATAAGGCCGCTAAATCTTTAAGAAAAGCTTTTAAAGGTATGATTTGCAAGATGAATCTTATTCCATACAATCCTGTGTCGGAATTTGAGCACAAAACTCCATCGAGAGAGGAGATGTTTGCTTTTAGAGATCGTTTAGAAGAGTTTGGTATTCATGCTACGATTCGCACGCCTCGCGGACGAGATGTCGGCGCGGCTTGTGGACAGTTGCGACATGCGCATAAAAATTGATCATGGGGGCAGTAAAAAATGTTTCAATGTATAACTCGTTGAGCACTGATTGTTGCGGCTAAAAAACCTTTTATGGAAGAGTAAAATTCATCCAGGATCGTTTGATTGAGCCTCTCGGTGTAAAGACAATTTTTCAAAATATAGGAATAAAAATATTTTTTAACAAAGTACAGTTAGTTGCCTGTGTCAGGTAATTTTCGACTGATTTTTTCTACTAGAGATCGGAGCTTAGAATTCTGCAGAATTGATTGGGTCTTTTTGTCTTGCTGGATTTTATTGGGATCATAACTCATGATCGTACTCATGAATTCGGGGTCGGAGAGGGCGGCACGGATTTCTGGGTCGTCCATGAGGGCCTCTATCTCCATCATGACCTGTGGGTCAGACATGAGAGTACCTTGAAGCGCCTGGACCTGATCTTTAATAGATCCTGCGCCTGATGTCTCTTGCGGTGTTGCTGCTGATTGCGTTCCCACCCCAATACCTAGAACCTCAGATTCAGCAACATCAATCTTCCCTAGATTGTCTGTTGTTATCGTATAAATACCGTCTCTTAGCTGCGTAACCTTGCCTTTAATGACCGATCCGTCCCTGAGGGTGATTGTCTTGACCGATTGGGCCCAGGAGAGACACGGCACGCCTAAGACCAGGATTGCTAGGATTATTTTTAAGTAGTTTCTGTTCATGATATCTCCTTTGCGCCTCGCGTGATCGCTTAGAACTGTCTTCGTTAAAGCCCGTTTTGTCTTATCTTAGCGCCCTTCATGTATCCTGCCAAGACTTTTTCTAATTTGTCATTTATCAATTAAAAGTGAACCGTCTTTGCAGGCTTATCTTCTAAGAATCGAAATTATGCCGAAGGTGGGAGTTGAACCCACACCGGGTTGCCCCGACTGGTTTTTGAGACCAGCGCGTATGCCATTTCGCCACTTCGGCGTTTGCGTATCCTACTACTGATATTTTTCTTTGATATCATGTTTATTAAAATACGCGATAACCAGACCATGATAAATGACGGACAAGATATTTTTTGTTGGCCCCGGGATCACGGTCTCCAAGGCGCCATTTAAATGGATAACGTCCATAAAGATCAGAAGCTTGCTTAAGATGATGACCGAGGAAAAATACATCAAAAGCTGGTATGCTAGTTTTTTGAAGTTCAGGATACCGATACCGATCAATATCGATACGATCCCGGCAACGATGACAAAGGTGAACACCTTGGGGGATTTGTCGTTGATGGCCAACATCTTGGCAGCCAGGTTCGATGTGACTGTTATTCCCCCAATTATGATCTCCATGATGCCGATGACAAGGACTGTTGGAGGATATTTCATGGTGCGTTGGGTAAGGATAGATTCGATTCAGTGCCGCTGTTAGACAGCTAATCGTTTTTGGTGGAGCTGAGGGGGATTGAACCCCTGACCTCTTGCATGCCATGCAAGCGCTCTCCCAGCTGAGCTACAGCCCCATCATGCCTTTAAATTGTCCTTCAATATAGCATTCGTCTTTCGTATTGTCAATCCACGCGACCTACGCGACTTACGGCCATGATGGTGGGTTCCATTACTTTAGGCCTTGATACACTGTAAACTATTATTCTAATACAAGTTGACAATTAAATCTCAGCACGATAAAATTCGCATAATGGATAAAATTTATTTTGATTATGCATCGACGACGCCCGCGGACCCTTGTGTGGTGGCGGCTATGGGGCCGTATTTGGATGGCCAGTTCGGCAATCCAGCGAGCCCCCATGCCTTTGGTAGGGAGGCCCTCAAGGCGATCGAAGACGCGCGTGAAACGGTGGCGCGCTCCATCGGCGCCCACCCGGAGGAGATTATTTTTAATTCCGGAGCGACTGAAGGCAATAATCACGCGCTGTTAGGCGCTGTCCGTAGCCTGCGAGACAAGGGCCGGCATATCATCATCTCAGCGGTCGAGCACCCCTCCATCGAACGGCCGGCTGCTTATTTGGAGAGCGAAGGGTGCCCAGTTACGTATCTTGCAGTCAATCGAGAAGGGTTGGTTGACCCGCAACAGATCAAGGAGGCCCTGACCGATGAGACCATTCTGGTTGCTGTCATGCACGCTAATAATGAGATTGGCACGATCGAGCCAGTTGAGGAGATCGGTAAGATTATGCGCGCCCGAGGGATTTTATTTTTGGTCGATGCCGTTCAAACTGCGGGGCATGTCCCGGTTGATGTCGAGCGCTTGGGTGCGGACTTTCTGACTATGTCGGCGCATAAATTTTACGGCCCTAAAGGGGTTGGGGCCTTGTATGTTCGCCGCAAGACAAAGATCAGTCCATTTTTGATGGGCGGCGATCAGGAAAGGGGCCGACGCGCCTCTACGCAAAACCCGGCCGGGATCGTTGGTCTGGCCAAGGCCCTCACGGTGTGCCTGGAAAACATGCCGCAGGAGATGGCAACTCAGATAAGATTGCGAGACCAATTGTTGACCGAAATCCCGCGGCGTATTCAAGATGTCGTTGTCAATGGCCATAGCACGGCGCGTCTGCCGAACAACAGTCATTTTTCATTTGAGGGCCTTTCCGGAGAGTCTCTTCTGATGAGTTTAGATATGGCTGGTATCTGTGCCTCCATGGGTTCGGCCTGCAAGGCCGGGTCGATGGTGCCATCGAGAATTTTATCGGCCATTGGTTTATCTGATGAATTGGCGCACGGGGCATTGCGTCTTACGATCGGCCGTTGGACAACGCAGGCCCATATCGATTATCTTTTAGAACAACTACCGGTTGCTGTCAGGAATCTTAGGGTATGAAGGAAAAGATTATTTATTTTTTGAAAGAGGCCAGGGAAGGCTATGTCTCTGGCGAAGAAATCAGTCGCCGCTACGCCGTAAGCCGGGCTGCCATTTGGAAATACATTCAGGAGTTGCGCGGGGATGGATTTGATATTATAGCTGTACCGCACCTAGGGTATAAACTGGTCGCCTCACCGGACAAATTGCTTCCAACGGAGATTCAATACGGCCTTAAGACACAATATCTGGGTAAAAAGATTATTTACGAAAATATGGTCAACTCAACGATGGATGTCGCTTTTCGTCTGGGGATGGAGGGGGCGGTGCAAGGTACGCTCGTCTGTGCTGAAGGGCAGACCAATGGCAAGGGGCGCCTGGGTCGTACTTGGAGTTCTCCTAAATGGAAAGGCGTTTATATGTCGATAGTGCTTAGGCCCTCGCTCGCGCTAACCCAGGTAACGCAATTGACTTTACTGGCGGCCGTTGCTGTGTGCGAGGCCATCCAGCGGGTGTCGGGCGTTGCGGCGCGTATCAAATGGCCTAATGATATTCTTGTTATGAACCGCAAGTTGGCCGGGATATTGACTGAATTGAGCGCTGAGACTGACCAGGTGCGTTTTGTTGTCATCGGTATCGGTATCAATGTCAATACGCCGTTACGCCTTTTGCCGCTGACCGCGACTTCGCTCAAAGAAGAGACCCAGCGAAAGATATCCCGGGTGGAATTAGTTCAGGAAATCCTGTGCCTTTTGGAGCAATGGTACGAGCGTCTCCAAAAAGAGGGTTTTGATGGTGTGGTCCAGCGCTGGAAAGAACTCTCTTCAACGCTGGGTCGGCGCATTCGGGTGGTGGATCCCAGCGGTGATGTGGAAGGGGAGGCCATTGATTTGGACGGGATGGGTGGTCTTTTGATCCGTAACGACACAGGGCTCGTTATTAGTAAAACTGCCGGAGATGTTATTGATGAATAAAAGAGTATCTCCCCCCTGGGAAGAAGAGATCCTGGACCTCGAGCGCTCGGGATTAAAGCGACGCCTGCGGGATCTGAGTGGTGCGCAGGGTCGCATGATCACTCTCGATGGAAAAGAAGTTCTTAATTTCTGTTCGAATAATTATTTGGGATTGGCCGATGACCCGCGCCTGCGTCGGGCTGCGGTAGAGGTGATTGAAAAGGAAGGAGTGGGTTCCGGTGCCTCGCGGCTTATCAGCGGCAATATGGCGGCCCATCGTGCGCTTGAAGAGACGATCGCCCATTTTAAGGGGACGCAGGGCGCCTTAGTCTTTAGTGCTGGGTATATGGCTAACGTAGGAATTATATCGAGTGTTTTCGGTCGCGACGATATTATTTTCGGCGACCGGCTGAATCATGCCTCGATTATCGATGGGATTGTTTTAAGCCAGGCCAAATTTAGGCGCTATCCTCATTGCGATATGGAAACACTCGAGGAGATGTTGCGGTCAGCGACAGGTTTTCGTTGGCGTGGCATCATTACCGACAGTGTTTTTAGCATGGATGGCGATATCGCGCCTTTGGATAAAATTGTTGCCCTGGCAGAACGATATGATTGTTTGGTCATGATTGATGAGGCGCACGCCTTGGGTGTCATCGGCAAACACGGCAAAGGGCTGGCAGAATATTTTGGTGTGGAAGACAAGATTGCTATCCAGATGGGAACACTCTCTAAGGCTGCCGGTTGTTTCGGTGCCTACTGCAGCGGGTCCAAGGCGCTGATTGATTTTTTGATCAACAAGGCGCGTAGTTTTATGTATACAACCGCGATACCACCGGCGGTAGCAGCATCGGCGCAAAAGGCCATACAGATTATCCGTGATGATACCATGCTGCGCCAACTATTATGGGAGAATACGCATTATTTTAAGAAGGCGCTGGATCAGATAGGATTTGATACACTCGGCTCGCAGACACCCATTATCCCGATCATTGTAGGAGAATCGCGTTTGACAGTTGAATTCTCAAGGCGTTTATGGGATGAAGGCATCTTTGTTAGCGCGATTCGTCCGCCAACGGTGCCGGTCCATACGGGGCGCTTACGCTTGACGGTCATGGCCACCCATACGCGCGAAGACCTCGATTATGCCTTGGAAAAATTAAAGATGATTGGCAGAGGATTGAACTTGGTTTAAACCATTATGCCTTATATCACGACCCACAGCGGGATTGACTGGCATTACGACATCGAAGGTACCGGTGAGCACCTGTTGTTCCTACATGGCTGGGGTGTAGACAAGCGCATCTGGCGTCAGCAATCGAAATTCTTTTCTCAATATTATCGTGCGATGACCATTGATCTGCCTGGCCATGGTAAAAGCGGATGGAAAGAGATGACCCTGGAGACGATGGTCAAAGACCTTAAAACGATCCTGCAGGTATTGCAGTTAACCGAGGTTACTATCATCGGCAGTTCCTTGGGGGGACTGATGGCCTTGAAATTATACGCCATCCATTCGACAGGGATCAAACGGTTGGCCTTGGTCGGTGCCATGCCGAAATTTGCTAAGTCCGCTGATTATCCGTATGGCCTGGATATAAGTCGGATGCGTAAATTAAAGGGCCAGCTGGACAGTGATTATCCATCGATTGTTGATATTTTTTTTCGTTCGCTATTTACTCGGGAAGAACGGCAAGGCCGGCGGTTCAAGTGGTTGCAAAAGTTTCGGCGATTCGATGGGGTGCCGATGCAGCAGGCGTTGGCTGGATATTTGGACATCTTGGAGCAAGAAGACCTGCGCGAGGTCCTTAAAGAAGTACGCGTCCCCATCCAATTCATCAACGGTCAGGATGATGAAATCTGCAATAAGGAAATAGTGGCCTTTCTCAAAAAGGTACGCCCCGAGTCACAGTTTTATTTCTTTGAGCAATGTGGCCATTTTCCGTTTTTAAGCAAGCCCCATGAATTCAACCAGGTCCTCGGGGCCTTTCTCAAGAGATCAACATTGTAAATCACGATGATTTTAAAATTGATTGATGATAAAATTCGCCGCGCTTTCTCAGATGCTGCTGTACGCTATGACGTCTTGACTGGTTTGCACAAGGAAATCGGCCGCGAACTGCTTAAGAAAATAACAGGATCCATGGAGGGTGTGAGTGGGGGCGTGGTTGCTGAACCGACCTCCATACTAGATGTGGGCTCAGGAACCGGCTGGTCCACGGTCAGAATAAAGACATGCTTCCCTGAGGCCCGTGTAGTGGGGATAGATGCTGCCGAAGGGATGGTCGAGGCGGCAAGACGCCGCGAGGAGGGTTTACAGATTGTCCAGGCTGATGCAGCACGGTTGCCATTCAAAAAAGAAACCTTTGATCTTATTTTCTCCAACTTAGCGTACCAGTGGGTTAGCAATCCGGCGGTGGCCTTTACAGAATGTTATCGGGTTTTACGTAGTAATGGGAAGCTCTATGCAACGATATTCGGATATCATACGTTTCAGGAATTATTCGATGCCTTAATGAAAACCCGTGAGGTCAGCAAAAAAGATATTTGTTGCGCGCGGCTTGCAAGCAAAGAAGAGATGTCTGTTGCGTTCCATAAGGCGGGATTCCCAGCGGTTCGTCTTGAAGGGGAAACGATCCGCGTGCACTTTCCCGACATGATGGCCATTGTTCAATGGGTCAAGGACATCGGCGCCAACACATTGATGCATCCTATGTCCGTCGGTCGGGACTGGCTGAACAGGGCCAATGATTATTATCTTAACACCTTTCACGATCGTTGGGGTGTTTATGCGACCTTTGAAGTGATTTGGGTGGAAGTTGGGAAATAAGAAGACTAATTTTGTCAAAGTCGAGAGGACTAACATTTAGCCATGACGCGCAATACTGCAAGGGGAATATTTATCACGGGTACTGACACGGGCGTGGGTAAGACCGTCGCGATGCTGGTTCTTGGCATCCACCTGCAAAAAGCAGGGTTTAATGTCGGGATCATGAAGCCAGTTCAGTGTGCCGGAAAAGACGCGTCTTTTTTGAAGAAGTCTTTGCATCTCGCTTGCGACTTGACCCACATCAATCCTTATCTTGCCCCTGAACCATTATCCCCCCACCTTGCCTTTAGTCGCATTAAGAACGAAATCAATGCCTCGAAGATCATAACGGCCTATCAGCATTTACAACAACATCATGACATTATTTTAGTCGAGGGCGCCGGTGGTTTGCTGGTGCCTTTACGTAAAGATTATTTGGTTGCGGATTTAGTGAGAGACATGGATCTAGATCTGATAATTGTCGCACGTCTAGGATTGGGGACGATCAATCATTCGTTGTTGACAATCCAAGCTGCCCGCGCCCACGGATTGCATGTGCGTGGCATTATCTTTAATGCAACACGGCCCATCATGCCGGGAATCTCTCAGGCAACCCCTTTGGGGTTGCCTGAGAGAACCAATCCCATTATTATCCGTCAATTGGGCCATGTCGCAATCTTAGGGACTATTCCTTATTTGAAGAATTTTCGTCGGCAGGAGATCCTAACCCAATGTCACCTCAATCTACGGCTAATTATTGATCGCGTCCCTGACGCATCCGCATCTCAGGTCCCGCGGCAGCTGGCAGCTTGGGATAAAAAATACCTTTGGCACCCCTTTACTCAGATGAAGGACTGGTTGGCGGATGAACCACTCGTCATTAGCCGTGCCCGCGGGAGTTATTTAATCGACACTCAGGGTCGTCGTTATCTCGATGGCGTGTCCAGTCTTTGGGTGAATGTTCATGGCCATGGGCACCAAACGGTCAATCGCTTCATCGGCGAACAACTCAATCAACTAGAGCACTCAACGCTATTGGGACTGTCCAATACCCCGGCCATCCAATTGGCGCGTAAGTTAGTGACCATCGCACCCATTGGCCTGAACAAGGTTTTTTATTCGGATAATGGCTCCACCGCCGTTGAGGCAGCGATCAAGATCGCTTATCAGTATTGGCAAAATACCGGATGTTCCAATAAACGGCTCATCGCACATCTAGCCAATTCTTATCACGGCGACACGCTGGGAAGCGTGAGCGTGGGCGGTATCGATTTATTTCACCAGGTTTATCGAGATCTCGTCTTTCCCACCATGGCCGTTGATTTTCCAGACTGTTACCGTGCGCCTAGAGGCAAGAAATATCCGGACTATGCCTTTGAATGCTTGGAGCGGTTTGCAACGACCTTGAAGAAAAGACATAACCGCATCGCCGCTTTTGTTGTTGAGCCCATTGTCCAGGGGGCCGCAGGTATGTTGATGTGGCCGAAGGGTATTTTAAAAAGAATGCGCGAGCTCTGCCATCGGTATAAGATTATTTTTATCGCTGATGAGGTAGCGACCGGTTTTGGGCGTACCGGCAAGATGTTTGCCTGTGAACACGAAGGCGTCTCACCGGATATCTTGTGCCTAGCCAAAGGACTCACCGCTGGGTATCTGCCGCTCGCTGCGACACTGACCACCCAAGAGATTTTCAATGGTTTTGTGTTCGATTATAAAGATCAGAAGACGTTTTTCCATGGTCACACCTATACCGGTAATCCGTTAGCGTGTGCGGCAGCGTTGGCGAATCTGGAGGTCTTTGAGCGGGAGAAGACACTGCGCACGCTTGTCCCCAAAATAAAATTCTTGAGGGAGCGGCTTAATTTGTTTTATAATCTTCCTCATGTGGGCGACGTCCGTCAGTGTGGATTTATGGTTGGGATTGAACTGGTGCGCGATCGTCAGACCAAAGAGCCGTATGCGTGGCAAGAGCGCGTGGGCACACGCGTCTGCCAAGAGATACGAAAACACGGTGTCATCTTGCGGCCGTTAGGCAATGTGATTGTCCTTATGCCGCCATTGTCCATTGCCATGGATGAATTGACACATCTCTTGGATGCCACGTACCGAGCCATAGAAAAGAAGACATGACCATTAAGCGTATTGTCATTTCAAGTTCAAGAATTAGGGCAGATCGAATTTTTAAAGGAATGGCGCAAAGAGATTATCCAAGAACTAAAATCATAATCACTAACTTCCGGCCGCAATTGGCCGGAGTTTGATTGCGGCTTAATAGGGAATTCAAGAATTTCGTGTGAGAACGCACGAATCGAATTCTTCCCCGTAAAATCCTTTATGGTTTTTACGAGACGCGTTTTCCGAAAATACATTTTATGTTGGTACAGAATAAAACAATGAGAAAGAAGATTTTCGTCGCCATGTCCGGCGGGGTGGATTCATCTGTCGCGGCTGGGATGATGAAAGAGGCCGGGCATGAGGTGGTTGGGGTCACGATGTGCTTTAGCATCAATCACCCAGATAGTAAAAAACCATCGTGCTGTGGGGTGGCAGGTATTCAGGATGCCCAACGCGCGGCGCAGATTCTTAATATCCCGCATTACGTGCTCGACTTTGCTAAAGATATCGACCAACACATCATCGAGGATTTTACTAACGAATATCTGAGCGGCCGCACGCCCAATCCGTGTGTGCGTTGCAATCAGCATCTTAAGTTTGGGACTCTCTATGCCAAGGTCAAAGGCCTAGGCGCAGATTACTTAGCCACGGGTCATTACGGGCGTATCGATTTTAACGCAACAACCGGCCGCCATGAACTGAAGAAGGCCAAAGACCCCAAGAAAGACCAATCCTATTTTCTCTGCAGCATGCGCAAGGAAACCCTGCCATCAGTTTTATTTCCATTAGGGGATATGACCAAAGACCAGGCGCGCTCGCTCGCCCGCAAGTACAAATTAAATACCGCTGAGAAACCAGAAAGTCAGGATATCTGTTTTGTCCCTGACGCCGGATACAAAAAATTTTTGCAGGACAGGGTAGGCAGCCGGCTTTTTCAGCCAGGGCCTTTTATAGACGAAGATGGCAAGGTCGTGGGTTGGCACAAAGGCATTGCCCATTACACGATTGGTCAGCGCGATAAACTAGGCATTGCGCTGGGGCATCCTGTTTATGTGTGCAAGATAGACCAAGAGACCAACACTGTCCACGTCGGACCAGAGTCTTCGCTGTACGCGACGGGGTTTTACGCACGCCAATTTAATCCAGTTAGCATGGAGATTCCTACAGAAGTAATGGAGGTCCAAGTGCGCATCCGTTATAATGCTCCCGAGACTAAGGCGTGGCTGACGGTCCTGGGGCCGGACCGGGTCCGGGTCGAATTCGCTACCCCGCAAAAGTCGGTTACGCCAGGGCAATCCGCGGTCTTTTATAGAGACGATGTGGTCTTGGCCGGGGCAATCATTGATTGGTCCATTAAGTAATGTTTCGGTGATTAAAATGGTGGAGGCTTATGGATATCAAACTCGACTACAGTAATCTTAAGGGTTTTGTCAGCACCAAGGATATAGAAGGCCTCTTGCCCGCTATCCAGAAGGCCCACAATGACCTGGAAAATAAAGCCGGTAAGGGTAGCGCCTTTACTGGCTGGCTGGATTTGCCTGCGCGTCTGCAGGACAGTTTTCTAGATGAGATAGTTGAATTCGGTAAAGCGATCCGTCAGGATTCGGACTGTTTATTAAGCATTGGCATCGGTGGTTCATACCTGGGGATTCACGCGACATTAGAATTTTTAATCGCAGATCAAAAATTGCCGGTCTATTTCGCTGGCCAAGATCTAAGCACCAATTATCTTTACTACCTACTTCAAGGCCTTAAAGATAAGAGAATTACGGTGGTTGTCATCTCAAAATCTGGCACCACCACCGAACCCGCCCTGGCGTTTCGTATCATTAAAAAATTCATGGAGGAGCAGTACTCTGCTATGGAGCTTAAGAAGCGGATTATTTGTATCACCGACCCTTGCGATGGCGCCTTACGGGCCATCGCAAGCAAGGCTGGATACCGCGTATTTCCTATTGACCGGGATATTGGCGGCCGCTTTTCTGTCTTGACGACGGCTGGACTGGTGCCGCTTTCCATCGCCGGCATTGATATCAAAGGCTTGATTCAAGGGGCGCGCAGTGCACAGCGGTCTTGCTCGCGGATGGATTTAGAAGCCAATATCGCCTATCAATACGCCGCCGCCCGGTTTCTTTTGTATCAACAGGGAAAGACGATAGAGGTATTGTCCACGTTTTATCGACGCCTGGCGTTGGTGGAAGAATGGTGGAAACAGCTTTTTGGAGAGAGCGAGGGTAAAGACGGCAAAGGACTTTTTCCTACGTCTTTAAGTTTCACGACGGATCTGCATTCCATGGGGCAGTTGGTCCAGGAAGGACCGCGCAACATGTTTGAGACCTTCTTGCTGGTGGACAAGCCCGGGTGTGGCATGACGATCCCCGAGGATCCGGATAATCTGGATAATTTCAATTGTGTCGCTGGGAAAGACCTCGATTATGTCAACAAGCAGGCATGGGTGGCAACGGCAACCGCCCATTATGAAGGCGGCGTGCCTAATATGACGATTATGGTCCCTCGCTTCGACTCTTATTCTCTGGGGCAATTATTTTATTTCTTTGAGAAGACGGTGGCTATCAAAGGTTATCTTCTAGGGGTGAATCCCTTTGATCAGCCGGGTGTCGAGGCCTATAAGAAGAAGCTGTTTGAATTGTTGGGTAGAAAATGAAGAGGCAAGAATTAATTAAAAGGAGATAGAGCGATGGGACAGATTGGCATGTCGGAGATTATTTTTGTTGTCTTGGTCATCCTGGTCCTGTTCGGCGCCAAAAGGTTGCCGGAGATAGGCAGCGCCTTAGGAAAGGCCATCCAGGAATTCAGGAAGGCGAGTAAAGAAGTCCGGGACGACGTCAAGGACGCCATCGAAGACCGTAACGATGACCATAAGTCCTAATGAGTTTTCTTTTTTGGAACACCTCGAGGAGCTGCGTTCTCGGTTAATCAAAGCTGTGGTGGCCATTATTCTGACCGCATGTTTTTTTTATCCTGCCGTTGATCAGGTTCTTACCTTTTTGATTCATCCTGTTGAGAAAGTCGTATTCACTTCGCCTGCTGATGCCTTGGCGGTGCGTTTGACGCTCACCTTCTGGGGTGGGGTCGTTCTATCCCTGCCGGTTATCGTTTATCAGTTTTGGAGATTCATTGCCGCCGGTCTTAAAGGGCACGAGAAACAACATATTCGTTTCTTTGCTCCATTTTCGTTGGTCCTGTTTGTCGCGGGTGGTGTGTTTGGGTATACGGTCATGATCCCGATCGGGATGAAGTTTTTGTTAAGTTTTGCAACGGATTCTATTGTCCCCATGATCACGATTAAAAATTATATTTCTTTTGTGACGACGTTCATTTTGGCCTTTGGCGTGGCCTTTGAGCTCCCCATCATCTTGATATTTTTGGCGAGACTCGGGATCGTGACGCCGGCATTTCTCGCGCAGAAACGAAGACACGCGATAGTCATTATTCTAATCGTGAGCGCTGTGATCACCCCTCCCGATCTTGTTATGCAGATGGTCGTGACGCTCCCTTTGGTTATTTTATATGAGTTGGGAACACTCGTTGCCCGTATCGCTCTTCCTGCCCCCCAGATTGCCTCGGGGACCAGAGAATCTGGACAACAGGCTTGAGGGATGGCCAATTTGCGGTTATACTTAAACTGGTAGTGGACGCCCTTGGTCAAGAGAGGAGATATGTATGAACATTCTAGAGTTAAGAGAGCTGTTAAAGGATAAGAGGGTTATCGAGGAGATCAATAAACATTTGTGGATTGAAAGCCAAAAGGTAGGATATTCTATCGGCTTTGACCGGGCAACAGAAGAATGGTTGCGGCTTTACTCGGCAGGGTGGTTGAAATATCATGAGCCGGAAAAATACCAAAAATTAAAAATGAAGAACAATCGCTAAGCCACGTTTTTCTTCAGCAAGAGTTTATGCCGTCTTTATACGTCCATATTCCATTTTGCGAAAAGAAATGTTTTTATTGTTCGTTTGTGGTTGCCGTAGGGCAATCAGAGCGTAGCGATGCTTATCTGCAGGCAATGGCACGGGAGTCCCAGCAATACCGTCATTTAAGGTTTAGCAGTATTTATATAGGCGGCGGGACGCCGAGTTATTTAACGGACGATCAGTTGCAACGATTATTGGGGCTAGTACGAGAGAATTGCACGGTTACTGTTGGTGGTGAATATACGCTCGAGATGAATCCTGAGAGTGTCCAGGAGACCAAGTTGCGTCTGATGCGCAAAATGGGGGTCAATCGCATTAGCCTGGGCGTGCAGTCGCTCAATGACCGTTATCTCCGATATCTAGGCAGAAATCACAATCGTCTCAAGGCATATTCAGCGTATCAGATGATCCGTGATGCGGGGTTCACCAATGTCAATTGCGATTTGATGTTTGGATTTCCGCAGCAGACACTAGGAGAGATCGAGGAAGAGGTTGGACAGCTAACAGCGTTCTCCAGCGAACATATCTCCCTTTATATGCTGACTTTGGAGGAGCACAGCCGTTTTTACGCGCAGAAAATTCAACTTCCCGATAGTGATGAGCAGGTGCACCAATATGAACGGGTGGTGCGACAACTTGAAAGGGCAAGGTGTTATCAATATGAAATCAGCAATTTCGCCAAACCCGGCAAGGAATCCCAGCATAATCTTAATTATTGGCGGGGTGGAGAATATATTGGCCTCGGGGTGGGTGCGCATTCGTATTGGCAGGGAAGATTATTTTACAACGTCTCCCGTTTGAATACATACATGGCGCGGGTCTCCCGCGATGGTTCTGCCGTGGAAGCCGGACAGTCCTTGGACGCCCATGAACGCCTTAAGCAGGCGTTTTTAATCGGATTACGGATGAATCAAGGCGTTGCCCTCGAGGCGCTAGAGAAGGCCTGGGATTGTTCTTTAGCGTCTGATGAACAAAAGAAAATTACCTATTTTATTCAACACGATTTTTTGATGAGAGACGACGGTTATTTAAAGACAACGCCGAAGGGAAGGTTAGTATTAGATGAGTTGTGTGCGCAGTTGAGTTAGTTATCCGCCGCAGCATAGGTAGCGTAGTGTTGGGCGATTATCTTGCTATGTTCGAAGAGTTTTACGATTGTATTCTCAATGGTGCCTTTGTACGGCTGGCGCATCCTGAGGTCCTTTAAGATTTCCATTGCTTTGTTCACTCGTTTTTCGATTTCCCCCAGACTATATCGCAGACTACCGGTATCTAGGAAAACTTTACGGATGACAATGAGATCCTGATAGGTCTTGAGGGATTTATTGAAACGTGCCAGGAACTTTTTCCTGGACTGGCCTTTGAGCGTTTGATAGGCATGACAGACCATGAGTGTTTTCTTAGATTCGGCAAGATCGCTTAAGATGGATTTGCCAATATTTTTTTGTGAATCAAAGATGCCGATGATGTCATCCTGGATCTGGAATGCCTGCCCTACGAGGACCCCCAATTGACATAATTTGGGGATATCGCTGGGTACGGCGCCAGCAAGGATTGCCCCAACGACCAAAGGACAATCGAAGGTGTAGCGGGCGGTCTTGAGTGTGTAATTGAGGAAGACATCGTTCTCCTTAATGCGGTTGACGTGTTGGGCGCTATGCAGCGTATCGATGAATTCCCCCATGGCCGTGAAGGCCGCTGTTTGAATAAAATATTTTAAAGCCTTTTCTTTACGCTCTGGGGCCGCTTTAATCGATAGAAAAGCGTCAATAGCGAGGGCATAGACAATATCGCCCGCGATGATCCCCAGGTCATAACCCAATTCTTTTTGTTCTTGTGTCCGGATGATTCTTCCTAATAGTTTATGCAATGTTGGTTTACCACGCCTTAGATGAGAACGGTCGATAATATCATCATGGATCAACATAAAATTATGTAATAATTCAATACAGGTAGAGGCCTGGTACAAGCTAGGGGAGATCTTTTGGTGAGGGGGGCAGTATCCTTTGTAGCTTAAGATGAGTAATAGTGGGCGAATCCGTTTGCCCTTGCGCAGTGCAAATTCACGGATACTTTCATAGAGGATCGGATTGACAAGGTGTAGTTTATACTCTCCCTTGATCTTGTCCATGAATTGCGCGAGGCTTTTATCGATTTTTTTCTTTACATTCTCGATCATGAGGCATCATGGTAACATACAAATATAAGCGGTTCAACAGAATTTACACTAAGACAATAGACCTCGCTGAATCCCTTGATCCAGCATTCTCAACATGACACCCAAGCCATGGTCGGGGCCTTCCGGGTTTGTCCTTAGTATTTTTAGTGGCAGATCGGTTATTAAATTATTATATATCAATAGGTTAAGCTATTTAAGCTGTTATCCAGTTTTTCTCCCTCCATTATTAATATATGATATAACCCAATATATATTAATAAGTTATGTTAATTATGGATTATTTCATAAGCTGCCGACAATATAATTTTGTTTGATTTTAGGAATAATCTTTGCTATAGTTAATAATTCTAACCTATATTTTATAAAGCCCCTTGGGGACGACATTGTGACAAGATAAGCACGGCATTGGTGCAAGTTATGAAAAAGGCCGCCCATCTTAATGGTGATATGGGTGAGCCGCGTCATCTGGCATACAGTGTAGCGGATGATGGAAAATGATGGGGGTTGACGGTATGATTGATCGTTACACGTTATCTAAGATGGGGAATATTTGGTCAGAGAAGCATAAGATGGAGATTATGCTCAAAATCGAAGTCCTTGCCTGCGAGGCCATGGCCCAACTGGGGATGATCCCTAAGAAATCCCTTGAGAAAATCAAGAAGAGCGCCCAATTCGATATCGAAGAGGTCAAAAAGCTGGAAGAAAAGACCAAGCATGACATCGTTGCCTTTATCAATAACGTGGGAAAGTTCTTAGGGCCAGAGGCGCGCTATCTACATATGGGGTTGACCTCATCGGATATTTTGGATACCTCCCTTTCGGTACAGTGCGTTGAGGCAAGCGATATCCTGTTGGCCGACATCCAGAAATTTCTGGCCGTGCTCAAGGAAAAGGCAAAGAGATACAAGGATACTCCCTGCATTGCCCGTACCCACGGGGTCCATGCCGAGCCAACGACCTTTGGTCTCAAGATCGCTGTCTGGTTTGACGAGATGAAGCGTAACTGCGAGCGCATGGAACAGGCCCGCGAGATGATCCGCTATGGAAAATTGTCTGGGGCAGTGGGAACCTACGCTAATATTGATCCATCCGTTGAGAAATATGTTTGTGAAAAGCTGGGATTAAAACCAGTCAATATCGCAACCCAGATTATTCAGCGGGACCATCATTGCCAGTTTGTCACAACGATTGCCCTCATCGGCTCAACCCTTGATAAGATCGCAACCGAGATCCGTTTACTGCAGAAGACAGAAGTTCTCGAAGTGGAAGAGCCATTTTTTAAGGGCCAGATCGGTTCCTCGGCCATGCCTCACAAGCGTAATCCTGTCACCTGCGAGAGGATTTCTGGATTATCGCGCCTGCTACGGGCCAATGCCCAGGTGGCCTTTGAGAATATCGCCCTCTGGCACGAGCGCGACATTAGTCATTCTTCGGTGGAGCGCATTATCCTGCCCGATTGCACCATTACCCTTGATTATATGTTCAACAAGATGATTCCTTTGCTGGACGGACTCTTGGTTTATCCCAAAAACATGATTGCCAGTTTGAGTAAGACCAAAGGGCTTATTTATTCGCAGCGCGTCCTTTTAGAATTAATGAAAAAGGGACTGACCCGTGAGGCGGCTTATGACATCATTCAGCACTGCGCTATGCAGGTCTGGCAGGAGACATCAGATTTCAAGGACATCCTTTACCGGGACCGAAAGGTGCGCAAATATTTAAGGCCCAATGAAATTGACGCCTGCTTTGATATCAGATATTACACGCGGTATACTGACCAGATTTATAAAAAGATGGGCCTATTGACTTCAACCTCCGCTTAACGGGGCTCAAGACAACAAGGACCAGACAAGGAGGAAGGGCATGGACAAAGGAACCAAGATTTACGAAGGCAAGGCGAAGATTATGTATGCAACCGATCAGGCGGACTTGGTTATCCAGTATTTTAAGGACGATGCGACCGCCTTTAATGCAGCCAAGAAGGGAACCATTACACGTAAAGGTGTGATGAACAATAAGATTTCCAGCAAAATCTTCGAGTTCCTAGCCTTCCATGGCATTCCTACCCATTTTGAAAAGTATTTAAGTGAGCGCGAGATGCTCGTCAAGAAAGTCGCGATCGTTCCAGTGGAGGTGGTGGTGCGTAACCGTGCGGCAGGGTCGCTCTGCCGACTGATGGGGGTTAAAGAGGGCACAACCTTTGCTTCGCCGATCTTAGAATTTTGCTATAAGCGCGACGACCTGGGAGACCCTTTAATTAACGAATCTCACATCTTGGCCTTTCAGTTGGCAACTGCTGCAGAAATTGCCACTATCAAAGAATATACGCTCAAGATTAATGATCTTTTAAGTAAATTTTTCAAGAATCTGGCGCTTGAATTGATTGATTTTAAGTTGGAGTTTGGAAGGTATAAGGGTGCGATTATCCTGGCTGATGAAATCTCACCGGACACCTGCCGGCTCTGGGAGATAGGAACCGGCAAGAAGCTTGATAAGGATCGCTTCCGGCACAATCTAGGGGATATTGAAGAAGCTTACCAGGAAGTCTTGAACAGAGTTAGTAAGTAAGCGACGATGATTTGGCGCGTTGAGATAAGAAATAAGGCCGGTATTTTTGATGCTCAGGGTCACGGTATCCAGAAAGACACTGTCGATCTAGGAATTCAATCGGTCCATCAGGTCGATGTCGTTGAGATCTACAATCTTGAAGGTGATCGTTTTTTCTCTGAGGAAGACCTCGTGAGGATTTGTCGTGAATTGTTCGTGGATAGTATTGCTCAAGATTATGCCTATTTCAAGCTTGACGGTCTATCGCGTAGCGACAATCCCGTTTGTCATCCAATCGAAATTGCCTACAATGCCGGCGTGATGGATCCGGCAGAAGAATCCATCCTCAAGGGGATTCGCGATTTAGGGATTCAGAGTGTCCAGGCAGTTCGCCGCGCCCGCCTTTATCTTTTTTATGGCCCCATCCTCCCCAAAGACTTGGATATCATTACCAATAAGATTCTCTCCAATAAGCTGATTCAGCATGTGGTTCCTGATCCTTGGAGATATAAGACGCTTGTGGGGACACCTGATACGCAAATTCAGCAAACATTTAAGGCGCTGGACATTGACTTGGCGCATGCCAGCGACCAGCAGCTCAAGGCGATCAGCCGCCATGGGCAACTATTTTTGAATCTAAATGAGATGAAGGCCATTCAAAAATATTTTTGTAGGCTCGGGCGCAATCCGACCGACTGTGAGCTGGAGACAATTGCCCAGACATGGAGTGAGCATTGTTATCATAAAACTTTTCGCGGCGACATCCGTTATCGCTATCAAGAAAACGGCAAGACAAAGACGAAACGCATACAGAATCTCCTTAAGTCCACGATCATGAAGGCCACACACGAAGTGAACAAACCCTGGTGCGTCTCAGTCTTTCATGATAATGCCGGTGTCATTCGTTTTTCGAAAAATATGCATGTGTGTTTCAAGGTGGAGACCCATAACCACCCCTCGGCCCTGGAGCCATTTGGTGGCGCCAACACGGGAGTAGGCGGTGTGATTCGCGACATCTTGGGCACCGGATTAGGTGCCAAACCGATTTGCAACACGGATATCTTTTGTTTTGCGCCACACCCCATGTCTTCGGCGAGTCTGCCGCCTGGTACGTTGCATCCCCAGCGCATTATGAAAGGGGTTGTGAGCGGGGTGCGTGATTATGGTAACAAGATGGGCATCCCAACGGTCAATGGGGCGATTGTGTTTGATGAGCGGTTCGTGGGCAATCCTTTAGTTTTTTGTGGCAGCGTGGGACTTCTTCCAAAGGATAAAGTCAGGAAAAAGGTACGCAAAGGTGATTGGATTGTGCTGGTGGGCGGCAGGACAGGTCGCGACGGCATTCATGGGGCGACTTTTTCTTCGGGGGAGTTGACGCAGGAATCCGAGATCGTGTCCTGTGGCGCGGTCCAGATTGGTGATCCTATTCAGGAAAAGAAAATGCTTGATTGTCTGATTGCGGCGCGGGACAAAAATTTGTATACGGCCATCACCGATTGCGGGGCTGGCGGGCTTTCCAGCGCCGTAGGAGAGATGGCCGCTAGAACTTCTCCAGAAGGCAAGGACTTGGGGGTTCATGTTGATTTAGACAATGTGCCGCTCAAGTACCAGGGGTTGAGGTACGATGAGATCTGGATCTCAGAATCGCAGGAGCGGATGGTCTTGGCAGCGCCGCCGAACAAGATTAAGGCGCTGTTGGAAATTTTTACCGGGGAGAACGTCGAAGCGACCGCGATTGGTACATTTACCGCGAGCGGACGTTTGGAATTATTTTTCCAAGGGCATCAGGTTTGCAATCTGGATATGGGCTTTCTTCATCGCGGTATTCCCAGGATTACTAAAGAGGCATTCTGGCAGCCGCCGAAAACAACAACACCGTCATTATTCTCTAAGACAACGGATCTTAATGCCAAACTTAAAGAGATCTTGGGCCATTACAACGTTTGTTCTAAGGAACGGGTCATCCGCCAATACGATCACGAGGTCCAGGGGGCGAGCGTGATTAAACCCTTGGTCGGGATGCATGCAGACGGGCCATCGGATGCCAGTGTCCTGGCACCCGAGTTAGGCTCGGTCAAGGGCATGGCGATCGCCAACGGCATCAATGTCCGTTACGGCATGATCGATCCTTTCTGGATGGCGGCGTCTTGTATTGATGAAGCGATCCGCCAGATTATTGCCGTGGGGGGTGATCGGCGTTTTATTGCCCTTTTGGATAATTTTTGCTGGGGCAATCCCGACAAGCCAGATCGACTGGGGAGTCTTGTGCGTGCGGCCCAGGGTTGTTATAAGACGGCCGTTGGCTACGGAGTTCCATTTATTTCCGGCAAGGACAGTTTGTACAACGAATATACCCATGACGGTGAGTCCATTGCCATCCCGGGGACATTGCTTATCTCAGCTATTGGTATTATAGCGGATGTGACCAAGGCGGTTACTATGGATTTAAAAGAGCCAGGCAATTTGATTTATATGATTGGTAATACATATAATGAACTTGGTGGGTCCATTTATTTGGATACTTATGGCACGCTGGGTCACCATGTCCCTCATGTTGATGTGCGTCAGGGCAGTCAGATTTTTGATGCCGTTACTAAGGCTGTTCAAAAGGGGCTAGTGCGCTCTTTGCATGACTGTTCAGAAGGAGGTCTCGGCGTTGCCATAGCCGAGATGGCGTTTAGCGGGGGTTGGGGGGTGACCCTACGGTTGGATCAAGTTCCCTACAAGGGTAAAGACAGGTGTAATGATATTATATTTTTCGCGGAATCAAATTCACGTTTTTTAGTAGAGGTTGAGCCAAGAAATCAAAAGAGATTTGAACGGGTCCTGTGCGCCAGCCACGCCATTGGCAGGGCCGGCGCAGTGCCGTACGCAGTTATTGGAACAGTCGAGCAGCAGCCGTCTTTGGTTGTGTATGGTGACCGGGGTGAGCGCTGTGGGGATTCACCTATCGAAGATTTGAAACAGGCCTGGCAGCGGCCGCTTGCGTGGTAATTATTTGGCTGTGTCATGCCTTAACGGCCTCTCACAGCGCTCGAGGAGAAAACAATGATCTCCACCGTGACTAGTACCGCTGCAACTAACTTTTAGCGAGCAGTTAGTTGCAAACAGGGCCATAAGCGCTCCCTTATTCCAGCAAACATAATATAGTTGTAGGGGCATAGCAGTGAAAAGGGGTATCTATGATTAAAAAAAACGTGGAAGTCGCGGAAGATTTTAAATTGGAAGACCCCTGGCGGGTCTTTCGGATTATGTCGGAATTCGTCGATGGATTTCATGAGCTCGCTGACATTGGCCCGGCGGTCAGTATCTTTGGGTCGTCACGCACCAAACGCACTAAGCGATGGTATAAACTCGCTGAACGCACCGCTGAGCTTTTGGTCAAGGAAGGCTACGCGGTTATTACCGGCGCCGGCCCCGGGATCATGGAGGCAAGCAACAAAGGGGCAATCAAGGCCAAGGGCAAGTCCATTGGGCTCAATATTGATTTGCCTTTCGAGCAAAAACCTAACCGGTATATCAATCATCTCATTAAGTTTCATTACTTTTTTGCCAGGAAAGTGATGTTTGTCAAATACGCCAAGGCCTTTGTCATTTTTCCGGGTGGATATGGGACGCTAGATGAATTTACCGAGAGCATTACGCTAATCCAGACGCGGCGGATGGAACGATTTCCTGTTATCCTTTTTGATAGTCACCATTGGAAAGGACTTATCCAATGGTTTAAAGATTCAGTCCTGAAGGCCGATAATATCGACCCCGAAGATTTGGAAATTTTTCAAATGGTGGACACCCCTCAAGAGGTCATCAAGGCCATCCGGGAGTTCTACAGTAATAGACGTCGGTAAGGTTGTCTCATACGGCAAGGGAGGAATATGTCGGTTCAAAAGGTCGCGGTTATCGTCTTAAGGACGGCAGGTACCAATTGCGATGGGGAGACTGCGTTTGCCTTTGAACGTTGCGGTGCCCGCGTGCGCCTGGCCCACATCCATCAGTTGTTTCTAGGGAAGGTGTGTTTGGATGATTTTCATATCTTGGTTATCCCTGGCGGTTTTACCTATGGGGACGACATCGCATCAGGCAAGATCCTTGCCAATGAATTGCGCCTGCGGCTGGGGAGTGACCTGCGCCAGTTTCTTGGTGGCGGCAAACTGATGATCGGCATATGCAATGGTTTTCAGGTCTTCGTCAAGGCGGGGATTTTACCAGGACCGTTGGATGAAGGAGAACAAAAAAAACGCACGACTGGTCAACAGGCAACACTCACTAACAATGATTCTGGAAAGTTTGAAGACCGCTGGTGTTATCTGAAATCCGAGGGCAATAGCATTTGGACCCAAGGCCTTGAACCCATCGTCTATCTTCCCGTTGCCCATGGGGAAGGGAAATTTGTGCCGCGTGATGACCATGTCTTGAATCAGTTAAGGCGCAATGGCCAGATTGCGCTGCGATATTGCACCAAAGAGGGCGGGAAACCTGCTTATCCACAGAACCCCAATGGTTCGGTTGATGACATCGCTGGTATAACTGATCAGACCGGTCGTATCTTTGGGTTAATGCCGCATCCGGAACGCCATTTTCTTTTTATCCAGCATCCATTCTGGACACGGCTTAAAGCTAAGGGCCATTACGGCCAAGGGGCAAGAATTTTTCAGAATGGCGTTGATTACGTCAGAAAGAATTTATGATGAGTGGTTTAACGTACAAAATGAGTGGCGTCAATATTAGCCAGGCCAATTGGTTTGTCCGTTCGATTCAGAAAGATATTGCCGGGACATTGAGCTCATCCGTCATTCGCTATCCAGGCGCCTTTGGTTCGTTATTCGCTTTTGACCGTAAGAAATACAAAAATCCCGTTTTGGTTTCTTCAACCGATGGGGTGGGGACAAAATTGTTGGTGGCAAAAACGATGGGGTGTCATGACACGCTCGGGGTTGATTTGGTCGCCATGAATGTCAATGATATACTTTGTGTAGGGGCAAGGCCATTATTTTTTCTGGATTACATTGCTTGTGGCCGGTTGAACACCAAGGTATTGCAGGCCCTGGTGCGCGGGATGGCGCGCGGCTGCCGGCTGGCCGGATGTGCCTTGGTCGGCGGGGAGACCGCTGAGATGCCCGGGGTGTATGGCCCACAGGATTATGATCTGGCTGGGTTTGCCGTAGGCGTAGTTGACAAAGACCGAATTATCAATGGCAGCCGTATTCAGGCAGGCGACCAGGTCATTGGCTTACCGTCGAATGGCTTGCATGCCAACGGATTTTCCTTGGTGCGTAAAGCCTTGTCGTTACGCGAACAGAAGGGCCTGGCGCAAGAATTGTTAAAACCCACACGAATTTATGTCCGCGAGGTCTTGGCGATGATCGAGCGTTTTCCGATTAAAGGCATTGCCCATTTGACCGGCGGGGCATTCTACGAAAAGTTAACCAAGATTCTTCCTGTCGGAAAATGTTTTGTTATCGATCAAGGATGGCCAGTACCAAAAATATTTCACATTATCCAAAAAAAAGGTAAAATAAAAAATTCGGAGATGTTCCGTACCTTTAATATGGGGATAGGGTTGGCGCTAGTCGTTGGGGTCAAAGAGACCCCCGCCCTGCGGTCATTTTTGGAGCGCCGCTCGATTGCCCATCATATAATCGGGAACGTAATGAACGATTCAAGACACCGTATTATATTCAACCATTTTTCTCTATGAAGATTCTCATTATCGGTTCTGGTGGTCGGGAACATGCCCTGGCCTGGAAGATTAAAAAGAGTCCAGCTGTCAAGGAGCTTTATTGTGCCCCTGGCAACGGCGGGATCGCCTCGATCGCGCATTGTGTCGCTATTGACCCCAATGACATCGAAGGGCTTGCCGCCTTTGCTCAGGAAGAAAAGATCGGCCTTACAGTCGTTGGGCCCGAGGTACCTCTCGTTGCCGGTATCGTGGATGCTTTCGAAGAGAAAGGCCTTACGATATTCGGCCCGAATCGAAACGCCGCGCGTCTCGAGGGTAGCAAGGTCTTCGCCAAGGAGTTTATGCAGAAGTTCGGTATCCCAACAGCGCCTTTTAAAGTTTTTGAGGATATCAATGAGGCGATGGAGTTTCTTGCGGTGGCGCCCGTGCCTTTGGTTATCAAGGCCGATGGCCTCGCCTCCGGCAAAGGGGTGATCGTCTGCGAAAAGATCCAGGAGGCCCGCGATGCGGTCCAACAAATCATGGGCCAGAAGATATTCAAGGAGGCTGGTTCCCGGATAGTCATTGAGGAATACCTCTTTGGGGAAGAGGCTTCAATCCTGGCTATCAGTGACGGTAGAAATTACATGATTCTCGATTCCTCCCAGGACCATAAACGCATCTTCGATGATGACCTCGGACCCAATACAGGGGGCATGGGTGCGTATTCGCCAGCGCCGGTCATTACTGAAGAGATGTTAAGGAAGATAGGCATGCAGATCATGGAACCCACGATCCGCGGGATGCATAAACAAGGCGCACCGTTTAAGGGGGTTTTATATGCGGGGCTGATGATAACCGATGACGGCCCCATGGTTTTGGAGTTCAATGTGCGTTTCGGGGACCCTGAGGCGCAGGCGGTCCTGCCGCGCATGAAAAATGATTTGGTGGATGTCTTGCAGGCCAGCTGCAGCGGCCGTTTAGATAAGATCAAGATGGAATGGGACAAACGTAGCTGTGTATGTGTCGTGATGAGCTCCGGTGGATACCCCGGGGATTACACCATTGGAAAAGAGATCAAAGGGCTTGATACCGTTAAAGAGAGCCAGATCATCGTTTTTCACGCCGGCACCAAAAAGGAAGGTAGTACGATAGTAACAGCAGGCGGGCGCGTCTTGGGCGTGACCAGTTTAGGCAATGACATCGAGCAGGCGATTGCCCGCGTTTACAAAGCGGTTGAGAAAATTAAGTTTGATCGGTGCTTTTTCCGACGGGACATTGGTGCAAAGGCCTTGAAGCATCTCCATCCATCGCCGCAGACGACGATGCGAAGATAAAAGAAAGGTCAAGATACGATGAAAAGAATTCAAGTTGCGATCATGATGGGAAGTCAGTCCGATTTTCTCGTAATGGAAGAAGCGGGCTGTATTTTAGAAGAATTTAAGGTGGATTATGAGATGAGGGTCCTTTCTGCCCATCGCACCCCTAAAGAAACCGCCGCGTACGCTGAAGGCTTGAAGGCGCGGGGCGTTCAGGCGGTCATCTGTGGGGCTGGTGCCTCCGCAGCGCTGGCTGGATTTGTGGCTGCCCATATTGATATCCCTGTTATCGGCGTGCCTATTGACTCTACACCGCTTAACGGCATAGACGCGCTTCTTTCCACCGTACAGATGCCACCAGGGGTTCCCGTCGCTGCTATGGCGGTGGGAAAATTCGGCGCTAAGAATGCCGCGCTCTTTGCCTTGCGCATCATAGCCCTGACCGATGACAAGATTGCGGGAAAGCTAACTCACATGAAGGAGGAGCAAAGGCAGAAAATCCTAGATATCACGTTGCCTAGAAGCAAGAAGATTCCCTTAAAAGTCCAATCAGCGAACGCGAAGAAATAACGCATTGAAGACACAGATATTAGAAGCCCATCCCCAGTTTCCTGAAGCCAAAACGATAGCGTATTGCGCGCAGATCATTCGTAGGGGAGGGCTCGTTGTTTTTCCTACGGAGACGGTTTATGGTCTGGGGGCGAATCTCGCCAATGAGACGGCGATGCAGCGTCTGCGGGAGGTCAAAAGGCGTGATCCTGGCAAACCATTTTCTATCCTTATCGCGCAGATCGGGCTTATCTCTAATTACACATCTACCATGGATACGAATTTGTACAAGGTAATTGATGCGTATTGGCCGGGACCTTTGACAGTGGTGGTACCGGCCAAGGAGCCAGGACAGACGATCGGTGTACGCATGCCGGATCATCCGATTGCGTTACGGCTGGTGCAAGAGTCTCAGTGCACCATTGCCGCACCATCGGCAAATTTCGAAGGGAATCCCGCGCCAACGACGTGTCAGGAGGCATTGCAGGATTTAAATGGCCTGGTTGATGTGGCCATTGACGGCGGGCCAGCTAAGATCGGCATCGGATCTTCCGTCGTTGACATGGCGCATGGCATCCCCAAGGTTTTGCGCCAGGGTGTCATCACCCAAGAGGACCTCGACCGCGTTGTCCAGAAAAAGACCATCCTTTTTGTGTGCACGGGTAATAGCTGCCGGTCGGTCATGGCGCAATACCTTTTGCGCAGCATGCTTGCCGGAAGAAAGGACGTAGAGGTGCTTTCCGCGGGGACTGGGGTGTTTTTTCAGACAACGGCCAGTGCAGAGACCATTGCCGTGCTCAAGGAAGATGGGATCGATGCCTCTCAACATATATCCACGGCCATTAATTCGATTCTTTTGAAAAAATCAGATTTGATTTTCGTGATGACGCGTAATCACCATCAGCAAGTCCTGGACCGCGTGCCGCAGGTCGAACAAAAGGTATACCTTTTAAGGGAATTTATTGATACGCCCGCGGGCCTTGTGGATAGCGATGTGCCAGATCCCATTGGCCAGCCGCACTACGCGTATAAGGAGTGCCTGGCGATCATCAAAGAGGCCATACACAAGATTGTTGGGTTGATTTAAGATGACATCGAAAGTTTTTATCGGCGCGGACCATCGGGGATTTTCGCTTAAAAGCAAAATCATTGAGCTGTTGGGCCGTTGGGGGCATTGTGTTGAAGATATGGGCACCTTTGATGAGGACCAGCCTTGCGATTATCCACAAGTGGCGCACAAGGTTGCCCGGGCAGTCGCAAAGACCAAAGGCAGTCGTGGGATTCTGATGTGTATGTCTGGCATCGGCCAGACGATTGCGGCTAACAAGGTCCCTGGGGCGTATGCCGCTCTTTGTTATAATGCTACGGCTGCCGCCCTATCCCGTCAGCATAATAATGCAAATATTTTGGTGCTTGGCGCGAAATTTGTTAAGTCGAAGGAAATCCCTAAGATTTTAAATGCTTGGTTTGCTAGCGATTTTGAGGGCGGCCGCCACCAGCGGCGGTTTGAACAAATCAAGAAAATAGAAAAAGGACAGTTAAGCAATTGAATAGAGGGACAATGAATCCAACCGTAGAAAGAAGGAAAATGATGCAACATCTCAAAGAAACCGATCCAGCTATTTATAAAGCGATCCAGGATGAGCTCGAGCGTGAGCAGAATAATCTCGAACTAATCGCCTCAGAGAACATCGTTTCAGAGGCGGTCTTGGAGGCGCAAGGATGTTTAATGACCAATAAATATGCCGAAGGGTACCCGGCTGCGCGTTGGTATGGTGGATGTGAACATGTTGATGCGGTTGAACAATTAGCTATTGACCGTGCCAAGCAGCTTTTCGGTGCAGAGTATGTCAACGTCCAGCCGCATTCGGGTTCCCAGGCCAACATGGCCGTGTATCTGGCTGCCCTAGAATATGGGGATACCGTGTTGGCCATGGATTTGGCCTGTGGTGGGCATCTGACGCATGGTCTTAAGATCAATTTTTCTGGCCGGTCGTACAATTTTGTCACGTATAAAGTTAATCGCCAAACGGAGATGTTGGATTACGGTGAGATCCAGGCCCTCGCTAAAGAACATAAACCAAAACTAATTGTCTGCGGCGCCTCTGCCTATTCGCGGATAATTGATTTCAAGAAGTTTAGAGAAATCTGTGATACCGTGGGGGCGCTTCTTTTCGTTGACATGGCGCATATTGCGGGATTGGTCGCGGCGGGAATGCATCCGAATCCGGTGCTTTATGCGGAATTTGTGACAACAACGACCCACAAGACTCTGCGGGGTCCCCGTGGGGGGATGATTCTTTGCCGTCAGGAGTTTGCCAAGAAAATCAATTCGGTTGTTTTCCCTGGTATCCAAGGAGGGCCCTTGATGCACGTGATCGCGGCCAAGGCCGTGTCGTTCAGGGAGGCCTTGACGAAAGAATTCCAAGAGTATCAACAGCAGATTGTCAAGAATGCTCAGGCCTTTGCCAAAGAAATGGCCCGGCTTGGCTATCGTATTGTCACTGGAGGCACAGATAATCATTTGTTTATGGTGGATCTGCGTTCCAAGAACACAACCGGCAAGGAGACCGCGGCGGTCTTGGATAGGGTGGGCATTACGGTTAATAAAAATTTAATTCCCTTCGACCCGCAGCCGCCTGTCGTTACCAGCGGCATCCGGATAGGTACCCCGGCAGTCACGACCCGCGGGATGAAGGAAAGACAAATGCAGGAAATTGCTGGTCTCATCGACCAGACCATTCTGGGCAAAGACAATGAGGGCAAATTGGCGAAGATCAAGACCTGCGTGCATGAATTGACCGAGCAGTTTCCGATCTATAGAGATTTATTTTTAAGATGAAATGCCCGTCCTGCGGATATTCAGAGACAAAGGTCATTGATTCACGGCTCAATAGTGACGGGACCTCGATTCGCCGCCGGCGGGAATGCCTGAAATGTGAAAAGCGTTTTACCACATACGAATACATTGAAACGGTGCCGTTCTTGGTTGTCAAGCGTGATGGTCGTCGTCAGTATTTTGACCGCAAGAAGATCATTGCAGGGCTGATAAAGGCCTGCGAAAAACGGCCTGTCAGTCTTGATCGAATAGAGGAGATCACTAGCGATATTGAGCGGGTTATTCAACGTCAATACGACCGTGAGGTTAATTCCAAAGAAATTGGGGAATTGATTATGGGGAAGCTGGTGGATTTAGATGAGGTTGCCTATGTTCGGTTTGCCTCTGTGTACCGACAGTTTCGTGACGTAAACCAGTTTATGAACGAGCTTCAGGGTATGCTTAAGAAGGAGCCTCCTTACCAGCAGATGGTTTATCCCAGAAGGCGAACCAAGAAAGGTGGCGATGGATGATTCAAGTAGAATTAAGTAAGATTATTATCGATGAAAAAAGACAGGACCAGGTCATTGTCTTGAAAGAGAAACACGGCGAACGCCAGCTGCCGATCGTAATCGGCTTTCTAGAGGCCTCCAGCATCAAGATGAAGCTCTCCGGTATTGAGCCGCCCCGGCCGATGACGCACGATCTCATCGTTGCAATCTTCCAAGGACTCGAGGCCAAACTTTCAAGATTAATCATCGACAAGATGATCGCCAACACCTTCCACGCTAAGTTGGAGTTCAGGATTAAAAATGGGGAAATCAGGTTTATCGATGCGCGTCCTTCCGATGGAGTTGCCCTTGCGGTACGCACTGGTGCACCGATCTTTATTGAGGAAGATGTCCTTAAGAAAGCGGCCATCATCAAAATAGAGTAATATGTCTCTCTTGAAAGACTACCCTTTCATACAAGTTATTCAGGACATTGCCAGACACCGCAAGGTGGCCGTGTATCTGGTGGGTGGATTTCTACGTGATTATCTGCTCGGCGCAGATCACGCCGGATCCGGGTCCTTAAACCCTATGTGTTTTAAGGATTTTGATTTTGCTGTTGAAAAAGAGGCCCTCAGCTTCGCTCGTCTTTTTGCCCGGAAGATCCGTGGGGCTTATGTCCTTTTAGACAAGGAGCGTGGCTGTGCGCGCGTCGTGCACCAGTGCCTTGGCCAAACTAGTATCTGCGATTTTGCCGATTTCAGGGCACACCCTTTCGCCAAGGACTTGGCACACCGTGATTTTACAATTAATACTTTGTCTATTGATGTGCATAAGCTTGAGCGTTCCACCGCTATCACCGATGCCTTGGCCGATTATAAAGATGGGATCAAGGACCTGCGAGCCAAGCGCATCCGCCGGGTCTCAGTTAAGGCATTCCGGGAGGATCCACTACGCCTATTACGGGCCTTTGGCCTTTGCGCAGTATTGGGTTTCAAGGTTGAACGTGTCACCTTGACCCAGATCCATCGGGAAAAGGATTTATTGCGTGATGCCTCCTATGAACGCATTCGTGATGAACTGTTTAAGATTCTCACAACCAATCGAGCAGCTGCAACCCTTAAGGCCATGGACAAGGTTGGATTATTGGAAAAGATCATCCCGCAGGTGAAGGTAATGTACGCCTGCGCCCAGGGACCATATCACCATCTGAACGTCTGGCGCCATACCTTGGAGGCGGTTGTCCAGTTTGAAGATGTTATCACCCAGACTAACGGCCAGGCCCAAGTTGTTGATTATCTTAATGAATCCTTGGGAGGCAATCGTCCGCGTCGGGCGCTTTTAAAATTGGCGTTACTGTTGCATGATATCGGCAAGCCCCAGACGCGCCGTCAAGAAAAGGGGCGCATGACGTTTTACGGACACGAACGCGTCGGCAAGAATATCACCACCCACATCGCCCGCATGCTGAAACTCTCGGTGCGCGAGCGCCACGCCCTCGAGGACATGGTCCTCTGGCATCTGCGTCCTGGCTATTTGTCTAATTTCCGCAAGCCAAGCGAGAAGGCCATCTACCGATATTTTCGTGACACTAAACAGGAAGCTGTAGGAATTTCATTACTGTCGCTCGCCGATCAACGGGCAACACGGGGACCCTTGACAACAGCGCACGATCAAAGGCATCATGAACGGATCTGTCTTAATTTGGTGCAGCGGTATTTTGACAAGAAAAAGGAAAGACCATTCGTACGTCTTATTAACGGCCATGAGGTGATGCGACGTTGGCGCTTGTCGCCATCGCCTTTAATCGGCAAGATTCTTCGGGAAGTGGCGGAAGGGCAGGCATTGGGCAAGATCCACACCAAAGAAGAGGCGCTCGTCTTAGCGGGCAGGATAGTGCACAAAGGCAAGTTGCCATGAGGATCAAAGATATCGAGGTCAAGATACTACGCAATGATATCACACAGTTGGACGTGGATGCCATTGTTGTAGCAGCCAACAGTCGCTTGACCATGGAAGGAGGGTTAGCGGCATTCATTAAGAAGGAAGGCGGTCCGGCCATTGAAGAGGAGGCTATGTCCAAAGGGCCTGTCGCGCAAGGAACCGTGGTGAAGACCAAGGCCGGGGGATTGAAGACCAAATACATTCTACATGCCGTTATCCAAGAAGGGGATGAACCGGCACAAGAGGAGGTCCTGCGTAAGGCGGTTGCCTGTGCCCTTAGGTGCGCTAAAGAGCATCACATGCGGTCGCTTATGTTTCCAGCTCTAAACTGCGACAACGGTGAGTTTTCGCCAATCGGTGCGGCCAAGATCATGGTCCAGGAAGTGATGAAATGTGCCCGAGATCCCCAGATGACAGTGCGCGAGGTCGTCTTTTGCTTGTATGACGAAGAAACTTTCCGTACGTTTGATCGTACCATTCGTGGCTATATTAGCCATATGATCAATGATTTAGGTTTTGGCCCTTATGCGACGGTTGATATTATCATTGAATATGAAGGGGGCGTCATTCTTGTTGAGCGTTCAAACCCTCCGTACGGTTGGGCCCTACCAGGTGGATTTGTTGAATATGGAGAAAGCCTGGAGCAAGCCGCGGTGCGCGGGGTCAAGGAGGAGACGAATTTGGATCTGGCGGATTTGCGGCAGTTCCACACCTATTCGGCACCAGGCCGCGATCCGCGTTTTCATACGATTTCAACGATCTTCATCGCCGATGGTATCGGCAAGCCAATCCCTGGCGACGATGCGGCCAACGTGAAGATCGTGCGATACGAAGACCTCCTGCAAGGCAATTACGCCTTTGACCACAAAGAGATCCTTGAGGAGTATCTGGTGGAAAAGGATTTAGATTAAGAGGGCCATGTGCAATTGTACAAACTCTCCAAAGTCGTCTTGCGCGTTCGAAATAATCCTGCCTCATTTTTAAATGGCCTCACGACCAACACTTTAGAGCAGTCCCGCAACGCCTTTGTTAATGTCCACGGCCGCATCGTCGCCACTTTTGACCAAGTCAAGATCAGCGAAGATGAATGGTGGGTCGTAGTCGAAGCGGCCTTTGTGGATAAGCTTCTCAATCATTTGGAACGTTATATCCGTTTAAGCGGGGTACGTATAGAGAGACTGGAGCGACAGGTCTATTTTGATTTAGAGGGACATGGCGAAGAGGTAAGGTGTATGAGTATTCCGCAGAATAAAGGCAGATTGTTAATAGCAGAGAAGGAAATGAGCGCGGATGTTGGTGAGGAGAAGTTTAAGTTGTTTCGGCTACGTCATCATATACCGGTGCAGGGAATCGATTACACAGACGAATTTTTGCTCAACGTAGACGATCAGGAATTTGTTTCGTACACCAAGGGGTGCTTTCTGGGGCAGGAGCCGATTTCAAAAGTCCATAACCGTTCTCGACCAACATGGAAACTGGTTGTCCGCTATGAAGATGAGTGTAACACGACCGAACGCGAGAAGATGACCTCTAAAACGCTAGATCCTGCAATTAATCGGTATCAGGGGTTTGTGTTTGTTGGCCGCGGGGGTGAATAATCCTCAACGTTTTGATTTATCCCGAACCATTATTCGCCGCAGAGACGGCGAATAATCCCTACGCTTTGATTCATCTCGCACTGTCAAATACACCGAGATGAATCAGTAGAGGATCAATTTCTCCTGAATGAATCCTGCATTTCGCCATGCTCATGCAGGATTCCGGCCACGCCCGCTGGCGTGGCCTTCATTAGTAGGGGGTCAAATACTTTGAGATGAATCAATGGGAGATCAGCTGCCCGCCTTGGCCGTAGGTAAATAATTTAGAATTTTTTTAGTTCAACCACAGTGCTATACTTATAATAGAAAGAAGAGAGAGGTCTCTATGGTCAAAGCAGAATTAGGTCGACAACTGATGGTGCGCGGGAATAATGAAATTGGTATGCTCGCTAAGATTACACGTGTCATCTCCCAGGCCGACATTAATCTGGTTGCCCTGTGCGCCTATTCCATCGGCAATAACGTGGCTGTCATGTTCGTCACTGATGATAATAACGCGGCCAAACGGCTCTTGCAGGCCAAAGGCTATGAGGTTCAAGAGGAGGAAGTAATTTTCTTATCCATCGACAATCAACCCGGGGCCCTGCGTAAGGTCACCGATAAAATTGCTGAGGCCGGCATTGATTTGACCCTTGTGTATGGGAGCGTTGACGCGAGCGCTGCCGTTAACCGTAGCATTGTCATTTCTAACAACAATCTTGAAGTGATGATGATCATTAAGACCGAATTAGAGCGGCACTAATTGTTTTTAGTATTACGCTGGTCGTTGTAGAGTTCAAATCGAGACGTTGACTCAAACATATTGGGCATCGGTAGAGATCTCGCGAGACACATTATTTATCTTGCGGGGGGGGGGGATTGAGATATGCCTTTTACTTCTAAACTTTGATTTATTGCCTACGCAGTAGCCACCACTGTTTTGTTCTTCTCATTTTCTTCTTCGTTTACGAAAAGCCCCAAAGAGATATAAATATTACTCCTATTACGACGACCCTTCCGATGATTTTGGGCGCAGTTAAAAAAGAAGAACAGCTGCTATCAAGCGTTCAGTAAACAAATTTTGATGATCGTAAAGAATCTTCGTGGGTCAATGACCTGCGAAGGTTTTTGGCCTAGGGAACGGTCAATAGATCGTTACCCCCCTTGCTGAGTAAAAGATGCTTCCAACGGAGGAGTTGATCTAGGTCAACCGGAGGAACCATCAATAAAC
>SBBO01000050.1 GCA_005239675.1 Planctomycetales bacterium
ACGTTTATTGATGGTTCCTCCGGTTGACCTAGATCAACTCCTCCGTTGGAAGCATCTTTTACTCAGCAAGGGGGGTAACGATCTATTGACCGTTCCCTTGTTTTCTCTTGATTACCATTGGAAGTTACGTTAATATAAATTCTTAATGGGCGATAGCATGAATTTCACCGAAGGACAATTAGAGCGCTACAGTCGACATATTCTCTTGAAAGATATCGGTCTGGAGGGCCAAGAGAAAATCCGACAAGGCAAGGTGCTCATTGCCGGGACTGGGGGTCTGGGCTCACCAGCCGCGCTTTATCTGGCCGCCGCTGGGGTGGGGACTATTGGCCTTGTTGATTCAGATAAGGTTGAGTTGAGCAACCTCCAACGTCAGATTATCCATACAACCCTTGATATCGACAAGCTGAAGGTAGTCTCGGCCCAAGAAAAGATTGTAGCGATAAACCCCGATGTCAAGGTCGTCATGTACCCCCAGCGTCTGACAGCGGCCAATATCATGACAATTCTTAGCGATCACGACTACGATTTCGTGATTGACGGCACGGATAATTTTCCAGCTAAATTTCTTATTAGTGACGCCTGTGTTCTGACAGCGAAGCCTTTTTCCCACGGCGGGATTTTGTATTTCGATGGGCAGACCATGACCTACGCGCCGGGGCATGCCTGTTACCGTTGCATCTTCGAGACGCCCCCGCCTTTTAACAGCGTGCCCTCGTGTGCCCAGGCCGGTGTTTTAGGGGCGGTCGCAGGGATACTGGGAACCATCCAAGCAACCGAGGCCTTGAAATATCTTTTAGGCAAAGGTGAGCTTTTGACAGACCGGTTGTTGATTTTTAACGCGCTTCATATGTATTTCCGCACAGTTTCTCTTAAGCGCAATCCTGGCTGCCCAGTCTGCGGCGATAACCCAACGATTACTAAACCTTTTGACGAAAAAGAGAAGTTTTGTTTCACGTCTTATCCATTATAAACGGAGAATACATAATGTCTGAAGCCAAAAATGTCTTGGGTGGGACATTGCAGTCTTGTTGCAAATTTCCTATGACGGGGTTTTACCGTGACGGGTACTGCCACACTGGTCGTGAGGATCTCGGACGCCACAGCGTGTGTATCCGCGTGACGCAGGAGTTTCTAGAGTTCTCCCGTGCAGCCGGAAACGATCTTTCCACGCCCCAGCCAGATCTCGATTTTGCTGGGCTCATCCCTGGAGATCAGTGGTGTCTGTGTGCCCTGCGCTGGCAGGAGGCCCTTGAAGCCGGCGCTGCCCCTGGGGTTGTCTTGTCCGCGACAGAAGAATCTACGTTAGAAGTCGTTGACCTTGAAGATTTGAAAAAATACGCGATCGATGAGAGAAAAGAAGCCTGGCCGGGATAGTAATGGATTAGGAAATGTGTGTCATTTAACCAAGAAATTTATGATGTCCACTTTTACTTCGTAAATTACATTTTTTTCGTTGGCATGATGTAATTTCATGTTATACTAAAATATTATTATCTTGGCCCGTAAGCAGTATCCGGTACCAACAAGGCATAAGGTAAATTTTGCCTTATACCATCAATAAGAATTCGCCATCTATGCACAAAAAACGCCTTTTGGGAGAGATTTTAATCGAACGTAAGAAAATCACCCATGCACAGCTCAGGCATGTCTTGGCGACTCAGAAGAAAGAGGGCGGTTATTCTGGTCAGATCCTGATCAAGTTGGGGTATATCACTGAACAGGATATCATGACCGCACTGGCCGTTCAGTTTCATCTTCCCTATATTGCTGTTGATCATTATGAAATAAAGCGCGAGGTTGCTGAACTTATCCCTAGCGAAATGGCTCGTCGTTATTGCATTATGCCGCTAGATAGGGTTGGAGACGTTTTAAGTCTCGTCATGTTGGATCCGCTGGATATGTTAGCCAAAGTTGACGTGCACCGGCACACCCGTTGCAGCATAGTTCCCTTTATTTCCACTCGCCGCAAGATCGAAAGGGCGATTGATCAATGCTACGGAGCGAATCGCTGAGGTTTGCGTCTGGGTGTGTCTGGTATGGCCACATTTAAGTATATTGCCAAGAACAAAGATTCGCATACCGTTGCCGGAAAGATTACTGCGGAAACGAAGACTGCCGTCATTGAAGAATTAAGAAAACGGCAACTGATCATCATCTCCATCGATGAGATCAAGACTGTTGACAGTGGCAGTAAAGGTAAGCCCCTACATGTAAAGGGAGTCAAGGCCGAGGAAATTGTCATCTTTACCCGTCAGTTAGCGACAATCGTAGAGGCAGGAATTCCCGTTATGCAAGGGATTGACGCCCTTCAGGAACAAGTCACTCATCGTTCTTTTAAAAAAGTGCTGGCTAATATTCGCGACGATATTCAGCAGGGCGCCAGTCTTTACGCAGCCTTTGCCAAACACACAGGAGTCTTTGACACTATTTTTATCAGCATGATTAAGGTTGGAGAAGCTGGTGGGGTGCTTGGCAAGATTCTGGATCGCGTTGCCTCTTATATGGAGAAGGCCTTGCGCCTCCAGCGCAAGGTTAAGTCAGCCATGGTGTATCCTATTGTCGTTGTGTCTATGGCAATCTTGATCACGGTCTTTCTGTTGGTTAAGGTTGTCCCTATGTTTGTGGAGATCTTTGCGTCCCTTGGCCGTGAACTACCGGCCATGACCCAGCTATTGATCAATATTAGCGATACATTGAAAAATAATTTTGCATGGATAGTCGGTATTCTAGTCCTGTCGATCGTTGGTTTAAAGCAGCTGGGAAAGACGTCGAAAGGTGGTTTGATCATCGATCGGGCCTTATTGCGGCTCCCTATTTTTGGAGAGTTATTGCGCAAGGTTGCCATCAGTCGTTTTAGCCGAACCATGGCGACATTGATCCAGAGCGGCGTACCCATCATGGAATCGCTTGATATCGTCGCTAAGACAATCGGCAACCGCGTCCTAGTTTTGGTAATCGAAGAGGTCAAGACCGCGGTGCGTGAAGGAGAAAGCCTTGCTGGTCCCTTAGGCAAAAGCAAGGTGTTTCCACCTATGGTCACGCGCATGATTGCTATCGGTGAAAAATCTGGAAAGTTGGATCAGATGTTGCTAAAGATAGCGGAATTTTACGATGAACAGGTTGATGCCGCTGTCGATGGTTTGACCAGTATTATCGAGCCGTTGATTATTGGTTTTTTGGGGATCGTGATCGGTTTTATCGTGATTGCCCTATTTTTACCTATTCTCTCAATGACTAAGGCGCTTTGATGATTAAAAATTTTTTTATCATTTTTTCTTTTTTTATGTTAAGTGTTCCGATCGCCCTTGCCCAGCCTGCAGGGGCAGGAGATAGGCAAAGCAATGCACTGTTAGAATCAGGGCTCTTAGGGTTAAAGGAGAGCTATAATCAACTGGTTCAACACAATCAATTTTTGAAATCACGAATAAAAACATATCGGCAGAATACGCAAGCATTGTCCAATGAACTTAAGAGATTGCGGTCCCAAGAGACTGACCTTTTAGCGCAAAAGGCGGATACCGCCCAAGCCAGGGTCAGGAGCGATGAGGACGAAGCTATAGTTGTTCAAGGGGAGATTGGTCGCTTACAGCAAAGACTGGATTCCTTGACAGACAAGGCGTTGTCCAATACGTTTCGACACAAGAAGGATCGACTGGCGGCCTCGCTACAAGAAAGCAGCCATGACCTTCAAAAGGCAGAATCCGAATTGCGCATCATACAAAATCAGAGTGCAGGGTCAAGTCAGACAATAACTCAACTACAGCAAAAATTATTTACGCTGAAAGATCGACTCTGGAAATCCCAGATGGGGTCCAGTTCGGTCACTTACGGATCGGCACAGCGCGCCAGGGCGGAGGCCTATTTGGCTCAGCTGACCAATGAGGCCGCGCTGATGAGGTTGTATCGTCAGCAATTGGAGGCAGATCTTTCTTATGCCGGCAACGATGGCCCGGCCCCTTTAATAACAAGAGAGGAAGATCAGTTGCGCCGCAAATGGACTGTTCTTAATGAAGAAAATATTCACCTCAAGAAATCTCTCGCCACTTCCAGTCCAATCTTTACGTCGCAAGAACCCTATTGAAGAAATTATCAGCCCCTCGCCCTTGACAAGTCAGAATTTAGGTGTTATATTCTAGCTGAACAGTTGATAAAGGTAAACTTTCGCCCCGCCTCGATTTATGGCGGGGCGGATTCGTCAGGAATTCTGACGAAATCCGTAAGGATAGGGCGCAAAACTATAGGGCCCCTTTAGTAGGATGTAACAAGGGGTAGCCAGTTGCCACTGCAGCAGTTCAAGGCAGGAGATAGAGCCCATTTCCTTATGTGGAAGTGGGTTATTTTTTTGAATAAAAAGTTGATCAGACAAAAAGGAGGTGATAAAATTCTAATAGTTTAGCCATAGCAGATGTAGCAGGGTGCGACGGGTTGCCAATGCCGGGACGTAGATAAGAATCGTACTCATTCCTTTATTTTCTCCTGGAGGTGGATACCGTGGTCGCATGAAACAAAAACTAGCCAAACCTTAACCTTAAGGAGAAACACACCATGAAACGGACAAATCGAAGTGGTTTCACGCTGGTAGAAATTATGATCGTGGTTGCGATCATCGCACTGTTGGCTGCCATTGCCATCCCCAACCTGTTACGGGCAAGGATTTCAGCCAATGACGCTCTTGCTAGAAGCACCTTACGTACGCTTTCTACAGCAGCAGAGACATTCGCTACAGCCAACAACGGTAACTATCCCACGTGGGAGGGAGCCTTAGTCACCGCAAACCCACCGTACACCAATAGATGGTACTGTGGACAGAGCATTGCAGGGTTTTTCTATGCATGTAGCTGGAGTGGAGCTGCATACACATTTTGGGCCCAGCCTCTCATCATGGGGAGAACAGGCTCAGTCACATATGTCATGCAGACCGGTGGTGTTCTGACGCCGTAAGGCAAGAAGTCATCCTTGCGTAATAATAAAAAAGAGGGCTATTTTTTAGCCCTCTTTTTTTATGTAGTACGCCCGACAGGGCACACTTACTTGAAGGTACGAGTCCTTTACAGGCCTGATAAGAGGAACTGTTAGTCGGAAGCAAGGGTATCCGTCGCGGCGAAAGTTACGATTGGTGGAGGTGCCGGGAATCGAACCCGGGTCCTTGGGTTACAGAATATAAGCTTCTACATGCGTAGTTTATCTTTTGATCTTACCCTAATTCCTCCGATAGACAAGATCCTTAGGGCCAGTCTCTAAAATTTCGTTAGAATTGCCGAGACACGCATTTCTAACTAGCCCGCTAGTGTCCTCTAGCAGACCCGCAGGCCAGGTCCACTTAAGGGCTTAGCTTATCTTAAAGCTAAGACTGGTGCCAGCGGAGGCATCGGAGCTGCAAAAATCGGAGCTACGATGGCCTCAGCTGCCGCTAACGTTGGATCGTTTGCGTTTATTTGTGCTTGGATTGATAACGGGGCCGACCAAGCTTCCCCGGCATGCCACCCATATCCCGCTAACTCAAGTCGAAACCGATCACCCCCATAGCTATTGTTGCGGGTAATATAATTATATCTTAACAATGACCACCGCGCCAGGTTTTTAAAGTTTCAGCTTTTCATTCTCCAAATAAACAGCTACAATACGCTGACTCACATTTTAGTTTGCGCTTAATGGGGCGAGACTAGAAATAACAGGATGACTCCTGGGTAACCACAATTGATATGCCGGAGAAAATCTACAGGGTCGATGTCTGCATCGTTGGTGCCGGTCCAGCAGGGATGATCCTGGGAATTTTACTTGCTCAGCAGGGCATCAAAGTCCTCGTCCTGGAATCCCATTACAATTTTGAGCGCGAATACCGCGGCGAAGTCCTCATGCCGCGTTTTATCCAGATGATGCGCCAGATCGGCCTTTTGTCCCACCTTGAGCGATACCCGCATTTGAAATTAAAACATTTTCAATTCTATTATAAAGACAAGGTTTGGGCTAGCTTGGATTTTACCTCGATATGTCCACAGGCGCCGTTTGCCTTGTGGATGTCACAGACGATTATGCTCTATGCCTTGTATGAAAAGGCGCTCATGTATCCCAATTTTCAGTTGTTGTTTGGTGTAACGGTAAGAGACGTCATTAAGGAAGGCGGGGAGATCATCGGTGTGAGTGGCACCCGCCGTGGAGATAATGTCGAGGTACGCTGTCGCGTGACGGTCGGCTCTGATGGACGCTTTTCGGCTGTGCGCAAGGCCGCTGAATTTAAAATGGAGTATGAGGATTACGATTTTGACGTGGTTTGGTTTACGGTCAAACGCGACGAACACTTTGAAAATACCGTCCGGGCACTTTTTACGCCGCGACGGATTTATCTGGTTTTACCCAAGTATCCGGATTTGGTCCAATGCGGGATTATAGTAGGTCGCGGTGAGTTCTTGCAGATGCGCAAACAGGAGATCGCCGCCATGCGGGCAGAACTTTTGGAGGCGCATCCCATGCTGCATGATTTTGCCCGGCAGTTGATGGATTTCAATCCCTTCAGCGTCTTACAGGCGCGTGTATCGTACGTCGCGCATTGGGCTAAGGAAGGATGTCTTTTGATCGGAGATGCGGCGCACACCTGCTCACCTGCAGGGGCGATTGGCGTGGCCGTTGCGACCGCGACCGCCATTATCGCGGCGGATGTCCTCATTAAGGGATTTAAACGTAATGACCTTTCCTTAACCACGCTTAATAAGGTTCAGATGCTCCGTGGCCCAGAGGTCCAGCATATCCAGGCCATGCAGGCCTGGTTTACCCGTGCAGCGTTTTTGAAATATCCCCATTTGCGGACACTGGCGCTGTTAAGTTTATTTGTGCTCTCGCGCACAGGGATCATGCAGAACTTCCTGCGCCGGATTGCCGTGATGGATCAACCCTTGCCCATTGACCCTTCAATAAGCTTGGGCCCCCACCACCCGACTTAACTTGGGACAACATCTCACCCAAGAGATGCGATATTTGACGCATCGGCCTAAGGTCCCGCACCCGCCATTTTTAATATAATTGTCAATAGGTTGCCAAGACGGTTATGAGATATTATACTTGTAGTGTTATTGGAAATTGCTTTACAATCGCTGGAGGCGAGGTTATACTAAATTTTTTGAAAGCAGGATTAATCCAATAACAGTTTAGGATGCAACAAGATGCGTAAATTAAAGTTGGGTTTGCCCAAGGGCAGTCTCCAAGAGGCAACCATTAAGGTCTTTGAGCGTGCAGGATTCAGGATTTATGTCTCGGCGCGTTCTTATTTTCCTTCGATCGATGACACACAGATCGAGCCAGTTTTGTTGCGGGCCCAAGAGATGTCGCGTTATGTTGAAGAAGCAGCCCTTGATTGTGGCATTACGGGGGCGGATTGGATTATGGAAAATGGCTCACGGGTGGTGACACTAGCCGACTTGGTGTATGCCAAACAGAGCTCTGTCAAGGTGCGTTGGGTCCTGGCCGTTCCAGAGAAATCATCGATCCATTCTGTTAAAGATTTGCAAGGGAAGCGCGTCGCAACCGAACTGGTCAACGTCACTAAGGCTTATTTAAAAAAGAATAAGGTGACGGCGGATGTGGAATTTAGCTGGGGAGCGACGGAGGCCAAGGTTGCCGATGGGTTAGTGGATGCGGTGGTGGAATTGACCGAGACCGGAAGCAGTCTCCGGGCGCACAAGTTGCGCGTTATTGATGAGGTTTGTCAGTCAACCACTCGATTTATCACTAATAAAAAGGCCGTGCATGACCCCTGGAAGAAAAAAAAGATGGACCAGATTGTGCTACTACTTCAGGGGGCCCTCAAGGCCAATAACATGGTTGGTTTAAAGATGAACGTTCACAAGCGTGATTTGGCTGGCGTGCTGGGATTGTTAACATCCCTTAAGGACCCGACCATTTCTCATCTGAGCCGCAGGGATTGGATGGCCATTGAGACCATTATTGAGGAAGAAACTGTACGCACGCTGATACCTGGGCTGAAGAACGTTGGAGCGCAGGGAATTATTGAATATCCGCTTAATAAAGTCATTTATTAAAAAAGGGAGGTATGGATTTATGCCGTGTGGCAGGAAAAGGAAGAGACGTAAGATTAGAACTCATAAGCGCAAGAAACTGCGCAAGGCGCTTCGGCAATTGAAGAAGCGTGATTGGAAATAAGCCCAGAATAATTTCTTTTGGGGATTTGTGAAGACGAGGTTACGATGAATAGGGCAGGAATCACCAGAATCTTAGTTTACTTGAGCATTGGTGTGGTTGTCTTGGCATGGGCGTATCCTGCGACAGCCTTTATTTATCAAGACAGGGTGGCCCTCGTTAAGGGATTGGCGCACTACACGATGGGATATCATTATGATCTCTTGGGGCAGACTAACCACGCTGTCTTGGAATATGAAAAGGCAGCCCAGTTTGACCCCGGGGGATACCTTATCCATCTGCGGCTGGGGACCGGTTATGCACGTCTTAACATGCTTTCTGAGGCCGTTAGTCAACTGAAGATTGTCCATCAGCTTAATCCAGATGATATGCAGTCCCATTATCTCTTGGCGCTCATTTATTCCAATCAGCGCCAATATGATCAGGCAGCCCTGGAATACGAGACTATCCTCAAGAGGTTTTCTAAGGAAGAGCCTCAGAATATCGAGATTTACGGTTATCTGGGGCAGCTCTATTATTCTCAGAGGAAATATGACCAGGCCATCGAGCAGTTTGAAACGATTCTGGGTCTCGAACCCACCAATGCCGATGTTATGTATATGCTAGGTTCGCTTTATTTAGAGACGAATCAGAAGGACCGCGCGATTGATATCTTGCGGAAATCCATTGCGATCGATCCTGAACATAGCGAGAGCCTTAATACCCTTGGCTATGTGTATGCCGAGGCAGGCGATAATCTAGATGAAGCGATGGAATTAATCCAGCGCGCCCTGGCTATCGACCCCGAGAATGGAGCTTATCTGGACAGCTTGGGATGGCTGTATTATAAAAAAGGGATGTATGGGAAGGCCTTAGAAAATCTACTCTTGGCTGACACCTTTGTGAATGATCCTGTGATCTATGACCATCTTGGTGAGACCTGTCATAAGCTGAACCGGACCGACGAGGCAGTCAAGTATTGGAAACGCTCTCTTGAGCTCTTGCCGGGGCAGGAAACCATCCAACAGAAGATAGAGTCCATCGATAATACCTGGGTTAGCAAATAATGATCTTTCCTTGATTTAGGCATTCCCGCATGCGCAGCATCACCTTGTCATCACCCGCCAAATTGAATTTATTCCTAAAGGTTTTGAATAAGAGGCCCGATGGTTTTCATAATATTTTGACTATTTTTGAACGCATTGATCTCAGTGACAAGATTCATTTAACATTGAATAGTTCTGGAGATATCCGCGTTCGCTGTGCCGACCCCCATGTCCCTTCCGGGCCCCGCAATCTTGTCTATCAGGCAGCCAAAAGACTGAAGGAGGACTTTAAGATTAAAGATGGTGTAAATATTGATATCCAAAAGAATATTCCGGTTGCTGCTGGCCTTGCGGGAGGCTCCAGCAATGCGGCAACCGTTCTGCAAGGGTTAAATCGTCTCTGGAGGCTTGATCTGGGCCTGGTGCAATTATTGCCGTATGCCAAGGAGCTTGGCAGCGATGTGACTTTTTTTATGTACGATTATTCTTGGGGGTTAGGGAGTGAACGTGGAGATTCCATCCAGAAACTGGATGTGAGAACAAAATTGTGGCATGTCCTGGTTGTTCCCTGCGCCCCATTATACTCCAGAGAGGTATACGGCGAATTGAGGCTACCGCAAGGAAAGACAGGACACAGGAAGGTGTTGACAAAGGTAGATGATAATGTTAGTATCTTCATCCATCATTTAAGGCAAGCTGACATTTCAGCGATTGGCCAGGGGCTTGTTAACGATTTGGAAGCAGTAGTGTTGCGTCTTTTCCCTGCCTTGGAGGGTTTAAAGCAGCGCTTAAAATCCCTAAATACCCAAGGGGTTATGGTATCAGGTAGTGGGCCATGTGTGTTCGGGATTACCGAGACACACCAAAAAGCTAAGGACATCCAGAATATTTTGTCCAGACGCTTTCGTCGGACATTTGTGGCCAGAACCAATTAGCATGCCGTGACAAAAGATTAATGTCACAGCATGCTCAGGGTATCGCAAAAGGCTATTGGGATTTGAGTCTTAAATTGTAGACTTCAATCTAGTTCTTGGTCTTGCCCGGTGGTGTAATTGGTAACACACGAGAATTTGGATCTCGTTTTCCTGGTTCGAGCCCAGGCTGGGCAGCTAGGCTTCATTAAGAAAATGAAGCTTGTTGTCCTGCTTCGCTGTCAAACGTAAGTTCTGCAGCGAGGCGGGATGGTGAATGATGTCTCGTTTAAGGACCATTATCTTGGCGGCGGGTAAAGGGATTCGGATGAAATCCGATATCCCCAAGGTCTTGCATGAAGTCTGCGGCAAGCCGATCATTCAATATGTCCTGGACGTGGCGCAGGCCACTGGTTCTTTGAAAATATATCTGGTGGTAGGGCATAATAGAGAGGCCGTACGCAAACGATCTGCGGCCGGGCTGGTTGTAGTTAACCAGCCAAGGCGGCGCGGTACCGCGGATGCTGTCCGATGTGTTGAGCGGTATCTGAAGAATTGTCGAGACAACATTTTAATCTTGTGTGGGGACACCCCTCTCTTGAATGGAGAGTTGGTAAAAAATCTCGTCTACCAACATCAGCAGGCCAAAGCCGTCTGCACATTGTTGACCGCGATTGTCCCCAATCCCCAAGGGTACGGCCGCATTATCCGCAATGACCGAGGGGCGGTCGTGGCCATTCGTGAGGATAAAGAGGTACGAGGCGCTGAGCGCAACATCAGTGAAATCAATGTTGGCGTTTATTGCGTCCGGTGTCCGGAGCTTTTTGACGCCTTGCGCTCTGTACGGCTTAACCCTAAGAAAAAAGAATTTTATTTGACGGATATTATCGCCTTATTTCATCAAAAAGATTTTAAAATTGAGACTGTTGCAACATCGGATCCTAGCGAAGGGCTTGGCGTGAACACCAAAGAGGACCTGGCCGTTGCCGAACGCATAACCCGCGAGCGGATTTTAAAGAATTTTATGCGCGATGGCGTCACCATCATCGATCCGTACACGACCTACATTGATGCAGATGTCCAGATAGGCAAAGACACATGTATTCGTCCGTTTACGCTCATTGAAAAGGATGTGCGTATCGGTCATCGTTGTGTCATTGGCCCTTTTGCACGGTTACGACCGAATGTGCGCATCGGCAATGACGTTGAGATCGGGAATTTTATCGAGGTCTCCCGCACGAGGGTCGGCAACAAAACACGCATAAAACATTTCAGTTTCTTGGGTGATGCGACGGTAGGGTCCGCCGTTAATATTGGCGCTGGTACGGTCACGGCCAACTTCGATGGTAAAAATAAGAATCTGACGAAGATAGCTGATGGGGCATTCATCGGCTCGGATGCTATCTTGATTGCTCCCGTGGTCATTGGGAAAAGGGCGGTCGTGGGTGCTGGGAGTGTGGTCACGAAGGGAACAGTCATCCCTGATGAAGGGATGGCGGTGGGTGTCCCTGCCAAGATTAAGAGAAGGACACGGCCATGAATGGTTTAGCGATATTTACGGGAAATTCTAATCCCAGGCTAGCGAAGACCATTGGTGAGCATTTAAATGTTGCGCTGACCAACGTCTTGGTCTCGCGTTTTAGCGAAGGGGAGATTCGCGTCGAGATTAAAGAGAACATCCGTGGTAAGGACGTCTTTATCATCCAACCAACGTCTCCCCCCATCAATGAAAACTTGATGGAGCTTTTGATCTTGATTGACGCGGCCCGGCGTGCTTCGGCAAATAGGATCACGGCGGTGTTGCCGTACTACGGTTATGCGCGCCAAGACCGCAAAGATCAGCCGCGGGTGCCCATTACGGCTAAGCTGGTTGCCAACCTGATTGTTGCTGCCGGGGCCAATAGGGTGCTGACGATGGATCTGCACGCCAATCAGATTCAGGGTTTTTTTGACATTCCAGTGGATCACTTGTATGCCATTAATGCCTTGTGCGATTATTTTAAGGCCAAAAAGTTAAAGAACCTAGTGGTTGTCTCACCAGACGTGGGCGGCATTAAGATGGCACGGGCATATGCCAAACGCCTGGGGGCAGGGCTCGCCATCGTTGATAAACGCCGCAGTAGTCCTGATACAACTCAGGTTATGCATATCCTAGGGACGGTTCGCGGGAAAAATGCCATTTTGGTCGATGATATCATCGCAACGGGCGGATCTCTGATCGAGGCCATCGAGGCATTGACTAAAAAAGGCGTGAAGGATGTTTATGCAGCGGCAAGCCACGGGATTCTTTCGGGACCTGCAATTGAGCGTATAGAACACTGCAAGCCGCTCAAGGAGGTCGTCATCACTGATAGCGTTCTTTTAAGTTCATCAAAGAAAATCGAGAAGATTAAGGTAGTCACCATAGCGCATTTGTTAGGCGAGGCGATTCATCGCATTCACGATGAGGAGTCTATTAGTTGCTTATTCGACGAAACACGATAAAAAAGAAGGCGGTTGGTCAATATGGAAGAGATAAGATTGGATGTTCAAGTACGTGATCGGGTCGGGACCCGAAAGATTAAAAGGATACGACGGGAGAATTTTGTTCCTGCTATTATCTATGGGGAGTCCGCTCAACCCATCAATGTCAAGGTGGACCACAGCGTTTATGAGCGCATCATGCGTCAGCACCACGGCCAGAGCGTGATTTTTCGTCTCAACGTGATGGAGGGCGATAAAAAATTGAGTGATTACTCCGTCATTGTCAAGGAAGAGCAGCATGATCCTGTCTCTGAGGCGCTAATCCACATCGATTTCAACTGGATTTCTTTGACTAAGGAAATTGAGGTTAAGGTGCCTATTGAGACCAAGGGTGAGCCCATTGGTGTTAAACGTGACGGTGGCTCCCTGGAGCATATCCTCTGGGAATTGCCTGTCATCTGTCTGCCGACGAAGATTCCGCAAAAGATTGTGGTTGAGGTGACCCATCTTGAGATTGGCGATGCCATTCATGTCAAGGACATCACATTGCCGGAAGGGGTCAGGACTAAACAGGATCCCGGGAGCATTTTAGTTTCTGTTATTCCGCCCATGAAAGAAGAGGCGATGATGTCATCCGCCGAGGGGGCACCAACCGAGCCGGAAGTGCTGAAAGAAAAGAAGCCTGTCGAGGGAGAGGCCAAGGAAGAGAAGCCCGAGGCCAAGAAAGTGGAAACGAAGAAGGAATAGATGCCAGGCAAGGTCATTCAAAGGCTCCATCCAAGATATATTTAAGATGGTCGAGGTACGGCTCATCGTGGGGTTGGGTAATCCGGGCAAGGATTATGAATATACACGGCACAATCTAGGATTTTACGTTGTCCGTCGTCTGGTGCAAAGAAATCTCTTGTCGTTTCGTAAAAGTTCTTTGACCAATGGCCTGACAGCAGAGGGCAAGATCGCAGGAAACCAGGTGTGCTGTCTTTTGCCTTCGACTTACATGAATGATAGTGGTAGTGCCGTAAGGCAGGTTGTTCTTAAGAAGGGTGTGGCGTCTATGCATCTATTGGTTGCCTGTGATGATTTCCATCTTCATTTTGGGCAGCTACGCATCCGAGCCAAGGGTAGTGATGGTGGTCACAACGGATTAACATCGATCATCCAACATTTAGGGACTCAGGAATTCCCGCGGTTACGCTTAGGGATCGGATCACCGGTAAATAAACAAGAAACAGCTAAATACGTTTTGGAGAGATGGACGAGGCAGGAGCAAAAGGCCTTGGGCGAATTTGTTGAGCGGGCAACGGATTGTTGTATGGCCTGGCTCAAAGATGGCATGGTCAAGACCATGGACCAATTTAATGCCGGGGTTGGTTAATCTTAACAGCAATGTAAGCACATGACCCCTGTTGATGAAGGCCACGCCAGCGGGCCTGGCCGGAATCCTGCGCCGCGCATTCGCTCTTAAATAGGCGTAGGGGTTTTGAGGGGCCGCGATTAGCGGTCATAATTTACTCCCACTGGATTTATCTTGGGATATTTGATCCCTGCTGATTCATCTCGGGGTATTTGATAGTACGAGATGAATCAAACACAGGGATTGTCCACCACTACCGTGGTGGACAAGGAGGCGCATGAAAACAGAGACACTGAGAAAATATGAATTAATGGTGATTGTAGATGCGAAATTGTCTACCGGAGAAAGAGAGACCATTTGCAAAGAGGTCTGCGAGGCGGTGACCAAAAATGGTGGGAAAGTCATCAATAGTCAACTGTGGCTGGAGAAACAAAAACTCGCTTTTTGTATCAAGAAATGTCTGGAAGGCACATATTTCCTGATTAATTTTGAAGGGGAAGGTCTCACCGCTAATACGTTACGGTCCAGCTTGAGGTTAAATGAAAGGATTTTGCGTTTTGTCGTGACGAAGGTTGAATAGAAAAATGTCCCCTGCTACGGGATGAATCAAGGGCAGGGATCAATTCGGTCATAGACTTATTTTCCTATCGTTTCCTAGGTCTAGACTTCATTGAGGAGAATGAAATGGCGAATTTGAACAAAGTCTTTTTAATCGGAAACCTGACCAGAGACCCAGAGTTGCGTTATACACCTAATGGTACGGCTGTGGCTAATTTGGGGCTGGCCGTCAACCGAAAGTTTAAAGATAGCAGTGGTGAATTAAAAGAGGAGGTCTGTTTTTTAACAGTGACCGTTTGGGACAAACAGGCAGAGGCCTGTTGTCAGTATTTGCAGAAAGGGCGACCTGTTTTTGTGGAAGGAGTCCTACAGTCCAGATTCTGGGAGACTAATGATGGGCAAAAGCGAAGCGCCATCGATGTGCGTGCTGAGCGCGTGCAATTTCTGGGCGGTTACGGCCCTAAGGGAAAGGAAGCGGAGAAGGCAGGCGATGCCCCAATGGCGGCTGAGGTGTCCCCACCACAACCCGCCCATGAGGCAATTAAGCCGGAAGATATTGCTTGGGATGAATAAGTGTCTTTAACATAAATGAGACCGTAGGTCCAAGGACCAGCGCACCCGTTTGAAACCAGGTTTTCATTGCGTTAGAGGCGCTAAGATTGAATATATGGAAATGGAAAAGGAGGGAAACGTTGTTCAACGTACAAGATAGAAATAAATATAAAAAAAAAGATGGAGACAAGGACAAAGATAGGGATAGGAAAAATAATAAAAGAAGGCCTAAAAGGGACGTGGCCAAATATCAAATTGCCCGCGATGTCATTATCGATTATAAGAATATAAGTTTATTACAAAAATACCTGAATGACCGCGGGAAAGTGATTCCACGGCGCATCACGGGTGTCTCAGCAAAAGACCAGAGGCAGCTCGTTCGGGCGATTAAAAAGGCGAGATTTTTGGCGCTTTTGACGATAGGACGTGTAAAAAATAAGGAAAATCGTTACTAAGGCTCCCTTGATTCGCCGTTTCGACTTTAGCAAAATGAACCCCGGGGAATATAATTTTTCAATCATCAATAGAAGGACGGTCCGCGATGGAAGTGATTTTATATCAAGATGTCCCCAAGCTGGGGAAGACGGGCACAGTAGTTAAGGTCAGAGAGGGATATGCCCGTAATTTTTTGATTCCTCGCAAATTAGCATGTATCGCCACCCAAGCCAACCTTAAACGCATTGAACAGCTAGAAAAAAGACACAAGATCCAGTATGAGCAAAAGAAGGCCGAGGCGCAACAGTTGGCCGAGAAGATGAGCAAGGTCTCATGCACAGTCAGCGTGGAGGTCAATGACCTCGATAAACTTTACGGGGCTGTTTCAGTAGCTGATATCGTCAATGCCTTGAAGGCTGAAGGATTGACTATCGATAGACATCAGATTGTCATCGAAAAACCTATTGAAGAACTGGGTATTTTTGAGATCGGCGTCCAATTGCACCCTGAAGTGACAACTAAGATACGTTTATGGGTCACCAAGAAATAAGGATCCCCCCTCAGAATATTGAGGCGGAAAAGTCTGTCCTTGGTTCGCTGCTAATTGATGAGGAAGCGATTGGTACGGCCATAGAGATTTTAGATGAGTCTTGGTTCTATGAAGAATCCCACCGCAAGATCTTTAGGGCTATCGTTACCCTGTATAACCAGCGCAAGAACGTTGACCTTGTTACACTCTCGGACCGATTAAGAAACGATGATCTTCTGGAGGAGATCGGCGGTGTCACCTATCTTTCCACAATCATTGATCTTGTGCCTAGTGCTGCCAATGTGGAGCATTATGCCAACATCGTTAAGGAAAAAGGGGTCTTACGCCGCTTAATCAAGAACGCAACCAACATCATCGCCGAGAGTTACGAGTCGATGGGTAATGTCGACCAGGTGGTGGACAATGCCGAACAGCTCATCTTTGAGATCGCGGATCTCAAACAAAGACAAAAGTCGATTCATATTAAAGACCTTGTCAAGCAGAGTATTGAGACCCTAGACCTTCTTTATCAGCGCAAGCAACATATTACCGGCATCGCAACTGGTTTTGAAAAATTTGACTATATGACTTCTGGCCTGCAGGCCTCTGATTTGATTATTATCGCCGGACGCCCCTCCATGGGCAAGAGCGCCTTGGCGGTCTCCCTCGCTGAATACGCAGGCATAGAACAGAAGAAAGGGGTCGCTATTTTTAGCCTGGAGATGTCCAAGGAGCAGCTTGTTCAGCGGATGCTCTGTGCGCAGGCGCGGGTGGATGCCCATAAGGTAAGGAGCGGATTTTTGTCTCCTGCAGATTGGCCGAAATTGACCGCTGCGGCTGGTCGGCTGTCTGAATCTAAGATATTCATTGATGATACGCCGGCCATTTCCGCGCTGGAACTGCGGGCAAAGGCAAGGAGGTTAAAGAAAAACTATGAGATTGAGCTCTTGATCTTGGACTATCTTCAGTTGATGCGCAGCAGCATTCCCTCTGATAATCGCCAGCAGGAGATTTCCGAGATCTCTCGATCTCTCAAGGCGTTGGCCAGGGAATTGAACATTCCGGTCATTGCCTTGAGTCAATTATCACGGGCAGTTGAGTCGCGTCAGGACCATAAGCCCCAGTTGTCTGATTTACGCGAGTCCGGTGCGATCGAGCAGGATGCTGATTTGGTGGTGCTTTTGATGCGGGAGGAATATTACAATCCTACAGAAGAAAATAAAGGAGTAGCGGATGTGATCGTTGCGAAACAGCGTAATGGCCCCGTAGGGACTCTTAAGCTCGCTTTTATTAAAGAATACATGCGCTTTGAGAATCTTGCCTATGCAGATTGACAGATTGACCCTCTTGATTCGACGATCTATATTTATCTTTATCTTCTTTACGGTGGCGCTTGTCCAGGTATCCAGCGCTCAGGCTCAGGGTGTTGAGGCACCTGCCTCAACAGATGTATCCACTGTCCAATCTCTTTTTGTCAAGGCAATTGAGATCAAGGGAAATAAAACGATCAGTGTCAGCGCCATCTTGGCCAAGATCAAGACAAGGGTTGGCCAGGAATATATTCAGTCGATCGCCAGCGACGACTTAAAACGACTGTATAATACGGGATATTTTTCGGACGTTCGGGTGGACCACGAGGACCATGCGGGTGGGGTTAAGGTAATTTTTTATATTGAAGAAAAACCAGTCATCGATAAAATCACTTTCTCAAAGCTCCGATACTTTAGCGCGAAAACCTTGCGCAAGAAAATAAAAACCCAGGAAGGAAGATTTCTGGACAACAAATTGCTCAAAGATGATGAGGATACAATAAAAGAGCTTTATGCCAAGAAAGGATTGACTCTCGTTGAGATAGAGACGCAGATACTCAAGGACCAGACGAATGACAAGGCCAGCGTTCATTTGATTATTCGTGAGGGATATCGTGTGCGCATCCTGCGGATCAATGTAGAGGGCAATGTTCAATTTAAAAATAAGCAGCTTATCAGGGTGATCAAGACGCGGCCTAAGGGTTTATTTACATCGGGTCATTTGAATGAAGAGACGCTGGAGGAGGACATAGAACGGATTCGTGCCTTTTATGAACAGCGCGGGTTCGTCGATGTAGTGGTTCAGCATTCCCTGGAAGAGCTACCCAATGGTTTCAGAAATATTAATATCCGGGTGACCGAGGGCAAACAATACCGAGTAGGTCATATTGCGGTTATGGGCAACACGATTATTGCCGAGCAGGATATCCTTAAGGCCATGGAACATATCAAGGTCGATAGTGTGTTTAGCCGTGATCAGTTAGGCGTTGATATCGCAGCTATTCGAACGCTTTATTTTGATCAGGGATATATCTTTGCGGATGTTGAGGATACAACCTCCATTAACCCCGATACGGGTAAGGTAGAGATACGTCTTGACCTCAGGGAGGGAGAGGTTGCGTATATTAACAAGATTAAGATCCAGGGTAATACCCGCACGCGGGATATTGTCATCCGTCGTGAGCTTAGGATTAATCCTGGCGAACGGTTTGACGGTGGAAAACTTAAACGCAGCAAGGAGCGCCTGAATAATTTAGAGTATTTTGAAGATGTCGGTTACGACATTGAGGATACAGATCAGAATGACCGCAAGGACCTTATAGTCCAGGTCAAGGAGGCAAAAACAGGAAGTCTTAGCTTTGGCGGTGGGTTTAGCACCGTAGAACAGCTCATTGGATTTGTCGAGATTGAGCAGAGAAATTTTGATTTTACCAACTGGCCGATATTTACCGGCGGCGGACAGAACCTGAAACTGCGTGCAGAAACAGGGTCATTGCGCAATAATCTTTTCTTAAGCTTCACCGAGCCGTGGATGTTCGATTATCCGATTTCGGGGGGATTTGACGCCTTCCGTACCGAGCGTAGCAGAGAGCGAGACATCGGTTACGCCTATAGTGAGCAACGGATCGGCGGCAACATCCGTTTCGGCAAGCAATTTTCCGATTATCTGACCGGACGCATGACCTACAGGCGGGAAGCAGTCACCATCGAGGACTTGGAAAGTAACGTTTCTGCGGATTTACTCGCAGAACAAGGAACCAACGCAGTCAGCGCTATCGGTACAACGCTGACCTGGGATTCAACCGACAACCTTTATAATCCAACCAAGGGGTGGATAATCGGCGGTGGTACAGATATTGCTGGTAGCTTCCTGGGTGGGGATAAGGATTTTTATCGTATCGAGGGTAGAACGGCCTATTATTTTCCATTTAAGTTTAAATCGGTTTTGGAATTACGACTGCGGACAGGTATCGTCGATGCCTATGGGGATACGAAAAAAGTTCCGATCTTCGAGCGTTTTTTTGCCGGTGGTGCCAGGACTATCCGCGGCTACAATGAGCGGCGCGTCGGGCCCTTAGATCCAATTACTGAAGACCCTATCGGCGGAGAGAGTATATTGATTGGCAATGTGGAGTACACGATCCCATTGATCAATTTCGTAAAGTTGGCCGCATTTATTGACAGCGGAGGCGTATGGCCTGCCATTAGCAAATACGGGAAAGGGGATATAAGGACCGGTACAGGGGTGGGCTTGCGCGTGAAGACGCCCATTGGTCCAATCAATTTGGATTACGGTTATCCCTTAAACGATGAGCCCGGGGAAGATACGCGTTCTGGTAAATTTTATTTTAGCGTTAGCCGAGGGTTCTAGTGCCTCGGTATGTACCCAGGAAACATTATATAAATTAATTTGACGAGGTACTAATGAAAGGAGAAACGATGAAATTGTTTAGCACGGTGGGGGTGATGGTCGCAGTGATGATGTTCATCACAACAACCGTCTTTGCTCAGGAAAAGGGAAAAATTGGTTATGTCGATTTGAGTCGCTTGTTCGATGAGTATTATAAAACCAAGGAGCAAGACAAAATTCTTGAGGCCGAGCACAAAGAGTATGAACAGGAGAGCAAGACGAGGATCGAAAGAATTCGTGAACAACAGGGAAAGCTTGCCCTGTTGGCCGCAGACAAAAAGAATGCCGTTGAACAGGAAATTGTAACGATGAAAAATGATCTCTTGGAATTTGATCGTCAGCAGAAAACAAGCCTAACCAAGAAGCGCAATGAAAAGATCCGAGAAATTTTACTCGAGATTGAGAAAATCGTGAGTGACTATGCCGAACAGAACGGTTATGCGATGATTTTTAACGATCGCGTTCTCATCTACGGTGAGCCAACCCAAAATTTGACCGAAAATGTTCTGAAGAACCTTAATGCCAAAAAGCCGGAGAAATGATGCGCCGCTGTCCTCTCTTTCTTCATTGAAGATAAAGAGGGCAACATTGGCCGAGATCGCACAGCTGGTTGAGGGGGAGGTGATTGGCGACAGAGGTCTTGTGGTAACAGGTCTGAGCGGTATCAAGGAGGCCCGTCCAGGGGATTTGACGTTTATTGCCAACACTAAATATACTTCTTTGGCCAAGACGACCCAGGCCTCCGCTATCCTTACACCACGCCATGCGCATATCCCTGAGAAATCTATTATTCGTACGGATAGTCCTTCCCTCGCCTTTGCCCGCATTGTTTCGCTCATGCATGATGACCAGAAGTATCGTCCGCAAGGCATTCATAAAACCGCCATCATTGCCAGAGACGCCGTGATAGGTCGCCATGTCGCCATCGGGCCTTATGCGGTAGTTGAAAGCGCAGCTAAGATTGGCCAGCATGCTGTTATTGGTAGCGGGAGTTATATTGGACACAATAGCGTCATTGGAGAGGACACCTTGATTTATCCCCATGTGACTATCCGCGATGGGATAACGATCGGCGACAGGGTGATTATTCACAGCGGCACAGTGATCGGTTCCGATGGATTTGGATTTATCTGGACCGACGGCAGGCATGAGAAGATTCCACAGATTGGCGGTGTCCTTATCGGCAATGACGTGGAAATAGGAGCGAATGTGACTATCGACCGTGCCCGTTTTGATAAGACGGTCATCGGTGACGGTACCAAGATAGATAACTTGGTTCAGATTGCACATAATGTCACCATTGGTCGGCATTGCATCATTATCTCTCAGGTGGGGATTTCCGGGAGTACGACTATCGGTAGTGGTGCCATCTTGGCGGGTCAGGCAGGTGCGGCTGGACATCTGACGATCGGGGAGGGCGCGGTCGTGACCTCACGGGCAGGTGTGACCAAATCTGTTGCACCGCACACCAAGGTATCTGGATTCCCTGCTCAACCGCATAGGGCAGAGCAAAGACTGCAAGCCAGCCTACGGCGTATTCCTTCTTATATTAACGCCATGCGGGATTTGCGTAATAGAGTCGAGCAGCTTGAGAAGAAATTAAAAAATGGTTGAGCGGCAAAAGACAATTGGGAAAGAATTTTATCTGTCTGGAATCGGATTGCATACGGGATGCGGGGTGAATATTCGGTGCAAACCGGCCCCGATTAATTCCGGAATTAGTTTTGTTCGGGTGGATCTATCCGGGCGTCCGGTTATTTTGGTTAAGCCGTCCCATATCCAGATTCATACCGGCATCCCCCGCTGCACATCGATCGGCCATGGTGAGGTGGTTATCCAAACGGTTGAACACTTGATGAGTGCCTTAGGTGGGCTGGGTATAACGAATTTGATTGTAGAGATTGATGCCCCCGAGCTTCCTGGGCTCGATGGCAGTGGGTTGGATTTTGTTAAGGCTATTGTGGATGCTGGTATTGCCATACAAGATGCACCAGCGCCATATTTTGAGATTACAGAACCGCTGAGAGTGGAATTGAACGGATGCTCCATTGATGTGATACCCGCTAAGACGTTCAAGATTTCCTACATCTTGGCGTATGCGCACAATTTTTTGCAGTCGCAGTTTTTCGGCGCAACGGTTGAACCCAAGACGTTCCAGGAAGCAATCGCTCCAGCCAGGACATTTTGCCTGGAAGAGGAAGCGGAAGAATTAAGGAAGCAAGGACTGGGCAAGGGGGCTACTTACAAAAATACACTGGTCATCGGGAGAAATGGTATCATCCAGAATACGCCCCGGTTCCCGGATGAATTCGCTCGTCATAAGGTGCTAGATTTGATTGGGGATTTGTATTTACTAGGCATGCCCATCCGCGGTCATGTCTTTGCGGTCAAAAGTGGTCACACGCTCAACGTAGCATTGCTCAAGAAGATTTATCAACAAATGGAGAAATCTCCCCAAAGAGACGATGGGGTCAATTTTTATCTGGATGGCAAGAAAACTATTGATATTGATGGCATTATGCATATCCTGCCTCACCGGTATCCCTTCTTATTGGTCGATCGCGTCATTGAGATTGAACAAGGTAAAAAGGGGATCGGCATTAAAAATGTAACGATTAATGATAATTTTTTTCAAGGACATTTCCCCTCGCGGCCGGTCATGCCGGGGGTCTTAATGGTCGAGGCTATGGCCCAGACTGCGGGAGTGGTTATCTTGACGAACGAGGAGCATCATGGTAAAGTAGCGTTCTTTTTATCGGCCGATAATGTTAAGTTTCGTAAGGTCGTCGTCCCTGGTGATCAGCTTATTATTGAAGTGGAGGTTGTCCGAGACAGGCCCAAGACGGCCCAGGTACGGGCCGTTACTAAAGTCGACGGCGAGGTCGCCGCGCAGGCGGAGATGGTCTTCTCATTTACGGACACCTCGTATCTGAAATAAATATTTGATGGTCTATTTGACCTCAACTATTGGCTGGTGTAATATAAGATCACGTCATGGAAAATATCAATATTCACAAGACAGCGGTGATTCATCCGGGGGCAAAATTATCTCCGGGTGTCGTGGTAGGACCTTATTCCACCATTGATGACAATGTGGTCTTGGGAGATAATGTGCGTATCAGCAGTCATTGCCTGGTTACTGGCCAGACAACGATCGGACGCAACTGTAAGATTTACAGCAATACAGTCATTGGGAGCGCCCCGCAGGATAAAAAATCTTTTGCTGATGACAACGTCTTCTTGAATATCGGTGAGAACAATATCGTCCGGGAATTTGTTACGATTAACCCAGGGACAGTCAATGGTGGTGGTAAGACAGTTGTGGGTAACGACAATCTGATCATGGCCTATGCGCATGTGGCCCATGACTGCATTATCGGGAACCATTGCGTTATGGCGAATGCGGCCACCCTCGGCGGACATGTCACGATCGAAGACAATGCGGTGATTGGTGGGTTAAGCGCCGTCCATCAATTTGTCCGATTGGGACGGCTCTCCATTGTCGGAGGATGTTCGAAGGTGGTGCAGGACGTGGCACCGTTTTCTATGTGCGATGGGCATCCGGCCAGGGTCGTGAACACCAACACGATCGGTTTAAGGCGTGCCGGGATCTCGAGTGAGACAATTCAGAATCTGAAAAAGGCGTTCCGGATATTATTTCGCATGGGATTGAACCGCGCGCACGCCCTAGAAATAATTTCAAACGAAATCAAGACCTGCCCAGAAGTCGAACACCTGATATTTTTTGCCAAGACCTCGAAGCGAGGGCTCTGTACTGCATCTGAGGTATCTACGCAGCGCCTTCTCGAAGACCTGTAATTTTACTCATCCTTTTTGCTTATGCCAGAGAAAATACTTGGTTTGATCGCCGGTAACGGAAGACTCCCTCTTCTTTTTGCTCAAAAGGCCAGGGCCCAAGGATATCGTGTCATTGCTGCTGCTATCAAGAGAGATACATCTTTTTTATTGTCATTTTTTGTAACTAAGTTGTCCTGGTTTAAGGTAGGTGAACTCAAGAAGCTTTTTTCGTTTTTCCAAAATGAAGGGGTTCATGAGGTGATCATGGTCGGCCAGGTCAACCCAGACAATCTATTTGAGCAGGGTATTGTCCTGGATGAGGAATTCAAAAATATTTTTAACGCTATCCGGGACAGGAAGGCAGATACGATTTTTTCTGCCATCGCTGATCGACTAGCATCGCTGGGCATGCGATTGGTTGACTCGACATTTTTATTGAAGGAATATCTGGCCCCCCAAGGCACATTGACGTCTCGTGGTCCCACCTCGCGCGAGCTCGATGATATCGAGTTCGGAAAGACTATCGCCAAGACCATGGGGCATATCGATGTGGGGCAGACGGTTGTTGTCAAAGAGAAAGCGATTGTCGCTATCGAGGCAATGGAAGGGACTGACCAGGCTATTATGCGCGGTGGAAAGATTGCGCACAAGGGGGCTGTGGTCGTTAAGATGAGTAAGCCCCATCAGGATCTACGATTCGACGTGCCGGTCGTTGGGATGCGTACTATCCAGGCCATGAAACGTTGTAGGGCCACCTGTTTAGGCATAGAAGCGGGAAAGACGCTCCTCATTGACCAAGACAGTTGTGTCAGACTCGCTAACCAGGCTGGGATTTGCATTGTCGCTGCCGCATCTTTAGAGATAACGTAATCCATCCCAGCATTGTCAGTGTCCATGGAGGGTTTTTTATAACACATCATCATCTATACTGGCGGTACGCGACACAGAAATTTGATTCCACCCGTAAAATTTCTCCCCGGAACTTTGATAGTCTTCTGGAGGTGCTACGGGTCGCGCCATCCTCGTATGGCCTGCAGCCGTGGAAATTTATCGTGGTGGTGGACCAGGCCTTGCGCCAGGAATTAAGGAGATACGCCTGGAATCAGCCGCAGGTGACAGACGCCTCACACCTGATCATCTTCTGCGCGTTCAAGACGATCGACGAATGTTACGTGAAGAATTTTGTGACGCGCATTGCGAAGATAAGAGAGGTCAACCGCGAGAGCCTTTCTGATTATGAAGGGATAATGCTGGGATCCCTCAAGAACTGGACGTCGGCGCAATTGTCTCATTGGATGCACTTGCAGGTATATCTCGCGCTGGGGATGTTCCTTGCGGAATGCGCACGATATAAAATTGATGCCTGTCCCATGGAAGGCTTTGAGTCCAAGAAGTTTGATGAGGTTTTAGACCTTGCCCAACAAAGGCTCGAGTCGGTAGTCATTTGTCCCATTGGTTATCGCGCCCAAGATGATCGTTACGCCAAGCTCAAAAAGGTGCGGTTTGATAAAAATGAGGTTATTATCCATCTGCGTTGAATGATCGCCTAATTTTTTTTAAAAGCCTGAGAATTTTTTGATTTTCTATCCTGGGTATGGTATAAAAATTCATCATGTTTGATATTCGGCTTATCCGTGAAGAGATAGCAGCGGTCAAGAAGGGCCTGGTTGCCAAGAACGCCAAGACCGACCCTACAGAGGCCTTGATCCTTGATCAGCAATACAGGCAGCTCATTAAGGCGGCTGAGGACCTGCGCAGTCAGAAGAATACGGCTAATGATGAAATCACGCAGATCCTAAAGGAAAAAGGGGATCCAAGGGCCAAGATCGCCTCCATGAAGACCATTGCGGTCAAAATAGACGAGCTGGAGCCCCAGATAAAAGATATTAAGGCCTCTCTGCAAAGTGTGCTGCTTAATATCCCCAACCTTCCTCACTCCTCGGTGCCGGTAGGCGGGCCACCAGAAAATAAGACGGTGCGTAGCTGGGGCATTCTCAGGCAATTTGATTTTAAGCCAAAGACGCATATCGAGCTTGCCGAGAAACTCGGCATGATTGATTTTAAGCGGGCGGTCAAGCTTACCGGCTCACATTTTGTCCTTTTTACCGGCGCCGGGGCGCTTCTAGAGCGAGCTCTTTTTAACTTTATGTTGGATATTCATACTCGCGAACATGGTTACCGCGAGGTATTTCCTCCGATATTGGTCAACCGCGATGCCATGACTGGCACAGGCCAGCTTCCTAAAATGGAAGAGGATATGTATCGATTGCGAGATGACGATCTATTTTTGATCCCGACGGCCGAAGTGCCGGTCACGAACATCCATCGTGACGAGATCCTCAACGAGGAGGACCTGCCGCTGTGTTACACCGCTTATACGGCCTGTTTTCGAAGAGAAGCGGGCTCTTACGGGAAAGATACGAAGGGGCTGATGCGCGTGCATCAATTTGATAAGGTCGAACTGGTCAAGTTCGTCAAGCCCGGTGATTCTTATAACGAGCTGGAAAAGCTCGTTCTTGATGCCGAGAGAATTCTGCAGAAGCTCGGCCTGGCGTATCGCGTCGTGCTCCTGGCCAGCGCAGATTTAAGCTTTGCATCAGCGAAATGCTATGACATTGAGGTGTACGCCCCCGGTCTTGATAAATGGTTAGAGTGTTCTAGCTGTTCAAATTTTGAGGACTTCCAGGCCCGGCGGTCCAACATTCGCTTTAAGGGGAAGACGGTCTCACAGACGACTTTGGTGCACACGCTCAATGGCTCTGGGGTTGCGCTCGCCCGTACGGTCGCGGCCCTCTTGGAGACCTATCAAACCAAAGAGGGTGAGATTGCGGTGCCTGAGGTCTTACGGCCGTACATGGGTGGCCTGGAGAAAATCGTTACTCCGATAGAAAGGAGCCATTCTATTGGGACAAGTTTTTAAAATTATTTTCGCTATTTTGTTTGCACCAGTCGTGTATTCTGCCGCGGTCAATTTCTACCACCATTTGGGCGTCTACCCCCCAGAGCAGTGTAAATTCTTCCAATGGGGGATATATACGTTTTTGTTCGTGTTTTTGTTCCTGCACCAGTTCCAGAGAATGTATCAGGCCGGCCAGGTGGCTATGATGGGGATATTCAAGTTCATAGCGCCGCTGGACCGCCCCATCGTCAGGATTGTACCCGTATACACCGCTATTGTCTTTATTGTCCTGTATACGTGGAATAAATTTCGTGACATCAGCGCCTATGCCCATTATTTCTTTTTATTCGCCGGATTCTTTTTGTGCATGCATATCCTGCTGCTTGCCAAGGAACTGCAGACCGAGGAAACCTCCTTTATCAAATTCTCGTATCTTTACAGTATGGGACTGTACCTTGTGTTCATCATGGCTATCGTTATTCTTTTGTTGGATCTAGTCACCTGGCAGTTTACGTTTTTCCAGTTTTCTTCCAATTTATTTACAGATGCGCGCGAAATCTATACCACCGCTCTTGGTAATATTCTTAAAGGTTGAGATTTCCTAAGATTCTTCTTAGAACAAGAATTTTTAAGATAATTTAAGATAATCTTTGGAGAGGTGCCGGAGCGGTTGAACGGACGTGTCTTGAAAACACGCAGGTCGAAAGGCCTCTAGAGTTCGAATCTCTACCTCTCCGTAGTTTCTACCTTAAACGTAAACCTTTTAACCCGAACGGGAAAAGGTTTACGTAATTACTAGAAAAGAAAC
>SBBO01000026.1 GCA_005239675.1 Planctomycetales bacterium
ATAGATAGCCAGTTCGTTCTTTAATTTTTCAAACGTTTCTTTTGTAAAAATTAAAAGCTTTTTTAGGGGGTAACAATCTATTATCCCATTCCCGAAAAATTTCCCTCCTTTCCTTGACAATCACTAAAAATATGTTATCCTTTCATCAAAATTAGCAAGAAAGCGCTTGCTCACCTGTTAAGCGCAACATGGATATATAGGGAAAATCTTGTTATGACACCCTGTTTCAATAGAACCAAAAAACCACTAACCTACCGTATCTTTTCAGCCTTTATTGCCCTTACCTTTGGCCTTAACTGTATCTTGCCATCTTCGCTAGCTTATGCCCAGGGAACCTCTGTTGGTGTGATGAATCTCCCTGTCCCAGGGACCGCAGTCCCTTTGACGCAAGGATTCACCCCAGCGCGTATCATCGCAATGACGATCCACCAGGATAATCCCTTGATGTTCGATTTTATGGTTGACCCGGGCGATTCTGGATTAACCAAAGATGCGCTCAATGATGAATCGCTCAAACTAGTCAAATATTTTCTGGCCTCCTTAACTGTCCCCGCGGACAAGCTGTGGGTCAACCTGTCCCCCTATGAAAAAGACAGGATCATCCTCCCAGAATTTGCCGCTACCGAAATGGGCGCCGAGCTTTTGGCCCAGGACTATCTCTTAAAACAACTCACCGCCTCCTTGATGAACCCCGAAGATCAATTAGGCAAGAGGTTTTGGGATCGGGTCTATACAAAGGCCCAAAAGATATTTGGCACAACCAATATTCCCTTTAACACCTTCAACAAGATCTGGATTATCCCAGATAGGGCCGTAGTCCACACCAATGGTTTAAGCGTCTTTGTCATCGAGAGCCGTTTCAAGGTTATGATGGAAGAAGATTATCTATCCCTCCAGCACCACAGCGCGCAACACCCTGATGCCAGCTCCGAGGATGTTGTGAGCGGCCTATCCTCTAGTATCATTAAAGAAGTTTTACTCCCTGAAATTACGAAAGAAGTCAACGAAGGCAAGACCTTTGCCCAATTAAGACAGATCTATAATTCCCTAATCCTCGCCACCTGGTATAAACAAAATCTCAAGGACAGTCTTTTAGGCCAGATCTATGCCGATAAAGTTAAGATCAATGGCTTAACCGTAGAAGACAAAGACACCTCACAGAAGATCTATGAACAATACCTAGCCGCCCTCCAAAAGGGTGTGCATAATTTTATCAAAGAAGACTACGACCCACCCACCCAACAAATCATCCCCCGGAAGTATTTCTCGGGAGGTGTCAATATGGCTGGTGTTTCACCCAGGGCAAGTAGTCCGGTGGCTTTGGGAGAATTTAATAAAAACATAAGCAATGCTACGACTCTGACTATTGGGCTGGATAGTCCTAACGACCCATCGATTTCCTATGGCAACACAGCGTTTAACCCGCCGCCTCCCCAAGGGCAGGCCTCCTCGCCGATTGAGCCAGCACAAGATGAAAAATCAACGCCGATTCAGTCAGCACAAGATGAAAAATCAACGTATTTTTTTGGAGTCGATAAAGACGGTAGAAATCATACCGAAGGGGATGCCTCCATGGTGGAGTTATTGGGAGGCAAGGGGGCTGGTTTGGCTGAGATGTCGAGAATGACATATCAGTTTAAGGGTGAAACAAAGGTCATGCCTGTCCCTGCAGGATTTACCATTACAACAGCAGAATCACCCCGCTATTATGCCAATGACAGAGAATTAAGACCAGAGCTCATTGATGAGATTATGGAGAGAATTGCCCAATTGGAACGCGTTACTGGTAAGTCTATGGATGCTGGTAAGTCTATGGGTGGAGATGAAAAGCCATTACTCTTAGTGAGTGTCCGTTCAGGGGCAAGGATTTCCATGCCTGGGATGATGGATACTATCCTTAATATTGGTTTGACGGATGTTACTGTCGAAGTTTTTGCCCGGCAGAGAAATAATTCTCGGGCTGCCTACGATCTTTATCGAAGACTTATTCAGATGTTTGGTGAGACCGTATTTCATATTGAAAAGAAGAAATTTGATTCTATTCTAAATGCTAAAAAAGAAGAGCGGAGGGTCAAACACGATACGGATTTAAAGACAGAGGATTTAAGAGAGGTTGTGCATAGTTTTAAGTTATTATTCAGTAAAGAGACAGGAAGAGATTTCCCTCAGACATGGCAGGAGCAGGTCGAATTAGCTGTTGGCAAAGGGGTTTTCGAATCCGACCAATCTAAGAAGGCCATGACCTATAGGAAATTACACGGTATTTCCTATAAAGACACGCCCACATCCGCCACGGTTGTAGAGATGGTGTATGGTAATTTGGGGGAGACTTCTGGAACAGGGGTGGCCTTTACCAGGGACCCTAATACCGGTGAAGAAATATTTTATGGCGAGGTTTTATTCAATGCCCAGGGAGAGGATGTCGTGGCTGGGATAAGAACGCCATTGCCCATTAATAAGAAAGGCAAGGAGATGTTCTTGAAGAATCATCCTGAATTGATCGGGCAAGATATCAAGACGCTAGAAGAAAAAATGCCAGATGTCTATGCAGAACTGGTAGTTATTTATAAAGTACTAGAAAGGCATTTCAAGGATATGCAGGACCTTGAGTTTACCATCGAAGATGGAAAACTCTACATGCTTCAGAGAAGGAACGGAAAAAGAGCGGCTGTAGCTGCTTTGAATATTGCCATGGATTTATTTGAAGAGGGATTAATCGACGAGCAAGAGGCAGTGATGCGTCTGAATTCTGATCAGATCAATCAACTGCTCCATCCCTCACTGGATCCTTCCTCGAAAGAACAAGCTATCAAAGAAGAAAGATTACTTAATGTTCGAGGACTCCCTGCTTCACCGGGTGCTGCTGTAGGAGCCGTTGTATTTGATTCCGAAGAGGCTGAGAGACTAGGGAAACAAGGTCAGAAAGTTATTTTAGTTAGAGAGGAGACATCGCCAGAAGATATTGGTGGTATGGCTGCGGCGCAAGGCATCATAACGCGGGTTGGAGGTTTGACCTCCCACGCGGCGGTTGTTGGTCGAGGCATGGGCAAGCCGATTATCGTTGCTGCACAAGCCATTGCAATTTACGAAGATCATTTTATGATTAATAACATAAGGGTCAACAAAGGAGACGTAATATCTTTTGACGGGACAACGGGAGAGGTGTTTTTGGGGGAGATTGAGACAAGATCATCAATCGTTCTCAGAGGTTTTAAAGGGGAAACACTAGAGTCGGAAGAAGAGACACTTTCCCAGCGTTTTAAACAGTTTATAAAATGGGTTGATAAATATAGGGGGCATGTCAGGACAAATGCAGAGACAGAAAACGATATCAAATGGGCCCTTCGATTCGGTGCCGATGGGATTGGGTTAGCGCGTACCGAGCACATGTTTTTTGAAAAAGAGAATGATCGACTGTACAAATTACAAAAGATGATTTTAAGCAATAACTTAGATAGCATTAATGACCTGGCAGAGTTTCAGCAAAAAGATTTTGAGAAATTCTTGGAGCTTTTAGAGGGAAGGCCGGCCACTGTCCGTTTGATAGATCCCCCGGTGCATGAATTTGTGTCGAATCTTGACCAAGCCACTATAGAAAGGTTAGCCAAAGATTTGGGGACGACCAAAGATGCCATTATTGACATGATTAATGAAAAGCGTGATCCTAATCCCATGTCGGGGATGAGGGGGAGCAGGTTGGGTATGGCACATCCTAAGCTTATTGATATGCAGGTGGGGGCCTTATTCGATGCGTATCTAGCAAAAAAAGGCCAAATTGAAGTCGCCCCTCTTGAAATCATGACGGTATTTATGAACAATTTGGAAGAATTTATATTTTTTGAAGAGAGAATAGAACGCCTTGCCAAGGCCAGGGGCTTGACCAGAGGGGAGGACTATTTTATTGGGACCATGATTGAAACGCCCTCTGCGGCACTGGATGCTGAGCGGATTGCGACCCATGCTGACTTTTTTAGTTTTGGATCCAATGACCTTACTCAATTTACCTTCTTTTTTAGTAGGGACGATACAGCCGGCGTTGTGACACAGTACCGAGACAAAGAAATATTGAATATGAATCCGTTTGAATCGATTGATCCTAGCGTTGCAGAACTGATGAACATAGCGGTGGCTAAGGTAGATAAGAAAGGCTTTAAATCAGGTTGTTGCGGAGAACATGGTGGAGATTTCTATTCTGTTGATAATGTTCTGGTCCCTGCCGGGATCTATCCTTCAGCGAGTCCTTTCAGGATTATTTTGGCTAAATTAGCATCGGCACAACGAAATATAAAACTTCAAAGACAAGATAATCCCAAGACAGCTTATGACCTACAAGAAATAAAAACCGTTCCCTTAACCACGATAAAACCCAGCGTTGTTTACTCAATAAACGATATTTACTTTCACAACACAGTGGCTCATAATTACCGCAAATCTCGTGCGAGATTACTTGTCTGGCCGTATTCTACTGAAGAGATTAAAAAGAAATCCGCCAATGACTTGGCAGAGAGTGTGAAGAAGAATACTCAGACCAATATCTTCTCTGGTGGTACCTCGGAACCTTTTATCGAGTTATCCAGTTTTAGTTTGCACCATCTCTTTGACCATATAACAGATGCAGAAATAGCGGATATGATGACTAAAAATGAAATCACTGATGATAACCCATTGGCATCAAACCATCGTAAAAATATAGAAAGGTTATCGCACGAGCAAAATCCAGATTTTGGTAATCGTGGTCCACGCCTAGCGCATACTGGATATGATGCAATTCTCAGGGCCGAATTAAAAGGAATCTTTAGGGGGATGAAACAATCATCTTTTAAACGAAAACCTAGGATTATCGTACCGCTGGTGATTGATGCTCAAGAATTTCTATTGATCCGAGATTTAATTGATGAAGTAGCTAAAGAAGAAGAGATTACCCATGATCAATATTCCATAGGCGCTTCTATAGCGACCGCCAGGGCTAGTCTTTTGGCTGGAAAGATCGCTGAGGAGGCAGATTTTATTATTTTTAATACGATGATTTTAACCGAATCCATGTTGGGCATGACCAGGGAGGGTGCAGGGCCTATTTTAGAAAAACTGGCTGAACTTAAAATTTATCCAGAGAGTCCTTTTGAGGTCATGCCCCCCACAGTCAAAAAAATGGTCGAGATAGGTATGAAGCGGGCCCAAAAAACACGGCCCAAGATTCCCATTTATTTTGACGGTGAGAACGCAAGAATCGGTTCCGCCTCCTCGCCGGTGGGCGGTATTGATCTTAATCCCGGTAACATGGACCTTAAGACCAATGATAGAGAGGGCAATCGGATCCAGTTGCCCATGCCTAAGATCCCCTTAGAATCAATCAAGATTGATGGTCTTGTGCCCATTATTATCCATGTGGCCCCAGTGACCAACTTGCCGCTTCTCCTAGGAATTTCCAGCCAAACAGAGAGTAACGATACTACCCTACAATATCAACCGCAGCCATCACCCATTGATACCCCACGTCGGTTTAGAGCCGAGCAGGTCGAAGAGATTGGTCTGTTAAATTAACCAGAAATCTTCCTGGCCAAGATAAGCTCTAAATATTTGAATTAGATAAAAATTTACTCGTTAGTTGTTGAAAAGTATGGTATGCTTTGAGTAAAGCCGATAAAGGTAAACCTCTGCCAGAAAACGCGGCAGGGCTACCATTCTTGGTGGTAGATGGGGAAACCCAGGGACCCTGGCGAAGGTTCAAAGTCTATACTTTGAACTATTGGCCAGGCCTGGCTACGTTTCTCTGAATGAATAGGGGGGAACGTAACCATGGACAAAGCCACAGGCCTAAATTGTCTAAGACCTAAAAGGCCCTTAGGAGGCTCAGGGCAGTTGAAGACCATTGGACAGGTTAATAGGCAATATGGCGGCTGGGCTGCCGAAACGATAAGGGAAACCTCCCTTTATCGGCTTATTTTTTATTTCTGCAAAATGACGCCTTCTAAAATTTGTCTTCTTCAATGAATTTAATCCTGATTTCTCCTAAAGATTTTACTAATACACCCAGTCGCATTCGTCTCGATCAACGCCGCTATAACCATTTGCGGGATATCCACCGTGTACAGATAGGGGACGAATTGAGCATTGGCTTGATTGGCGGATGTGTTGGCAGGGGGAAGATCGTTTCTCTGAACCACTCCTGTCTTGAAATGGATATTCGCCTTAATCAACAACCCCCCCCACCACTTCCTCTTACATTAATTCTGGCCTTGCCGCGGCCCAATATCCTCAAAAGAAGCCTGCAGGCAGCCAGCGTTATGGGTGTCAAGAAGATTTTCCTTATCCATTCTGCGCGGGTTGAAAAAAGTTTCTGGCTAAGCTCGGTCCTACAGCCAGAGCGGATCCGTGAACAATTATTGTTAGGACTTGAACAAGCGAAAGACACTATTCTCCCCGAGGTTGAATTGCGTCCGTTCTTTAGGCCATTTGTCGATGATGAATTGCTCGAGCTGATTCGCGGGACACTTCCCTTAGTCGCGCATCCGGAAAGTCAGTTTCCTTGTCCATCATCCGTTCAACAGCCAGTGACGTTGATGATCGGTCCTGAAGGAGGATTTATCGCACACGAAATCGAAGGACTAAGGAGACTGGGATTTACCCCTGTGCATCTGGGAGATCGCGTGCTGCGCGTGGATATGGCGGTGCCGGCCCTATTGGCCCGACTTTTCTAAAATTTGAATAACAACAACGATAGCTGTCCAATAAACACGGCATGAGTTTTCAATATATCCGTAAGATACCCACATTTCAGGAAATTCTCCAGGAAATGCCGCTGGCGGTGAACCTTAGAGAAGTCAAGGCCGAGCGCGACAAGGTCTTGCGTTGTATTTTTGAGGGCCAAAGCGACAAACTCCTTTTGGTGATCGGCCCCTGCTCAGCAGACAATGAAGATGCTGTTTGTGAATATGTTAGTCGATTGGCCCGCCTACAAGACAAGGTTAAAGAAAAGCTACTTTTGGTCCCGCGTATTTATACCAACAAACCCAGGACAACAGGCAAAGGGTACAAAGGGATGGTCCATCAGCCAGTACCAACGGAAGATCCCGATCTGGTTGCCGGCCTCAAGGCCATCCGCAAGATGCATCTGCGTGCCCTCAGGGAGTCGCATCTGACACCGGCGGATGAAATGCTTTATCCAGCCAATTACCCGTATCTGGAAGATGTCTTAAGTTACGTTGCCGTTGGCGCTCGGTCAGTGGAGAACCAGCAGCATCGCCTGACCGTGAGCGGTTTGGATATCCCCACAGGGATGAAGAATCCAACCGGCGGCGACATGACCATCATGTTTAATTCTATTGAGGCCGCGCAGTTGCCGCACACGTTTGTTTACCATGACTGGGAAGTGTGCACGCCAGGCAATCCACTGACCCATGCGGTCCTGCGTGGCGCGACCAATGAGGCGGGTAAAAACATCCCTAATTACAGTTTAGCTTCCCTCAGCAAAATCGCGCAGGCTTACCGGAAACGTTCCCTGAAGAATCCCACGATCCTGGTGGATACTAACCACGCCAATTCCGGGAAGGATTTCCGACGTCAACCCATGATCGCCATGAATGTCCTTGAAAGTCTACGCATAGACGCTCAACTTAAAAAAATAATTAAAGGATTGATGATCGAAAGCTATTTGACGGAAGGTAGTCAGGACACCACTGGCGGTATTTACGGCAAGTCGATCACCGATGCGTGCCTGGGTTGGGAAGATTCCGAGAGGCTTGTCCTCGATATTGCCGCAGCCGTTGCTAAACTTTAATTAAAACGATTCCCCTATGATCTGTCTTTGGTTGGAGATTGCACTGCCCATGTGGAGCGGCGATCTGAAGCCAAGAAGAGTAGATAAATATTTTCAAGCGACCCTAAGGTGCTTATAATAGACGGTTATGAGTGAGAAATTTATCCGTATTTATAAAAAATTTTATATAGATGAGATTAAAGCGCACCTTTTGATCTATGGCGATTTAGGAGGCAACTGCGCTGCCTGTCATAAAATGGGCATTCCCCTGGAGGCGACCCGTTGCCCTGAATGCGCGGCAGAATTTAAATACATCGCGTTTCGTAATCCTCGTGTCCATATGCCCAAAATTTTGAGGCTTCAGGAAGAGCGACCTGAAATCCTTATTATCGATCATGAGGATTACAGCCGTCATACGGGAGAACAAAAGGCGAGGGACTTTTTGAAGTGATTAATAAATCTCGGCTTATCTGGCTTACTCGGAAACTTATTTCTTTTAATTCTGAAAATCCTCCAGGCAACGAATGGGCGTTGGCACAATTTATCATTCAAGACATGTCGGCCGCTGGATTGGAAGTGAAGACCTATAGGTACGCCAGGCGCCGTCCCAATATCGTGGTGACCTTAAGAGGGTCAGGGCCGCGCCAAGCAGCCGCTCAAAAAGCGATATTGATAACACCCCATATTGACACGGTCCCCATTGGTCAAGGATGGAAAATGAAGCCGCTTGGTGGACAAATCCATCAGGGGAAGATGTACGGCCGCGGGGCAAGCGATGATAAAGGCAACTTAGCCAGTTGCATGGAGGTGATGCGTAGCCTAGCTGAGGGTCGAGTGCGGCTGTGTCATGACGTCATTATGGCCGCGACCGTGGATGAAGAAACCGGTAGCCATGCCGGCATTATCCCATTATTGGACAAGAAGGTCCTCAAGCCGCGCCTTGCGCTCGTCATGGATTCTGATGAATTCTCGACGATTATTGCCCAAAAAGGCCTCATTCATTGCCGTATTCAAATCTTTGGCAAAAAGGCTCATGGGGCGTACAACTGGCGTGGGGTTAATTCTATTGAGCTGGCAACTCAGGTTATTGACAAGATCAAAAAGATAAGGTGGGCCTACATTCGGCATCCGCTCCTGCGCGGGCCTACGACTAATATCGGTGTTATTCAAGGCGGAGATAAGGTCAACATGGTGCCGGATTTCTGCGAATTTGCCCTTGATCTGCGCTATCTGCCCGGCATGCAGCCAAAGACAATCTTGCGCAATATCCGCCAGGCCGTTCAATCGGTCCATCCCCAATTTAAGATCATCATCGATGACCTGCAGTTACCCTACACGATCGATCGTCGCGACCCAGCCGTTGCCTTATATCTTCAGACCGCTCGGAAGATGCGCCTCCCCGCGAGACTCAAGGGCAGTGAAGGGGCCACGGTAATCACTTTTTTTAAAAGGCATGGCATTACGGCGTTCGCCACTGGTTACGGCGCCCGCGGCACCGCGCACACTAATGATGAATATGTTCGCATCAACACCCTCTATCGTGGAACAAAACTTCTAGAGCAATACATCAAGGAATATGACCGTATCTAGCGTTTTTAATACAAAGATGATCCTGTCGAGGGGCTGGTTGCGCGTTCTCTTGCTAAGTTTTTTATTCGCCAGTATCGGCGCGCAACCAACAGGGGCGGCAGACACGCCCGTGGCGTTGCCGTTTAGCGTTGGAGAGACAATCCAGTACGATATCAAAAGATTCAATCTGAAATGGGGGGAGACTACCATCACGTTTCATGGCTTAGTTGCCTTAGAAGGCCAGGCGGTATTTCTGATGACCGTTGCCAGTAAAGGATTGAAGTTTTTTGATGAAGAGCAGATTTATTTCGACCCTGAGACTTTTTTCCCCATACGCGTCGAACGCGACCTTAATATTTTCGGTAAGAAAGAAAAGATTACTGAATATTACGATGCCGAACAAAAGACACTCAAAATCATCAAGATGGCCAAAGGCCAAACGATAGAGCAGGCGATAGCGCGTCCCCACGCCTTGGATAATCTGTATTGTTTTATCTTTCGATATCGTAGGACTGGAAAATTCGAAGCGGGAGAAAGAATTATGATTCATCTACCAACGCGGGATGTCCAGCTTGAGCTAGGGGATGTTCAAATACTGCGCCTCGGGGGCAGAAAAATCCCTACCTATTTCATGCGCAGCGATCCCCCTCAATACCGCGTCTGGTTCGCGGCGGATAACCGCCGGATGCCCGTACGTATCGATGGGGCGGTCGGTGTGACCAAGGCGGCGATGATTATAAAGAAATAATTTTTTAAACTATGTTTTATGGCTCACCATTTAATAAATTTCGTTTAAGGGAACGGTCAATAGATCGTTACCCCCCTTGCTGAGTAAAAGATGCTTCCAACGGAGGAGTTGATCTAGGTCAACCGGAGGAACCATCAATAA
>SBBO01000036.1 GCA_005239675.1 Planctomycetales bacterium
CAACAGACTTGGCAAATTCTGTGGCATCTGGTCCGCAAGAACAGCATCCATGGCTATCTGGACTCTCTGCAATCTTGCCATATGCTTCTCTCACAACTTTCTTGGTCTTTTCTCTATCCATGTCAAGGACACCCCAGTTTGGGCATAACGACAGGCATCAGCAGCGGCGCAATTTGCCGTCCGCTGCATGCCGTTGTTAGGCGACCTATCTACTTGGCACGCATGCGATTGTTCTTCGGGTTGTGCTCAAGCTCGCAAAGACCCAGTTCCTCCATCAGCGGCGGAATGTAGACGCCGAATCTTCCGCGGAGCCCCTTCTTCAATCCGTACCATCCCTTGACTGGATTGGTCGGCGACCTTCCCCACGCTTCAACCGTCCCTTCCTTTGCCAGTTTCTGCTCGTCTGCCCCGCCGAGTTCAACCCAATCACCTGCTTTTTTCAGCATCACGTACAAATCATCGACGCAGCGGGCGTCGTAGTGAAGAACCGTCTTCCCGACGGTACACACAAGAAGACGTCGCCCTTCCTTCTCTTCGACGTGGAACGTAAACTCCGAAGTGCCAGGTGGAGTCTTGAGTACCCAGGGATTATCCTTTGCACGGTCGAGCTTCGTCATAATCTTCCTTTCGGTTTCCTCTCACTTTGTCACTCCACTCTCTGCGCGACGCTTGAGAGCACTGGCAAACTCATTGAAAGACGGTTGCATGTCTGGAATGGATCGGGCGATGAGGGGGGCCATCAAACCGGAGAATTCTTCTCGCATGGCGAACATCACCCCTCCCTCCGACGGCTCCAACGTGTAAGTGCGCACACCGGTGAACAAACCCAAGGGCATCCCCCCTGTCCACACCATTCGCCGTGGCGCTACAAACTCGCTGACTCGCACCGGAAAGGCCCTCCCTGGACTGAGTTTTGTATACACCTTGAGCGTTCCATTAGGTGCGATTGTCCCCTCGACTTTATCGATGCTTGGGTTCCATCTGGTCCAGTTGGTGCCATCAACTAAGATGGCCCAGACCTCTTCCGGTGTCGCCCGAATGTGTGTTGAGACTGCAAAAGATTTCATCCCGTTCCATAGTTTTCTGGCGTCACATCGCCGCCTACGATTGAGCTCACCTGCGAGCGGTGCGCCAGCACCACAAGTCAGGTGGAGCGAGTGGTTAGCTTGCTGCAAACCAAAGAGCGACAAATAACGCGACCGCCCAGTCATAAACGGCGCAGAGGGGTGCATACCAGTTTGGTACTACGCCGTGTCCTCTCTCGCGGTGGTGCAAGAAATCCCAACCGCCGTGAAGCGCCAACCCAGCTACCGAGAACCACCAACTATACCATAGCCCTAACAGAGCCAATGCCACGAAGACGCCACATGCGAATATCTGCCTCCTGACAGACAGTTTGCCATGAGAAGCGAGCGCGAGACCAATATAAATTGCGGCGATTAACGTTAACTGAACCGATACCGCACCGCGCGCCATCTCTGTAGGCAGTAATACTAAGCCGAGAGAGGTTACGACTGCCAGCACTATGCCGATGAGGATTTCGCGCATTCGATTGCAAGCTAACGATAAAGCTAACCGGCGCGGGGCCACCAAGTCCGGAACAGTTCAGACTTTTCGGTGTCATCACCCCCAAACTCCACCGGTCACATCTCGGCCCGCTTCATCTTTCGGACCTTCTCCCAGAACTTGTCGTTCATCTCGGGGCAGAACTTGACCAACAGTTCTTTCATCCGCTCCACCTTTGCGTCGAGCACACGGTCCTTCTTGGCCCTGTCTTCGACGTACTCAAGATCGACGATTAGATTAGCGAACACTTCGGCCTTGTCCTCCTCCACTCCGGTGGTAGAGTAGTAGTTGAGGAAGCCGGGGAACTTGTCCGTCAAGACCGATTCTTCCTCCAACTCTTGGGCATTCGGGCTGCCGCTGCCGTACTTGAATTTGGCTGGATTCAAGGACGCCCAGTCCTCGTCCTGGTACACGTTCCAATCGTCCCAGTAGTCGATGATATGGAAGAGCTCGTGATGAATGACCTTCCGCAGATAGGTCTTGCCGTACGTCCCGCAGCAGACGTCGAGGTAGAGCGTATCATGTTCATAGTCCGGGATCGCATTCCTTCGCTGACCTGCGAACGACAGTTCGCTGCACAACATGACGCGCTTGAGCTGCGACCGCTGCACCAGGCCCGGGGGGTAAAGGGCGAACTCCGGGACGAATAAGCTGACGTAGTCTTGTAACTCCTTCCTGTCGGCGTTCTTGCCCTTGATCCTGCCGTGAGTGGTCTTAACCGCGAAGCGCGCGTCGGCCGTGACGATCTCGATCTTGTAAGCCTTGGCGATCTTCTCAAGTTCTCCGATGGCGTTGACAGACGCCTCGCCCTGAACACCGACCGCACTAGAGAGAAGGACGGTTACCAGAATCAGGATTGCCGAGCAGCTTCGTGACCTGAGATTAACACTACTCATGTGACACCTTCGCCGAACGACCCAACTGAGCCGCCGCGAAACGATGCGGACTAAAATAAACCACGCTCTTTGCGGTCGGCTGCAGTGAATTGTTGGGGATCCTCTAACTTCTTCCACTGTTCACGCTCTCTGATCTATTGTTGATTTCTTCGGGTCAAGCATATACGCGATTCCAAGCAAAAGTACCTCTAGGGGAATGAACCATAAAAGGGTTTGTCCCACAGAGGGAGGCTCCAACCCAGCGGCAATATAGTCTCCAGCGGTGAATGGATTAAACAGGCCTACTGGTAAAATCATGGCGGTCAGCACCGCAACTCCTGCGGCAGTGCGTAAAGCCCACCGATGCTGCCGAATGATCCCGTAAGCTAACCCAAGCACCAGTGATACGAGAATACCTGTTGTGAATATGTTTCTGCCATAAACAGCCGCAACCCAGACTAGTCGAGTAGCTGCGCCCGCACACAGCAAGGCAGCTCCAATGATAGCTGTCTGTTTGAGTCCCTTCGTGAAATTGTCAGCCATCTTAGACCTAACGACCCAACTGAGCCGCCGCGAAACGACGCGGACTAAATTCAACCACGCTATTTGCGGTCGGCTCCAATGACTTGTTATGTGCGCGGTCGTGTTTCTGCCGCTGCCTTCAATTTTTCTAGAGCTTCTGGCAACCCACGTCCTATTTGATTCCCGATGACACGACCGAAAAAGAATGCAAACGGACCGGAGAATGAAACGCGATGTAGCACTTGTGTTGTTTTTCCTTCTGGAGTCAATTGGTGCTCGAACTGCATTTTGCACAGCGGCAATGCCGTTTCACTTGTGAAGGAACGATTTTTCTCGACCCGAGTAAGCCACAGTTTTACAGCCGGACCTTTCGTGGGTTTTAGCGTTCCCTTAGCCCCAGGCACAAAATCTCCCGCGATGCTGGAACTCTGAACCTCAGCGTCCCACTGGCACCAACCGTCAACATTTTCGTAGATTGCGAAGATGGTTTCAGGTTTCGCACTAATGATAATTTCTTGCTGAAATTGAATCACCTCTGATCTCCTTTTTTAAGCACATAACGAACGAGCTCAGCCGCGCGGCGCCGTGTGCCGCGTCCGCTGCAATGACTTGTTCGGCCGCATCATTGAGGCTGACCTTCAAAATCACGAATTAACGATTCAATAAGCCTCTTCTGCGACACTTTCCCCGGAAGATGCAAGCGATGGATTGGAATGCTTCCATCAGGTTTGCGAAGTAATTTCAAAACTTCGTTCTTTCCTACCGCTTGAAACCGATACTCACGATTATCAATGTTTATAATTCGTTCCCTCAATTGGATGGCTCCAGGTCCTATGCTTACACCCTCATTCTTAACTTCCCAGATAGAATCGCGTTCATATGTGATTACCAAAATAGGATTCTTTATGGGTTGGACATCATTGATTGACTCGATCGGCTCCTTTGTCAATAGTAACGGAATGTAACAATCGGCACAGTTATCTTCAGGACCCTTGAGAGATAAATAGTAAGCGTGCTGATATGGAACAGTTCCCGCGTCGCAAATAATGGCGGCAGTAGCCATAACGACTAAAAAAACAACCAGTTTAGTTTTCATGGTTTCGTGGCCGAACGACGGAACTCAGCCGACCAGGCCGTCGTGTGGCCTGGTCGGCTGCAGTGCCCGCTTGGGCATTTCCACCTTCACTCATTGAACCCGACGAAAACACGCCGAATCCCATCAACGTGCTCAACACGCGTGTCGGATCCATCTTCATTCATCGTAACGACGCGACAGGTTTCCGGATTGGTAGGGCTAGAAGCTGCATAGTCAAATGCAACGCTCCAACCACTTTTGTTTCCGCGCCGTCCCTTTTTGGCACCAATTGCCTTTGGCTTAAGAGTGTTAGCTCTCTGTTGCAACATGCTTTCGCGATCACTTGTCCACTCAAGCGACTCTCGATCAAGTGAAGCTTTCGCGCTTTCACGGGGCAAGTCTGTGTATCCGTTTTCTGCTATGAATTTTTCAGCCAATTCAACGACTGATTCCTTCGATAATACTTGAGCCAAAACCGGCTGACTCGCGACAAGTATGAGAGCGATACCCACAGTGACAAGTCGATTCATTATATCACCTAAATGCCCAACACCGGCCCGGCAGCTTCACGGCCATGTTAGGCCTCACGGCTCGATCGTCACGGCGCGATCCTCAGGGAAGCGAGTGCCATGCTGAATTCTTCTTCGGCAACGTCCGCTCCTTCTTGCGCACCGCTCATGCCGATGAGGACCAGGAAGTTGCCTCGCTTGACCGCCCATGTTCGCGCAAGGACCTTGAACTCCGCACCCTCCGTGGTTCGGAGCGTATAGCTCACTTTCATTCCTGCTCCCGGTAAGCCGCCAACATTGAGCTCGCGGATGGGTTCGACAGTCTTGAAGTCTTGGTGCGCTCCCTTCAGCGCTTCGACCGTCACTTCAAGTAACTGCGTTGCTGTTGCAAGGCCGGGCGGCGTCGGTCTGAGGATGATCTGAATGCTCGGGTTGAGGTTGTCGTACGGTTCAGGATGCTTCGTGAATGCGAACAAGGCCGGCGTTGCCAGCGTTTTCATCGCCTGTTCCAATTTCGCGTCTGAGAGTCGAGTCTTCTCTCTATTCTCCGCAAGCTGGTCAACCGTGGCGGTGTGCCACCCGGGTGGAGGCTCGATGGAGATACCAGCAGTGAAGTTCTCAACCCGTGTAGGCTTGTTTACCTCAGCGGACGACTGAACCACCGCCAGGAGCAGCACTATCACAACGTATATTCCTCTCATCTGGTCCCTCTCCTTTCTGGGGTCTAACGATAAGCTAAGCCGCCGCGAAACGATACGGACTAAAATCAAATACGCTATTTGCGGTCGGCTGCAGCGACTTGTTAGCTGCATTATAGATCTTTGAAACTGTACCTAAAATTAAGGACACCTGAACCAACCTTTTCTGGTTTGTATTGGATTTCAGCCGAGTCTGAATACCAATCACCACCCCAAGTGAAACTGACTTTTCCGCTAATGTCTTCGGTTTTATAGGGCTTTCCGTTTAAGATCAATGATATCTGTGCTTGCCCATCGATTGTGCCAGAACAACGGATATGTATAGCATGAATAAGTTTTTGACCAGGGCGCGCCTTAAGGGCAATGGTTGCCGGTTCCGAGATGGCGGTAAACGTTGTTTTCTGGGGGAGCCTTGAACACCCGCAGAGAAGAATAACCAGGACAAGGGCGATATGATTCATTTTAATCATAGTGGCAGTATAGTCATAGTGCCGGACAAACCAACCAAAACGTTTTAGTACTTGATAGATGCCAATCTTCAAGATGCCGTTACCGGCATCTTACTAGCCTTGCACAGTAGACACGGACGCCAGTAGAATTTAGAAACGTCCATCACCGGATTAAATCCCTTTCTTTCTGCAACAATCTCTTCAAAACTCTGCGAGATCAGATTACCAAAATAAAAGGGGTCTTTATCAAGGGGCAGTCCGTTGACTGCGCGAAAAGGGTTATAGCACCCATAACAATCGCCATTGCCATCGATAAATAACACCTGCTTATGCACCTCACAGGTGTATTGCGTCTCTTGGGAACAATGGTGAACATCTCCGCTGTGATTATCGGAAAACGGTTTTAATCTCTCGATTAATTGCTCTGTCTTCTTGATAAACTCCCTTAGGTTAGTATGCGCCAATAAATATGGTTGGCGGCTATTTAAGCGCGCCAATAACAAGACTTTTTGTAATCCTTCGTAATCAAACCCAAGGTATTGGGGGGTCTTAATATAATTATGGACATGTTGATAGTGAATATAAAACTGCCGCGGGCCTAACTCAGCAGCAAGTAAGCGGTTTATCTCTTGAGGAAAAGAGAATGCCTTCCTGAGCGATTGGGTAGTGATCACATAATTAGTCCTGAGTTTGATGTCCAGGTCTTTCTCTTGAATGGTACGCACGACATTCTTCACCAGATCAATGCAACGGTCGAAAGAAAATCCGGGCGATGGGCTATGGATCTTGGCCATCCCCTGCTCATCGACAACGTTCAAATTGATCGTTAATTGCCGTAGACAGCAAAGGATTTCAATGATCACTTGATCATTAAGCGCATTAGACAATAACTCGATCTGATATCCCAAGTCATGCGCCATCGTAACCACCTTGGTAAATACTGGACTCAATGTCGGCTCACCGCGCCCCCCTATTTCCAATACCCGAAAACCACGCGCGTAAGCCGCTGCGAGGACATCATACCATTGCCGCGGACTCATTGAATCTTTATCGCTAAGCGGATGCGCCTCTTTAACATAACCATACATGCAAAAGGTACAGTGATATTGACAGCCGTCATAAAGCGAAATTAACAGGCGCTTGTCTTCCATAGGGCTCTTTTCGATGAATTTTTTCTATCAAAAAATAAGAATTAATTTATAATAACACCGTGAGTTTCATGTCTCAGCCATCCTGTCTCTTTATCTTCATTGCCCTAACGATCGGATTATTAACCACGGTAACAGACATCTACCAGAGAAAAATATACAACCAGCATCTATGCCTCGGTCTTGGAATCGGACTTGTGGTCACTTTTTATACCCTACTCATTAACCCTAAGATAATGGTAGCACATTTAACTAATGGTAGCTTGGCCTTCATTATCGGCTCGCTTCTGTACCATTGCCACCTTTGGCGAGGTGGAGATGCCAAACTTTTTGCCCTCTACGCATTTCTCATGCCGTCCCTGGGACATGAGATTCCTCTATTTTCCGTTGCCATCCAACTATTTACCTGTACTTTTATTATTGCCATGATCATTATCATACCGATTTTCATCAAAGATATCATTTTAAATTATGGTGCTATTACAAACAATATCCTGGCAAGACGTAGCGCTATCTTTCAGGGCGTTGTAACAGCTATCTTTTTCTCCTGGATTATATTTCCCATTTATTACATCGCAAAAATCACCAACCCTGTTATTATTGTAACAATCTCGTATTGTATGTTTATATGGGGATATGATAAGTACGCTGAGAATAAAGAAAATTATATGATTAATTTCCTAAAGAAAAAATATATTGACTTATGCATCGGCATTCCATTGGGTTTCTTCATACGCCTCTGGCTAGCCCCGGATTCTTTATCTTGGCCAGTCTTAATACGTTCCATTCTTGCCATTGGAATATCGGTGACCATCTCTATCTGCATTCACACTGCCATTAACCATTTAAAAGGATACCGCGACCGCGTCCCGTTCGCCCCATTGCTTTTTCTGGGATGTGTCCTTAGTTATACTCCCTTTTTAACATGGATTGCGCAGCTTATGCGCCGATGAGACATCCCTGCCCCGGGCAAGACAATCATCATAGAAAATTATTGATTTAACGCGCTACGAGCCCTGTCAACGCCTCTTCTAAAATATTTCCCCCTTTAAACCATTCCTCAGGAATAGCAGCAACACCCTGCGGTTGACGGACCATGCCTTCAATAGCATCGGCCAAGGATAGAGCAGTCAAATCTTGAATCGATAAAATTTTTGCTCCGATCTTTTCTTTTAACAAGGCTGAGCGCGCCGGCTGTTCGTAATGCACCATCGATCCGTAACCCTCAAAGGGAATAACCACTGCCTTCTTTTGATATTTAAGCAACATAACACAGGTATGATACGATGCCATAGAAACACAGACATCACTTCGTTTAATTAATCCCTCATAGTCACCCACCGATCGAAGCAGCACCAAATTGTGAACCTTCTTTTTCCCAACAAGGCTAGCAAAAAAATACCATTCCTGCGGTGTCGTCGATGGTCCGGCCACGACTGTAAAGTAATACCTTCCCCCCAATAAGTCACTGGCACGGATACCTTCAGCAATCAACTTCGGATACACAACGCCACCGCCCCTGACAATAGTCACCCGATGGGCCTCTCTAGGGACAAGCGGTTTAGGGATATTTTCATCTTCATCATCACGCACCACCGCCTGCTGGGGCAATAGATAACCCGCAAAGGTTATCTTAGAGGAATGCCTTTCAAAAAATTCAAAATGTGTTTTCCTATCCGTGGCATGGCTCAATGAAGCAGCCATAAGTTCTTTCTCCATCGATGGCGCGAAGATGATGATCCGGGTATATAATTTTAATATCTTATCGCGCCACGGCCGTTCTTCCCCTATTAACAAAGGATACCCAACCACTCCCCATAAAACACAGCCTTGGAGAGATGCCTTAATCAAAGCCGGGATTAGTTCATAGCGATATTCTTGGCGGCCGCAAGGGAAAGACTCAGTTATAAAAAGATCAGGCCTCTCTTGAGTCACAATATCCAAACAGGCCGTGGTGCGCCGGTGAACGTTAACTCCTGGCCCATGGCTTGGGTTTCTAAAACTATGACGATCGCGGAATCCCCCCGGCAATGAATAGACTCGTCCCCTTTGATTGAGCTTGGCCTTGGGCTGGGGGACGCCTGCCTGAATAAAAAAAAGATTCCCCTGGGGGAACCTTTTTTTAAAAACTTCACCAACCGCCATTACGCGAGAGGTGTGGCCAAAACACTCGGAATGGGAGAAATAAATACCTACGCTAGGGCACCTCTGGGCTATCACCAAATAGAAACCACTCTCCTGTCCCTGGAGTACTGCAGGCGCTACGTAACTCGCTACTAACGATATCTGAGCAAGACTTTCCCGTCTTCAACCAAACACCATGCCAGGTATAAAAATCTTTTTCTTCCTGTTTGGGCGTACTCTCCTTAGCAAGGATACGACAACCGGACAATGCCTCATACCATAGATGATTCCATTGAGGGCCGTACGCGCCAACGTAATCCTTTATATGTTGTTCGCATAAAACCGCTGATCCCTTTAAGGCAAAGATGTGCGCCACATGTCTCACCAATTCATCCCCTTCTGCATCGGGTACATATATCAATAAATTCTGCCTGGTTTCACTGTTAGGTGTTGTAATCAACGGACAAAGCGACAAATTTATCTGATCTCGAGTATCTGGATAAGAATCCTGTGCCACCAAAGACTTTTCTATGAAACAATCAAGCGGTTTTTTACTTGTATCTGTTCCCTTGCATACAGCATCAGTACAAAACCAAGCTTGAATTCTTTTAGCATGTTTCAAACACTCCTCATCACCCCCGCACACTGACAGTTCACCTGTCGCCGCGGCTTGATACTTATCAAGATAAATAGCCAATAAATTAACGTTAGTTTTTATTAATGAATCAATGGAAGGAGATTCTACTGACTGCGGCGGAATGGCAGCAGGGGCTGTTGACGGCTGATCTTGGTCTTCAGGTGGTTGCGCTATTTCTCCCGTGACGTTATCGATACTATTGGCAAGGGGATAGGCCAAGCAACAACGACTGGAACAAAATACCATCACTATGCTAAGGAGAAGCAATCCAATGATCATCTTGCTAAACTGAAAGTTCATCATTTCCTCATTTCCTCCCGAATAGTCAACAGCCGCTGTAGTGAGCCGTCCAGCTGTTGGTGTGCGTGGGACAGCTTGCGTTCATACCAGTACTAGTAGTATTGGTATGCACAGGATCAGAGTTAACATGATGAGCCTCTCCTGGAGGAGACATCGCATTGACCATGCCCAGCATTGCGATGGTTGACAATCCAACCTTCAAAATGGTCTCTTTGCTCACAAAACCATCCTCATCTTTCATCAATTCAGCCAAGGACTTGGTCAGCGAGACCTTTTCATTGCTGATTTTATTCTTTACTTTCTTTTTCATGAGAGTCTCCTCTTATCCAGCGCTGAAAAATCTCCATGTATTTCTTGTCACCCAGTAGATATGAAAAAACTGTCTTAAACTGGTGCGTTAACACCTGCTGTAAACGCGAACTCCCCTTGGGGATGATATTGCGCTCTAAGGCATAATTCACTACCGGATCTATCCCAAGCCAGGGGCTATAAACAGAACGGTAGTTCCATAGATCAGAACATCCGGCAGCTAAAAGAGAAAAATAATTTTCCTTGTTAATCATGTTGTCGTAATGTTCCGTGTTGATATCTCCCAAACGGAAGATATCATCACGAAGCATCCTGGCTTCATCCGTAGGATAACACCCCCCATCGGGTGCGTAGGCCATCACGGCGCGTCCTGCACCGCAAGGATTCATCATATCGACGTAACAGGGATCTTGGCTTAGCAAGACCTTGGTCAGGATGATTCTGGCGATCCGCTCGCTTAAATAATGGCCAGCTGTATTCAACTTCATTATATACGCCATTGCCCGGTCATAAAAGACATTAAATTCCTGCGGTGTATATCCGATATCTTCCCAGCAATTACAGGCATATCCTATCCTACTAACCGGCCTTAAGGCGATCTCTGTGTTTCCCAAGCGCAGGTATTCATCAATGATCCGTTCGGGATGCGCTAATGAATGCCGGGTAATCGTCGGCAACATGCCGACCTTGCGTCCGAATTTCTTGGCAAAATACTCAATCTTTTCAATGACCTGCGCATGCGTGCCTCGACCTGCCACATCTTTCCTATTTTGATCATGAATATCCGCCGGGCCATCCACCGAGGTGCAGACACTAACGTCATGATCTACAAAAAAACGCATCTTCTCCTCATCCATAAGCAACATGTTGGTCACGATAACAATTTTGAGATTTTTCTTTATTGTATTAAACTTTCGCGCATGCTCGGTCAGAAATTTAACTACCGGCCAATTGAGTAATGGCTCTCCTCCCTGAAATTCAAGTGTCACAGAATTGCTACGCACATCAAAAATGTACTGCAGGATGCGCGTAGCTGTCTTATAAGTCATATCCTCCGAGGAAGCCCCTCCCTCAGCATGGCAATAAGCACAACGCAGGTTACACCGTTTAGTAACAACAGCAATATGAAGCGACGTATCATTGAACAAATTAGCGTTTAAGCTCCTATAACCATTGACAATGCGGTGTATATTACCCTCATTGGCGATCAAACCTCGTTCCAATAAACGACTATACAAGGCGCCTCCCCGCATTACGCGTAGCGACTGCAGCTCTCGGAACTCTTCTGCATTCAAGGCGTCCCAACAACCCATGATGTTGCTCACCAGATAACGATCATTGATTTTTGCCGAATTAAACGGAAGAAGAGCAGATGGGATGGTTTGTGTCATCGTTAAAGACGTGTTGTTATTCTTGCGACTTAGGCACTACCTTTGCCTTCAGCGGTCCTTGTTTTTCTTCCGCCTCAAGTTGTTTGATCAAATCCTCGATCTCTTTATCCTCTGCCTCTTTGACGATAGATGGCGAGGCGGAAAAGAGGGCCCGCTGCAATAAGAGCTTCATATTCTCTGCGTTGACTTTCAAACTACTGAAATAATGCGCGTAGTTAAGGAGCTCATCAGAAAATTCCAATGCCAATTTTTCTAGATTTTGTGCCTCTTTTTTTGGCTTAAGCCAGACGGCGACCGTGTCATTTTTCTCTTCCTCAAGCCTGACATGGGCCCGATCCATAAAGGCATATCCAGCGGAATGAATCGACTGCAGCGAATACACCTTCAAATGAACCGGTACCTGAATCCAATCATCGACTATTTTGAATTTTTTTTTCATCACGACTCTCCGCAAGATTAATACTTCATTATTTATAAAAATGGTCTACTATTATTGGCAAGTATAACACTAGAACGCCTCCTTTGTCCATACCAAAAAATGTTTTGTACGGGAATGGGATAATAGATTGTTACCCCCTAAAAAAGCTTTTAATTTTTACAAAAGAAACGTTTGAAAAATTAAAGAACGAACTGGCTATCTATCAGC
>SBBO01000032.1 GCA_005239675.1 Planctomycetales bacterium
CGTTTATTGATGGTTCCTCCGGTTGACCTAGATCAACTCCTCCGTTGGAAGCATCTTTTACTCAGCAAGGGGGGTAACGATCTATTGACCGTTCCCTGTCTTTTGCAGGCCTTTTTGGTCTGATCGGCAGATGAAGCAAGCCTTAAGCGATTTTTACCCTTCCGCGACCATCGCAATAAGGGCATGGTCCAAAGGAAATCGACTCGATTGTCTTACCAGTCCTAGCGCGGGTCATCTCGACAAGTCCCAAGGGGGATATTTTATTGACTTCTGTCTTCGCAGGGTCACGGGACAATTCATGTTGGATGGCCTCTAGGACTTTACGCTTATGATCTTCTCTGCTCATGTCGATAAAATCGATGACAATGATCCCCCCTAAGTCGCGCAAGCGTAATTGCCGCGCAATCTCGGGAACCACCTGCATGTTAACCATAAAGGCAGCCTCTTCGGGAGAGGCCTGCGTTTTAAATCGGCCGCTATTAACGTCCACTACGGTCAGGCCTTCGGTGGGTTCGATGACGATATAAGCGCCAGACTTACAATATACGTTAGTGTCATATATCTTCTGCAATTCCTTAGAAACGTTACGGCTATCAAAGAGCGGTAGATGGCCATTATAGTGATGAATTTTATTGACCATGTGCCGACCGATGAGCGTCTCAACAAATTTGCGGATCCGCAGGAATTCTTCATGGTTATCGATGACCAGTTTTTCAACATCTTCATTGAGATAATCGCGAACAATCCTCCAGGTCAATTCCCCTTCTTCATAAATAAGGGCGGCGGCCTTCTCTTGTTGGGCCTTCTTGTGAATTTTCAACCAGATGTTATAGAGGAATTGGGCATCCCGAATAAGCTCACGCTTGCCCTGCTTGGAAGAGGCGGTACGAATAATAAACCCCCCGACCTTGGCAAACGAGAAGCCCTTCACTACCTCCCTTAATCTTTGGCGTTCTTGGACGTTTTCAATTTTCTTGGAAACGCCAGTTTGCTGGTCATAAGGCATGTAGACTACAAACCGTCCCGGCAACGTCAAATGGGTCGTCAGTCGCGCCCCCTTTTCACCAAAAGGATCCTTAACGACCTGTACTAATATCTCCTGGCCAACCTTAAGCGGTAATTCCTCTTTCTTGGGATGACGATCTTGCCTGACGCCTGCCTTGTCTTTAGGTTTCTTGAATATTTTATGCAGGAGCTTGCGGGAAATAGAGAGATCGTCATCAGTGATGGGCGTGACAACGTCCGTTAGATAGAGAAAGCCGTTACGTTCCTGGCCGATATTAACAAAAGCGGCGTTAATCGATGGAAGAATAGACTCAACACGTCCTTTGTAGATATTTCCTAGGAGGGATTGGTAGCGATCAACCTCGACATGAAAGTCTTCAACGCGACCATTCTCGATAATCGCAACAAGACATTCTCCTTTTTGCGTCTGAATAAGAATTTCTTTAGGCAATCGATCACCTCAAATCTTTTAGTACATATCTGTTTTCTTGTTATGGATACCATATATTTTCTTGTACGCTGACCCCAAGAATCTCAACGATCAGGGTAGTGAGAACAGGACTAACTACCCGGTCGGATGAATCTTGAGAGTAATAATATGCGGTGTTATAAAAATCATCAAATCTGTCTTAGCATTTTTCTTCTCCGACTTCTGAAATATGAGACCAACGACCGGGATGTCACCTAAAAACGGCATCTTTTTCTTAGTATCCGTCAGCTGATCTTTGACCAATCCAGCAATGACTAGCGTCTCCCCATCCTTGACCATTACGCGCGTCTTAGTGGATTCATTGCTTAATTGCGGCAGAGATGTATTCTCTACAATAACCGTTCCAACAATGGCGGTGATCTTGGGTTCGACATCTAGCGTCACAAAGCCAGCGTCGTTCACAAATGGGGTAACATTGAAAATAATGCCGATATCTTTGTATTCCCATCCTGAAACTTGCAGGCGTGCCTGGTCCTCATTATAGGTGTATTGGGGGATGGGGTATTGGGTCCCCACCGTAATCTGGGCGGCCTGGCTATCCAACGTCACGATCCTGGGGTTTGACAATATATTGGTATCTGTCTTTTGTTTTAAAAATTCAAAAATAGCCTGGACCTGAGTAAAGTTAAGGGTCCCAAAAGAAAATTCTGTATTAGCCGATCCAACGGTGTCATCTACCGGGGTAAATGGGATCCGAGCATATTTGTTGCTCGTACTTTGTGTAAATGGAAATGTAATTGGACGCTCGGCCCCTGTGGCGGTTACCTTGGCGATCCAATCGATCCCCAAATTCTCCTCATTGTCAAAACTAGTCTCAATAATCTTGGCCTCGATGAGGACCTGGGGAGTGGTACGATCGAGCCTCTCGATAACTCTCTCCACCAAAGCCAACTGTTCAGCAGTATCGGTAACAATCAATGTATTCGTGCGCTCATCGAAATTGACGCTACCACGTTCAGAGCTCATTTTTTCAATCGAGGCGAGGATCTCTGAGGCCCGAGCGAAATTTAACACGTAGGTCCTTGTTTCCAGCGGCTCCTGTTCCGCCAAAAGCGAGGCATCCTCACGACGCTGTTTAAGATTATCCACTGTTGTTACCGTGATAATATTACCCTTCTGTTCATAGGCATATCCATACGTTTCTAGGATAACTTCCAGGGCCTGCTTCCACGGCACATCATTGAGCTGAATGGTGACCAGGCCCGTTACCTCAGGGCCCATAACGATATTGACGCCACTTTTATACGAAAGTATCTTTAGGACATTGGTGATATCGGCGTCACGAAAGTCCAAACTAACGTTGCCCTCCAGCGTCGTTGTAACATCCCCCTGAGACATCGGCGAATCTTCCTGCGGCGTAATAGGGGTCTCAACAATCGCAGGACTCACCTCAGCAGGACTAGCCACCTCAGCAACCCCCCTCTCATCTTGCGCATACGCATTCGTCCACATTAAAACACAGAGTAAAAACGCTATGACTCTTTTGGGGGCGATCATTCTAATTTCTCCTTCTTCATTCTTAATTCAAATTTCTCCTGGCCATTGCTAAAGATAACCATGTCCTTTTTAATTTCGATGACCGTCAGGGGCCCAAGGTGATCATTTTCTTTGATAACTTTACCGTTGATAATCGCTAGATTCTTACCATTATCAACCACCATAATGCCTTCCATCTTCAAATCTGTCAACTGAAAGCCCTTCTCATAGTTAATAAGCTCACCGGTCGGACTAACTAACGGCCAAAACGGATCACGCTTGCCGTGGTCATTATAACTAAATTCCGGTGTTGTTGCCAGTGCCGCCATGGCCCATAGCCACCCCCAGACCAACGCCATGACAAATGCGCGTACCATCATTTCTTATCCTCAAACACAATAATCTCAAACTTCATCTCTAGTGCCTGATCTTGCGGATCGTTCTCAGCGGTGGCCTTAGGATCCGCCTCTAGCACCTGACCTGATGGACGATACGCATCCTCGGCCATGGCCCCAAGATTCATCGGGAGCGCCTGATCTAACGGGCCATCCTTACTCCCCTTGTTTCTCTGGCCCATGGAAAATGAGGCTATATTCAAAGATAAATTACTCTGCTCTAACAAATTCAAAAAGCGCCCAAAATAGTGGTAACCACTACGCGCCTCAATCAAAACAGGTAAGGCAGAGTAAGTACGCTTCTTCTCTTCCGGAATGACCTTCCCACTGTCGGCCCCTGACGCGGGGGGGGCTATCTCCTTTCCAGGAATGGGTGGTGGCATTTGGTTGGTTCCACCCTGACCTTGACTGGCCATGAGAGTCTTTACATCGCCAGGAGGGGGGGGAGGTGTTTGGCTGGTTTGAGCTACGTTTTGATTCGCCATGAGGGTCTGTGGATCACCCGGACCAGGCGGCATTTGATCGGTTTTAACCTCGTCTTGAACCGCGGGAAGAGCTCTCTCACCGCCGGGAACTAGTGCCATCTGGTCAATTTTGACCTGCGCTTGACTCGCCACGCGTGAAATTTGCTCTAAAGCTACTGGCACCTCCTGTTTAGGCCGAATCTTACCGACCGCCGCAAGGGCGTCTTCTAGGCGCTTGATCTCGCTCTTGTAGGAATCGAGCCTTTGCGTATCTTCCTTAATCTTCTCAATGTCCTGCACAATGGTTTTAACCTCGGATCTAATTTTTGCCAAGGCAAGCAGCTGGGGGCGCATAAGAATGAAGAAATCCAGCAGGATGACAAAGAGTATGATCCCGATCAGGACATAATGTTGGTTCTTTTCATCAATGGCGTTGAATATCTCTTGAATTTTGGCCTTCATTTCAATTTCATCGTAATTAAGAAATCGGCGATCTCAATTGATCCCGCCTTGCGTCTTTGGATCGAACCAAGCTCCATGTCATTGAATTGGTCCTGAAACTCTTTCTGGTCCTTAAGGTCTGAAAAGAATTTGTGGACGTTGATCATTGCTTCATCGTTGGTTGTAATAGCGCTTCCCTCAACAGAGAAGACATTTTTCTCGAACCAAAAACGTCGTAACCACATCCCCTTAGGAATACTGTCGCTTAAAATATTAAGTTTCTGCGCCCAAAAGATCTGCTTGGGCAGGATATCGCGCATGGTATCCTGAGTCTCTTGTAGAGTTTTTAATTCACCGAGCACCTTATCCGCTTCTTGTCTCTGCGAAGAAAGGGCCTCCAACTCTGCGCGCAGTCCTTTATGCTGAGCAATGGCACCGATATTCATCATACCTAGCACGACATGAAATAAAATGAGGACCGCGACCAACCCAACACCCAAGCCGATAGCCACCTCAGGGGAAACCCTAAACCCTGCCAGCAAAAATTTACCTTTCTTTTTCTTGCGTAATGTAGGGGGGATTAAATTGATTTCAATCATAGCTATACAAGGCAAGCCCTACGGCAACCCCCAAGCGAATGGATTGCGTAGACAACTCACCCTCCGGCATGCCAGTCGACACTTTCAAAAATTTAACGGGATCCCAAAGATCGACCTTAAGGTCAAATGCCTTTTCCAACATCGACACAATACCGCCTAGGGTGGAACCCCCACCCGTCAAAAAAAGCTGTTTGATTTCAAGATTCTTTTCAGTAGTGAAATAATCGAAGGATAGTTTAAGCTCCTGAATCATGCTAAGAAACATAGATTCGTAGGCGCTCATGACCTGCTCAGCTTTGTCTCCCGGCTGACGTTTTAGTTTATCAGCCTCATCGATCGATATCCCGAAGACATTGCTGATGACCTTGGTACAATCGCGACCGCCGACAAAGATATCGCGCGTAAAACGGGGCAACTGATCCATCAGGATTGTTAAGTTACTGACCGTCTCTCCAATATCGAGCAAGGCGACAACCGCACCTTCCTCCTTTGGCAATCCCGTCCCTAAGACATGAAACCCATTCACTAATGCCACGGGATTAATTCCGATAAAATCCGTTGTAATGCCCAACTTGGACAATAACTGCACCCTTTGATCGACCAATTCTTTCTTAGCGGCGGCGGCTATGACCGACATATCCTTACCCTTCCCCTGTGGGTCAAGTATGCAACAATCCGTATAGACCTGATCCTGAGTAAAGGGAAAATATTTATCCACCTCAATGGCAAAAGAATTGCGCAGGTCCTCGAGCGACATGCGCGGCATACTTATATAACGGATCAATGTGCCCCTACCCGAGACAGATGTATGCACACTAGTAAAAGGTGTCTTTAAGCGATCGCGGATTTTTTTAATGGTGGCCTCGAGGGTGTCTTGATTGGTCGGCTGGATCCCCCAATCCAATAAAGAAAAACCATCGGCCCCCTTCTGGACCTGGACGAATTTGCAGTCCGCGGCGCCGATATCCAGACCAACACATGAACCATGAAGTTTGACCGGAATAAATCGTTTGATCAGATTAAGATATTGTTCCCAAAGATTAGGCATCAATATTGAGAGACCTTGTCTAAAAAGTCTTAGGAGATTATTTATATTATATATTAAGGGAGCAACCGCATCTCATCAAGTAGTAATTCAAATATTTCCGGGAATGGGATAATAGATTGTTACCCCCTAAAAAAGCTTTTAATTTTTACAAAAGAAACGTTTGAAAAATTAAAGAACGAACTGGCTATCTATCAGC